>JAYVLH010000053.1:0-24764 GCA_043759555.1 Sulfuricurvum sp. | reverse complement strand
AATTTTAGCTCTAACAATTTTTTAGTTTTATTGAGGGTAAAAACCCTATTAACTCCCTCATCTAAAACCTCTATAGATGTGTCAATAATCTTTAATTCTTCTTTTTTATAAATAGCAAATTGCTGCCATACACTTGAAGGCACTGTTATAAATGGAACTTCTGGTTTAAATCCAAAAGCACCGGTAACGTTGTTTTGTTCATCATGTGTAATAAAAATTTTATCTTCCATTGTGTCTCCTTATTTATGTTTAAAAAAGTAGCTAGTTACTGTTTCAAAAGCATTAGCACCTAGCGGAGCAACCTTATAATACATCCCTGATGGGATTACTACAGATAGCGAATACTCTTTTGAATTAGAGTTAATATCATCATATTGTTTGGCGAGTAACAGATTTGGGGCATTGGTATCTCCTACTAATATCTGAGCCCCGTTCATATAGCTCCCAGTTAGTAAAACAATCAGTGTCCCATCTGTATCTGCTTGATAAACAGTGTTGTACGTAATTGCTATAGCATTTTCAGCATAGGTAGGTGTTCTCCCTGTCCTAGATACTATTCTGTAAAAACTTCCCCCATCGCTTTGGATAATAAGAGTTTCACCACCTGTTATTCTAATACTAGGGGATTCAATACTATTCCCGTTAAGAGCTATTATGATTAAGCCTATCCCCCCATTTTTTATAATAAAACAGCTTCCAGACGTGATGGTATTAATAGGAGGGAGAGTAACCGTGATACCACTAGCACATACTTGCATTTTTCCAGCATTAGATTGAGTAAGAGTAAAAGATGCGGATAAACTTCCTGTCTGCGGTCCAAGGCTTCCTATGGTAGAAATATTTGCATATACATTATCAAAGTACGTTTTTAGAGTAGCTTTAAAATTAGCCCCAGTAATCTTCCTCCAAGCTCCAGATGCTGCTCCAAAAAAGCCAAAAATATCCGTATCATAGAAACTTGTATTAGCAGTTGCAGCATTAGTAGCAGTGCCTAAGACCTCAATATCCGTAGTACCATCAAAGGGAATATTATTAATATTTCGAGCTGTTGCAAGTTTTGTCGCCTTTACAACAGATATTGCACCGCTAAATAAATCCGTAAACTGTTTTTTTAACCATGCTGTACGATTTGCCAGCTGTTTGGCCTGTAGGTTGTCAATTCCATCCGGTCCACCGATTACCGGATCGGTTATTTCAAGCTGGTAAATACCAGCTACATATGTTTCTGTTTCGGCTAAATCTGCCATTACGCGCCTCCTCTATTGTAGTTTGCATTTCTGTATGTTGTTCCGTCGTGTTTTACTGCTACATTCCTATAATCAATACGGATGAGCCGTGAGCGTACAGGTGCAACACTCTCGATCAATCGACGCATCTGTACTGCCTTAGTATTATTCATCGCTCTACTCGCCAAAACAACAAACTCAGCCCAAAACGATATATATCCGTGTTGGGTTAATCCATCTCTAGCAGTAGATCCGTTTCTTAGGTTTGAAAAATTGCCCTCATAGACCTTGGCATTTGCATCGATGACATTGATAATCTGACGTACAGCCCAAAGTGTCCCTCGTCGCTTTTTAACCAGAGGCATCCGCATGATGAACTCACGCTGTTCTGCCACGGTAAGATCATCCCACCAGTACTCGATACCGTAGAATTTTCCAAGTGCCGGAAGAAACCGCGCATCACATCGCATCGGGTCAAGTAGTGGAGCATTCCAGATCGATGCCGCGATACGGGTTCTCACCTCTTCACTGATATGATCTAGGTTGTGTTCACGCTCGCTGTAGTGAGCCGGTAATAGACTAGACAACGGATACCACCAATGCAGTTAGTACCGCGACTTGCTCACGGGTTACGACAACTGTTGCTACTGGATCACTAAGCGTAACATCAAGTACTCCATCCACAGAAAGAGCTGAGATGATAGCTCCAACGGTTACGTTGTCCCCGATTTTTACAGCAGCTAGGCGTTGCGCTAAGCGTATGTTTGCCTCGTTGAGCGTGGTCGCTGTATCACTGCTTTCTGAGATTTTTAACACAGCGTTGACCGAGTAGTTAATGACCCCTGCAGCACGAACGAGAACCGTATCAGTAAGAGGTCGTACCGTCTCACCTGATGTAGCAGCTGTTACCCTAGAAATCATCGTAGCATCAACACCTACGAGTGAATGAACGATGATGTCCACTGTCCCTGTAGTTGAGCTAAAAACGTTAATATCATTGATACGGATATCAGACTTTAGAGCATGGAGTTTGTAGCTATTTGCGCTGCCTGCTGTCGTCTGATCCTCAAATGAGAGAGAGATACGTTCGCGTACTGACTCATCGCTCTCTTGATCGCTTCCACCTGCATAGGCGGTGATTGACTCTATGCTTCCAAGATAGGGTTTTGGATTTAACGTGGCCGTAATGGTTGCATCACTGGTGCTCACATACACTTGTAGTTCTGCGATTCCATTGACGGTTAAACTCCCCGTAGGTATGGTCACTGCACTCAAAAGTAATGACATACTCCCATCACTATTGACTATCTCTAACCCTGCATCAAGAATATAGTCGTATGCCAAAACGGTGTTAAGCGTAAATTTGACAGTAGCCGTAGGTTTTGAACCTTTCGATCGGAAAACACCAAAAAAAGATGCCACAAAATCAAGATCATCCCCAGTAGCCGTTTGCCAAAAACTCCCGGCGATCTGAGCATTAAAATGGTTTCGCAAAAGCATTTCTCGATATGCAAAAGTTTCAAGAATAGGCATCGTCTCATCCGACTCATTAGGTACATAAGTCGGGATGCGAATCTGATGAATGGCTACCAATTCCGCAACGATTTCAGCAAAAGTTTTGACTTCACACATTGGAGGGATTAACATTACGCAGCCCCCATGATGGTTTCGCCGCTATCAAGTGTAATCGTGTATGAAAACTTCCCCGTGATTGCATCGACCGAAGTAATATCAACCTTACTGACTTTGTCACTTTCCCAGCGCTCAATCGCTTCTTTAGAGTATTTCGCGAATAGCAATCGTGTCTCAGCATTCATAGGGCGATCACGCAAACGGTAAAGTTCAGAGCCATACGTCGGCATACCGACACGCTCATCAAGTCGTGTTCTCAAAATACGGATGATACGTTGTGGCTTATTCATGGCCGCGCTCCCGTATTTGATGGTCCAGTCATTACGCCCGGATGATCATGATTGGTGAGATCACCTTTGCTATCTGTAATGGTTCCTGCTACGTTCAGGTTTCCGGTCATATTTACCGTTGGTGCATCGATCGTAACTTCACCCGGATTTATCAGCTTCATGGTGTTAGCTTGGGTATCTACTTCGATACGAGCACCATTCGACCATTCGATAATCGTCGTGAATCCGTTTGCACCTGTAGGCTCTTTGCACTCTTTGTTATAGATTGATCCATGAGCCACTCCGTCATCCCCTTCACCGTATGGTGAGTGAACTTCGACCTGCTCCCCGATTTGAGGAGGAATCCATATCTTGATGTGCTTGCTGGCTTTCATGATATAGGGAATCCAATCCGTAACGCGATCGTCGATCTGAACCCGAACCAACGCACGGTTAGCGGTATCGACTCCGACAATGGTTCCGATTTGGATGAGGTTGTCAGTGTCATCTGGCATGTTCGCCTCGGCGGATCAGATGTTTTTTGATGATTTCAGGAGCGGCCGCTTCAAGAACTATCGCTTCAAGTAGGTCAATTTGTCTTTGTTGAGCCGTGATAATAATTTTTAACTCTCCGATTTGGATCTCTTGATTTTGGATAGTTCGATAAGCAGCTCTTAAAAGAGGAATAATAAATACGACTGCCACTAACTGTATGAGTGGCAACCACTTATTTAACTCTTCCATCCGCACATCCTTTTTTTATTGTCAGCCGAATGATGCCCCTATACCGTTCCGGTTTTCTATTCAACTCCTTGTTTCATCTTCTTGTGTCATGGGGGTGAGTGGCGCATCGGGAAGGTCGGGAGCTACCATACGCCTATCATTTTATAAATTCGCATACAAGGAGACCCATAGTGATCGCAGCATTTCAAACCGCTCTTATCGAACATTTGAAAACTGCTGGGTTTAATACCAAAGATTATTTTGGAGAGTTTTCCAATCCGAGCGAAGCAAAACTTCTCAAAACATTCTTACCGGGGATCATGGTCGATTTTGTCGATTCTAAACCCGACGGGCTGAATCGCGATAACGTGACATTCTCTTTATATATCGTTCACGCTACTTATTCAAAACAAGAAAACCTCCGGACACAAACCGATGTGACCCTCTTAGACTTCATCCACTCCATCCGCAGGTCTCTTATGCGTATATCAATCGACAACTCTGATCCCATAGAGATCACCCGGATCAAGAAGATCTACGACGATGCAAAAGACTCGGCATATTTGACCGTCTATCAGATGGTGATCACCGCAACACTCAACGATCCAATCCCACTCGACGAGGACATACAATGAAAAAACACCTGATCGGACTGTCAAATGCGATTGCACTTGCCAATAGTGACAACAATCAAAACCTCTATGTGCTCAAAGCATCGATAGCCATTGATACGAATGCACCGTGGCTGAAAATCGGGGTAACCGGAAAATGGGAAGGACATGGTGCCGGTTCATTTGAGATGAGCCAGACCGTGTTCGAGCAGATGGTTGCTAATTATGAAAATGCCGGCATTGATGTCGTATGTGACTATGAGCATCAAACGCTTTTCGGCGATACGGCTCCGGCATCCGGATGGATTAAAAAAGAGCCGATCAGCTTAAAAGTAGAGGGAGGTGAACTATTCGCCGCTATTGAATGGACGGACAAGGCGAAAGCCTACATCAAAGCCAAAGAGTACCGTTACCTCTCACCGGTGTTCGCACCAAACACGATCTCTCAAACGGATGCCAGCAACATCGGGTGGACCCTCCATTCGGTCGCGCTGACAAATAAGCCGTTCCTCGAAGAGCTCGGAGAGGTACGGCTCAACAAACTCACCCAAATTCATCATCAAAAGGAGAACGAAACGATGACCGAAGCGGAACTACAAGCAATTCAAGACGAAAACAAACGTCTTAAAGAGCAGAATGAAACACTGGAAGCTGATGTTAAAAAACATCAAGATACTCAGGCGGAAGCCAAAGTGGATGCTGCAATCGCAGCCAAAAAACTACACCCGGATCAAAAAGAATCGGCGTTAAAAATGTGTAAAGAGAATCCATCGAATTTTGAATCATTTATCGGTGCTGCCAAACCGATGATCCAAAAACCGGGCGACGATCTATTCGAAAACAAAAATAACGGCAAAAAAGACGATGGGGAATTGACTCCCGAAGAACTTAAAGCCGCCACAGGAGGAATTCAATGATTTACACACGTCCGCCACTCGTCGATGAAGTCATCGTCAAAAAAGAGCGCGTCATCTATGCGACCGTAAACGTACCAGTACCCGTAATCGAAGGGGCTGAATATTTCATCGGAAAAGTTCTGCGCACTACAGATGGAGGTGTCACTTTTGATGCTATGACTGTACCTCATTGGGTAGCAGGTGAGCATGCTATTGATGTTGTTGTTTATCACAATGGACATATTTACACATCACTTGCAGCTTTGAATATTGCAGAACCGGGAACAGATGCAACCAAGTGGCATGATGATGGGGTCTGGGATGCTAACGGTATCTTGATGGAAAACATCGACGCTACGACTATGTGCGCTGTCTTGATTACAGGTGTTGCCGTAGAGAATAAACTACGCGGCTACGATTCGGCAATGCGTCACACATTGTTCAAAAATAAAATCACAATGCAATAAGGACCAAACGATGACCGCAGCAGAAGCAGCACAACGCTGGAATGTACAAAACACAACCAACACGTTGTCACTCATTAAAGTGACCAATACACCGATTTTTGATAAATATTTCAAAGGCAAAGGTCGCGGTATTTTAGGCAGTACTACTACGATCAAGATCATGAAAGGCTCAGGATTGATTCTTACGTCAGTAGCATCTGATGCTGAGCATTTGGTTCATGAACGTCCGACACTTTTTGAGATCGCTGTAAAACTTCCTCGCTTCCCGCTTGAGAATACAATCAGTGCATCAACACTCAATGAGATCTCAAGCTTGGATGATAAAGCGCAGCCTATTCAACTTGCTGCAGAGATTGGAGCTATCCAAAAAGAGCACCGCCTTAGCTTCGATACTACTATCGAATACATGTCGACGGGTGCACTGTTCGGTAAGGTTATGGACGGAACGGGTAAAACGCTTTTTGAATTTGCTTCGACTCGCCCTCAAGTTGAATTTAAAGCCAATAAAAAATTGCTCACGTCAATTACTGAAATTGACGATGCAATGACTGAAGAGTTGGGAATGAATCCGGGCTATGTCATCAAATGCGGACGCGGATTCTACAATCATGTTATGGGTTTAGCTGAAACAGAAGATCTGTTTACCAAAAAGCTTGCCTCTATCGTTACCGAGGGTGAGACGATCTTTCTCGTTGTTCATGGACGACGTTTTGAAGCATACACAGTCAAGTATCAAAACACTCAAGGGCAACTGGTCTCATTCGTAGGCAATGATGAAATGGCAGCTATCCCAAACAGTGAATCATTTACCGACTTTATCTACGGTCGTGCTGATCACACTGCAGCAGTCAAAAGCACTCCATCCCTTTTCTTCGGCGCAACCGAAGAGCTTCCTAAAGGTCGAGGGGTTGTCGTACTCAGTGAAACCAAACCGCTCCCGGTCTGTGTCAATCCAAACGCAGTCATTCGCGGCAAAAAAGTCTAATCACTTTCCCCTTTTGGGGATAGCCTCATAAATAGCCCTAAAAACGTTTTAAGTCTTAATCCGCGTCATTTATCGCCGAAAAGGTTTAAATCGTTTCTATGCGATTTTAAACACCTATTAAACACTACTATGAGAGGGTTACATGATTACTATCGCAGACTTAGAAAAAGAACTAAGTGTTACAGAACTGACCCAGCTTAGTGACCTCAATGGCACGGGGACTATTGATACCGCAGTAGTGGGTGAAGCCATCAACGATGCGATAGCCTTTATCTCTTCATTTCTCGTCATACCCTCAAACCCGACAGCGTATTTAAAAACCATCGCCGTCGATCTCGCCATCTATGAACTCAGAAAGCTTCATGATCTCCATGATCCAAAAGATCGCAAAGAGATCGAATCAGCTCTTACAAAGATGGGCAAAGGGACGATCCCGACTACGATGAGCGAACCGCAAAAGCCTAAAGGTCACAGCAGCGCATTCCGACATGGCACACAACCGATCAATTTCGGAGGATTCAACTGATGGCATCAAGAGAACAAAAGATTGAGATAGCACGAGCCCTGTATCTCGTAGGCAAAAACGAAGAAGAGATTGCCACTATCCTCGAATCCAGTAAACGCACTATCCAAAACTACAAATCAGCCGATGCGGCAGCAGGGTATGATTGGGACGTACTCAGAGCCGAGAAACATATCGCTGCAGACTCTCCGCGTCGTGGGTACCTTTACAGTGATTTTCTTGGGTACATGTATGAAACGCTCAAAGAAGTGCGTGAGTCCACCATCACCTCTTCGGAGAAAGCAGACATGATCGTCAAGCTCTCCGATGCATTCTCTAAGATGAAGGGGATCATCCGCCATGAAGATCCGATCGCATTCAAGCACGGCATTATCCAGCACGTTATTGTGACGATAGGTGAGGCGATAAAAGCACGAAATGATCCTGCCATGCTGGAGCTTTTTATCCAAGTGATCGACGAGATCGGAGAGCGCATCGATGTCGCCATATAATTCGAGTGATCTACGAGCACTTTTATCCGAAGCAAAAGAATCATTCTTAGCCGACGGTGCGGATGAAAAAACCGCAAAACGGTTAACTCGTAAAGAATTTACAAAGTGGCTTGATGGCTATACCAGTGAGTTAAAAGAGACGATCCGATCCAATGCCACTCTTCCGGAAGATCAGCGAGACGAGCGTAAAGATCGACAACGCCATGATTTCCATTTTTTCCGAACGACCTATCTTCCTCACTACTATTCGCTTCCGGGCAAATCAGATCTTCAAGAGCATCTCGAAGGTGTCTATCATCGTATAGCCGATCGATGTTCTATTAGCAATGCCGCTGCATCGGCTATGGGTGAGAAGTTTGCTATCGCTGCACCGCGCGGTCACGGTAAATCGACTGACGTATCAGTAGCCTTCGTGATATGGTGCATCATTAATGACCTCAAACACTTCATCACGATCTTCTCTGATGCGATCGAGCTGACCGAAACCCTGATCGAAGCGATCAAGGCGGAACTCTCTGAGAACGATAATCTAAAAGCAGACTTTCCGCACGCAACCGGTCTGGGTAAAGTATGGAAGATTGGAGATATCGTTACCCGAAACGGGATCAGGGTAAAAGGATTCGGATCAGGCAAGCGTGTTCGTGGTATCAAGCATGGAGTTTATCGTGTAGACCTCGCGCTTATAGATGACCTTGAGAATGATGAGAATGTCCGAAGCCGTGATCAGCGTGATAAGCTCGAATCATGGATCGATGAGGCGGTTGTGAACTTAGGAAGTGTCGATGCAAACATGGATATTATCTACATCGGAACCATCCTGCACCGTGACTCGGTTCTATCACGTAAGCTGAAGCTCGGGTTTTGGAACCCGAAGATATTTCGTGCGATTATTACCTTCCCGGATCGTCTTGATCTATGGGAACGGTACGCCCAAATCTACAAATCACGTGGTACCGAAGAGGCACACGATTTTTATATGAGTCAAAAACCGGAGATGGATGCGGGTGCTCGTGTCCTATGGCCGGATGCTGTTCCGATTGAAACCCTGATGCGTAAACGCTCTGAAGCTCCGCGATCTTTTGCTAAAGAGCTTCAAAATAACCCAAGTTTAGACACCCAAAACTTCAAACGTGAATCAATGCACTTTTGGCGCTCTCATCCACCTCTCAAGCAACTCACAATTTATGGATGGTGTGACCCTGCAGGAAGCGGAAAAAAATCGGACTTCACGAATATGACAATTTTCGGAGTTGATGATAAAGCCCTTAAAGGGTACGTTCTCGAATCGATCAACGAGGTGATCGGATCAATAGAGATCATTAAGCGAGTAGTAACGTTGCAGGATCGATACGGGTGCAAGGTCTTTGGAGTAGAGACTAACGGCGGACAGTTTCATCTCAAGCCTTTTATTTTGAGAGAGGCTTACGAGCGCGGTGTTCACATGCCTCTCAAAGGTATTCATAACAGCGACAACAAAGATTCCCGTATCGAAGAGCTGGAGCTTCCAATTGAAAATGGAGAAATTTTACTTCACGAAGATCAAATTATTCTCATTGAGCAACTTGAAGATCATCCTGAAGGCAAAAATGACGATGCCCCGGACGGATTATCCGGTGTCTATCGCCTCAGTAAGCTCGCCAAAAAACAACACGTATCCGCACCGCGCAGTAACCGTCGATCCGTTCGACCTCGAAATTCCCATAGGAGATAATCATGAGATTACCATTTTCAAACCTTTTTGCATTCAAACAATCGCAGCCGAAAACTAAAAACAAACGCAATACGGCAGCGGCTCCGGCATTTGATATCCTTGTCAGCATGATGGACAATCTACCGATCCGGCATGAATGGTTAAGTCGTGAAGAACTCGACCGCATTATTCGAGATGCAACGGTCATCTCATCACTCGGAAGCCGTAAAGCAGCGACACTGAAAAAAGAGCTCTTCTTCACCAGTGACAATGAAGATCTTGCAAACAAACTCTATGGAGTATTTCATCCCGGAACACTTCGCAAAGTTCTCGATGCTCCGTTTCAAGGTGCGGCTATTTTCGAAATCAACTGGAGTGATCAAGACTCGGTATTAGTTCCGAAACTCATCGAGCGCGACTATACGCAGTTTATGATCAAAAACGAGATCCTATACTTCGCCCCGTATGGATCACTCGAAGAGATCCCGGAACACAAAGCGGTCTATGCTCTCTATGAGGATAAATACCACCGACCTATGGGGACACCACTCGCCGACTCACTGTTTTGGTACGTGAAGTTTAAAAATGCGAGCTTACAGTTTTGGGTCAAGTTTCTCGAAAAATACGGTGTACCGTGGGCAATAGGTAAAACAGACGGTGACAAAGATGTCTTAGCGGATGAACTCTATGCCATGCTCTCAGGCGATGCCGCCGTCATTGAGTCCGACGAAGAGATAGAGATCAAGACTGCCGATAAAACGGGTGACTTTGACAAGATCACTTCTTACCTCGACGATCAGATCCGTGAAGCGATCCTCGGAGGCAATCTAACTGGGAATGTCAAAGGAGGAAGCTACGCCGCCGCCGAGACGCACAATGATATCCGCGAAGATATTGCAATGGCGGATGAGAATATGACGATTTCTTTGATTGAACGGGTGATTGAAGCTTTTATCGCGATCAATAATCTCAGCGTTACCATCGAAGTGACCCTAAAAGACAAAGACGATCCGAACCTCTCTCTCGCAGAGCGGGACGAGCGGATCACTAAAATGGGATACCGACCGACACAAGAGTACATCGAGAAGACCTATAACATCACCGTTGAAGCCATCGAACCCTCTAAAATCGCCAACCATGCGCTTATGAAAAAGCTTTACGCTCTGAGTGCTACTAAGCCTATTACGACTACGGACCAGTTGAGTGACAGTGTCGATATTCATAAGATAGCACTATCATTTCAAATTCAAATCGTGGATATTATCGATCAAGCAAACAGTTTCGAAGAGGCGATTGATCTTTTACACAAAGCCTATCCGGGTATGAACATCGCAGAGTTACAAGATACGATGGATATGGCGCTTCAAAGCTCTTATATCCTCGGTACCGCTGAAGTAGAGCATGAGAGCGAAGAGGAGTAGTAATGCCTTCTCTCCCTAAGCCGTCGTTTGCATTCGGACTCAAACCAGCACGGGCGATAGAGTACCTACAATCCAAAGGATTCAAGCTCACCTTTGACTACAAAGAGATGCAGCGCGAAGCTCACCACAAAGCGTTCACTGTTGCCAAAGTAACCCGCCTCGATCTCCTCAGTGACATCCACTCCTCTATTACTGATGCTATGGAAAATGGCACACGCTTCGAAGATTGGAAAAAGCAGATCATTCCGACGCTGGAGGCAAAGGGATGGTGGGGTAAAAAAGAGATCGTAAACCCATCTACCGGAGAGGTCAAAGAGGTAGTGATCGGTGGGCGCAGACTCAAAACGATCTTCAAAACCAACACGATGGTCGCCCGTGCCACCGCGAGGTATGATCAGCAGATGAGGAGTGATCTGCCGTATCTCCAATACGTCGGTGGACTCTCCGAGCACCCCCGTATGAGCCACATGGCGAAAAACGGGATTGTACTTCTGAAGAGTGATCCGTGGTGGCAGAGCAACTATCCACCGAATGCGTGGGGATGCCATTGTGAAGTCAGAGCATGGAGTGAAGCGCAGATCAAACGCCGCGGATGGAGTGTTTCTACTGCTGCACATGAGAACATTGCAACACCGGACTGGTCATACAATCCGGGAGCTGGTAATCTGATCGGGAAGCTCTCGAAGATTGATCTTGATAAAAGCCTGCTCTCTTTGCCGATGATACTCCCAAAACGAGAATACAAAGAGCTGAGCGACAATGCTCTCAAGCAAAAGTTTTATGATGATCTGAAGATCAAACAGGGCGATACCTACATCGATGCGGTGGGAGACCCGACCCTGATCGATGACAGTCTCTTCCATTCTTTCAGCGGACACTCCAAGATCACTAAAAAAGACCGGCATCTTTTTATCGATGAGTTTGCCACTACGATCGGTGATCCGGATGAGATTTATTTGGAGTGGGATGATAAGGCAAAACGCCTTGTTAAAAAAATGCTTCGATACTTTACGGATGAAAAAGGGAAGAAAAAAGCGCTCATGGCAGTGTTTGAATATCAGAGCGATAAAACTCAGGGAGTCAGCTTGTATTTGATTGATAGTGCAGCTACAGTGGAAAAAAAGAGGGGAGAGAAGTTGATCTATCGAAAAGAAGGCACCCGTTAACCGCATCTTTACACGATGGAGTGCTCATTGCTCATTCCATGCGGCGTATCTTTTCGATCGAATAAAAAATTATACCACAAAGGAGCCCTAATGTCGGAGATGATAAATATCCAAGTCACCGGTGCGGATCAGGTAGATCATGCGATTGCGCAGCTGCTGCATAAAATGCAAAACCTTCAAAAGCCTTTCGGTGCTGTAGGTGCATACCTAATGAACATCATGGAAGAGAGCTTCGACAGTGAGACATCACCCGATGGTCACGCATGGCATCCCCTTGCCGATTCAACAAAGGCATACAAGGCGAAGCATGGCGGAAGCAAAATATTACAAAGCTCCGGGCGCAATCTTCGTGAGAGCACCGGATACAATGCTGATGATACGAGCATGATCGTTGGGGTCAATGCGTATAGCAAAGATCGCTATCCGTATCCGATTGTTCACCAGTTCGGTACCGAAGACGGGAAGATCGAAGCGCGACCGTTTATGCCGATCACGCGAGATGGAGAGTTATATGACAATGTTAATGTTGAGGTATTGGATATATTATTGGGGTATTTAGGAGAGTAGTTGAGGGTTCCGTACCGTATCGATGATCTCATATATTCGGCTGAGACTGAGTCGGTACTTCATGGCCAACTCTTTTGGCTGTAGTTTTTCTTCGGTGTAGTCTTTGATAATTTCATCGTTCCTCCCGTTCATGCACCATGAGGGGACGTAAATTGGCATTCCGCCGTAATCTTGCATGAGTTCTTCATCGCTCGCATTATCCTCTCGGATACGGCGGCAAAACTCTTCAAAAATATCTTTATTTGTGATAGCCATTGCAATCCCCTCTGATCATGATGTATAATTCGGTTCTCACGCCTGAATTATGCGTCTCTCTCAAGAGGGGCGTTACTCTTATTTCATCTTTTCCAGTGCTAAAATCACCTTCTGAGCTTCATTAAAATCCATCTGATTGGGTGTTTCATACTCTTTTTTGATGATCCTCTTGGCAAAGGACAGCAAGGCAACATCGCTTTTATCCCGTGCCTTGGTATCCCATGTCTGCATAATCTTCCATATTTGTGAGGAAGTAGAACTTTTTGGGACAAACGTTGGGAGCACTACAGGCTTCATATTCATATAATCCACTAACACTATCAGTTCCGATACACTCAGAGCTACCGAGCTTTTCTTTCCAAAAGCAGCTTCGAGCATTTCGACATACTCATCACGATTGTGGTGATAATAGTTCTGATACCGTTGTGACAGATGCACACCTTTGATGAGACTTGCATGGGCGTTCTTTTGTTTGGGGGTCATGATGGAATCCTTCTTAAATGACTTCGCTTTTTAGATATGTACCACTTAAACCACTCAACCACTTACCACAACTATATGGTTGATAAAGTGGCTATTTATGGGGTTTTATAGGTGGTTGTGGTTATGTGGTTCGTGTGGTAGACTATATGAGGAAATAGAGTTTTAACTTGCCTTTACCGTCTTTGACTTCCCAAAACCGACCCGTATATTTGGCGAGATTGGTTCGAGCGAGTTTGTCGTCTTTGGCTTTTCCGATCTCGGCTAGGAGTTGGCTTTGTCCGATCCCGTCAGGATTCTTTTTAATCACCTCTTTGATCGAGTCGATGAAGGAGTGTTCTTCAGGTCGGATCATTGCTTGATCATAAGCAACGATGCTGAGATCATAAGTTTTCTTATCGAGATAGAACGCTGAGTTCTCGACATGGAACCGTCCCGCTTCGACATCGAGTAAGAAGAGATCGTTCTCTACAGTGCCGTTGCCTTGACGCATGAAGTACACATTGTCCGCAGCAGACTTAAAGACTCCGGCTCCCTGATAGTTCTTTTCATTTTTGTTCGTATGGTGAAGCAGTATGACAGTCGCTCCGGCGTTGCGTAATCGTTTCATCGCATTCATAAAGCTTTTAGCCATCGCTTCATTTTGCACGTCTCGGACAAAGTCGGTGATTGAGTCGAAAAAGAAGATGTAATCCCGATATGCATCCCCGACCGCACCTTCAACGAGCAGCTTTAAAACCTCATGCGAAGTCATAGCTGCTGTTTCAGGGTGAACGTAGTCGAGCCGATCGGATAACTCCTCGATGATCTTTGAAGCTCCGCGCTCTTTCAGAGCAGAGAGCGGATTGTCAAAGTCGAAATACTGAATGATCTTGTCAGTGTTTTCATAAAGGTACTTTGTTAATCCGAGACTGTATCGACTCTTCCCCTGCTTAGGTGGGGCAAAGTAGATCGTAATCGCTTGCTCGACCAAGAAGTTATCGATGATGTAGTTAACTTCGTGATTAAAATGTTCGGACTTTAGTCCTTGACCGCGAAATGGATTCATTTTTTTACCTTTTGAATTTAAAATGCAAGTTGACTCAATCGCCCCCATCGTGATGGAGGCTGTTAAATCCACGTCATTGCTGTCTCATAGCGCATATTAGTTTATGCGGTAAGCCCATCTCGATTGTCATTACGACGATCACCGTTTTATTATTTTCATCCAAGGTTGCATCCACTAAGACTTGCTGACCGTTGTATTCTTGAAGCCGTGGATGCTTTTGTTTAGCCCCAAAAAGTTGAATGCCCCCACTGGATACTGTTCTTGGATCAAATGCCATCTCTCTTATCCTCTCTTTCCACGTTGAATACGTTCTTCTTTGAGCTTATTTATTTCCTCATCAAGAAAATCCAAGTATTCTTGGTATTCATTTGCTCTTTTTTCTCTAAAAGTATGATGCTCAATATGATTAAGCGTTGTGCTCTTAAAATCTTCAAGTATGAGTATTTTTCGATCTAAAGAAATAGCAGGGTCGTTGATTACACCTAAAGCAGTGCTATCCATTGATCGCCGCTCCGATAGATTTGATTTCATCCAGCTCTATCAGGCAGATTTCGTTTTCATCTGTATCATAGATACGAAAGCTTTGCGTCTCGGTGCGCACATCTACTTCCATGTCTAAGAGTACATTTTGACCTTCATACGGCTCTAATGCTTCATGTTTATATCTCTCGTTTGAGTACATCACACCGCCAAAAGCAACCTTTCGGATGATTGGGGCAAAATCAGGACCGGCACTCATGCAGCACCTCCTTGTGGATGCGGTACCGATGCGAAATCCAAAACGATTGTTGTCATCTTCTCATCAATCCCCTCACGCTCTTTAAAGCGGATGTAACTCTTCGTTCCTACCACCTCGATTGCGTCATCGATGATCTGCATCGCTTCGAGCCATTTTGGATGCTTGATGTCATAGCTTTTCAACGACATGATCTGCTTCGCATCTACCTTTCCGTTCTTGACTTCAAAAGCACGCATAATGAGTGTTTGGATTTCTGCACCGGAGTTCTCCGTGATCTCAAGTAAGAACTCGTCGATCTTCTCTTTCGCAAGTGACAATTTCGCATCGAATGTGATTTGCTTCGCAATTTGGATCTGTACCTCTTTTGAACCATCGAAGCTTTTAAGCGTAACCGATCCCAAGTCTGATCCTGAAAGACGATCCATCTTGTATTCTTGTAACAAGAGATCTACAAATCCGTAACAATCATCGAAGGCCTCTTTTTTGAAGTTTGAAAGTACTTCTTGCGTCTCATTAGCACGCTTGATTAATCGCTCAACCAAATCATCTTCCAGCTTCTTATCAGCGGGGACGAGATCAGGATGAACGAATTGACTTTGCTTATTTTTCCAATGCCCATGTTCGTTTTTTTCTGCCATAATTTTCTCCCAATATACAAAGCCGTACCGAGTAGCTACCGCGACACGCACTTTTTTCTTTACTCTAAGTCCCATAGTGAACCACCTCATATTTTTGGAGAACTCCATCGGGCTATCCTCAATAACCCTAGCAATGCTTCAAAATAACAACTTCATAGGGTCAAGCCCCTTTCGTGCGCACATCTTCATAACCAAACACCGCAAAACATCGCTGTTCCGCTTTCTTAGGGTACTTATGCTACTTTGGCTTACTCTTAAGAGCAAAGCGATATCACCATCCGACACTTTCTTATTTCCAAGATAGGGGCTAATAACGCTCTTAATGCGCTCCATAAGTTCCATAGCATTGACAAATTCATCGATCGGCTTCATAACACACCTCCGGTTCAACATCATCGATTTTGTACGGTTCTACTACTCCGTCTATCTCAACATCTATCCAAACTTCACCCTTGAAAATACGAATCCGCGTAACGATCCCTCGAAAAAGTCCTACCTTGACCCACTGTTTCTCTTTGATACCTTTTTTATTTTGGCTCATCCCGTTATCCCTATCATCAAATCAATAACCGTACCGCCCAAAGCAACGATAACCGCAACACTCAGCCCGATCACCCTATGCACCTTTTTCTTTTCCCAAACATAAACTTGTTTCATCATTTCCCTCCTATCGTGCAGCTCGCACACTTATCTTTAACATCCCGATACAGTCGATCAGGATGTACCTTATAGCTCGAAGCCCACTCTCGGTATCGCTCGCATGTTTGGCGGTGTATCGCTCCCAAAACAGGACATGGTATGTCGCTGCTTCTCAGACTTGAAAACGCCAGTTCTACCATCTCCAATATCGGTTCGGATTTTGGGTAAGTGCCTTTGAGTGTTTGATTGACCGTCGTGGCACTGCGGTTGATCGTTTTCGCTACCTTACGCTGACCGTGCAGGTCGCAGGCTTTCTTCAAGAGCTCTAATGAGGTCATCGCGTTTCTCCTTATTGATACTGAAAGAACGTCGCTCATCCTTTATTTTTGGTGATCTTGGTAAACGGTCCATGATTCCGTCTTCGCTAAACTCAGCCAAATAGCGGATTGTTTTTGCTGAATACAGGTGGATATTAGCAATGACGGCGATCTGCTCACGAAACATCGTTTTGTGCTTCATAGCGTAGAGCAAAGCGAGGCGATCAGCAATCTGTACGGGATGGTTTCCATCGAGGACAAACTCTTCACCCGTGTTGATGTCTCGTACAATATCGCACGGTTTTTTGAGGACGCTTGGTGATCGAACACCGGTATCTTTGTTGAGTCGATACATACGATCTCTAAACGTATCGGTTCCGGCTTTCAGCTGGAGATAACCGCATAATTCAAGCGCTCGAAAGATAGGCATTAGAAAGTCTTGGGAAACATCCAAGATCATCATCAAATCTCCGGCTCTGAATTGTCGGTTTCTTCGCATAAACTCCCAAATCTGCTGTTTTTTACTTCGTCTTACTCGTTTGCACGCCAAGCCCATGTTCAACCCCGCTTTTTTTAAATATGTTCAAATTGACGCTTTCAATGTCATTCATATCGCACCAGTTCTCCAGTCGGAGCAGTATCACCTTTATCTGTCGTAGGTTTGGATAGCGTTGGACGAATAAGTCCATTAAATCCGCTTCGATATTTACGCTACTGAGCGCACAAAACTTTTCAACGTCTGCTCTCGGTATCGCTTCAAACTTAATCAGCTCTACAATCCGGCTGTAGTAGTGGTTGTGTCGTTTAAACTTGGCGTTTGCCTCTTCCATACCGATGAAAAACACAATGATTTGAGTTTCATCATGCAGATCGCGGAGCAGTTCAAGCACCGGGGTCTTTTCAGCTTTTAGCAGCGCATCAACCTCGTCGATGATCACGATACGCGGATCGATCAAGAATGACTCTTTGACCCGTTCATACATCTGTGCGCTGTGCCCTTTGGTGTCGAGTCCAAGTTCGGTACACAGTTTGATAAGGAGACTCGTTTTGCTCCATGTTTGAGCAGCTCTCAGTAAAATAGCGTTCTCTTTCGCGGCGATCCGCTCCAGTCCAACCGTTTTGCCCAATCCGAAATTACCAAACCCTAACCCCATACGCGGTGCTGTAGTAGGCAAAGCCTTTAGATTTAAAAAACCAGCCAAAAGGTTGGTATAATTTCGTGTTTCGATAAATTCTTCGATCATGGTTGCTCCCTGAGTGTTTTTTTAGTCCTTGTTCTAGCAAAGACTCGAACACGGAGCGACGATTCGCTCCGCTATCCAATCTTCTTACGTTCATATTCCCGATATGCGATATCCCATATATCAGGCTGTTTTTGTTTGAGTTTCTCAGTCGATTCATCCACCGTGTCATGCTCCAAATCCCACATGAAGCGATCGATGAGTTGATTAAATGCCGGTCGTCCGCTCGGTAGTAGTTTCTCTCCCTCCATGTTGATGATATTGGATTCTTCGAGAGCCCTTTCATCTGCCCTCGCAAACGCTCTGACCCCGTCACTAACTGCACGTATTGTCTCGGTTGTTTTGGATACAGCGATGGTAGCCGCTCCGTTCCATCCGCTTCTCTCTTCCATCGATGCTTCGATACGATCTCGGATCGTCGGATCAAGTCGGCGGCTTGTCTCTTCCCAAGTTTCAAGCAGCTTGGCGTATTCTCTCGCGATCCGATGCCCGATCCGTTTACCCTCAGCGAGTTCAGCACGGCTTTTACCCATGTACTCGTAATCCTCAGCGACGCAGATCGGTTCGTAATTCATCCGGTACACGCTCACGTAACCCATGTCTGAGTGCGTCATGATCCGAACGATCTCTCCGACATGTTCGGCTAACGCCACATGCTGATAGAGCGCACCATCGAGTCTGATACCTTTCTTTCCGACCTTACGCTCGAAGCTCTCTCCCAGCAGTAGATCAAGCATTCTCGAATCACTGATCCCTTTAACCGGCATTGCTTGTTCTTGCCATTTCGCGATAGGCGTTTTCTTACCGATACCGCCGTGCCCCTTATGCTCATAGATGTTCTCGCACCACTGATCAATAATCTTTTGAAGCTGATCAGCCTCTACCGGAAGCTTGAGCTCTAATCCCAAATTGCTTTTTTTGATGGCGAATCGGTTCTCGAAATCTTCTTGTTCCGCTTTCCGAGCTTCATTCCTCCATTTGGCTTGAGACTCGATCTTATGGGCAAATCCTCTCCGTGACTGTATTGCGGAACGCTCCGCCACCGAGTGACCGATATATCCCTCCAGCTCTTCGAACAGCTCACGGGACAATGTCCCGAACATCCGTTCGATATGCGGTTTCATATCACCGCTAAACGGAGGGACCGTTACCTTGGCGATACCGAGGTTGTAACAGATCGAGTCGAAGTGGTTGGATTGGTAATCTTTTCCGTTGTCCACGATCACGTTCTCCGGTATTCCCAGTCTTAGGATCGCTTTACGAAGCAGCCGAGCGATGCTGTAGCTGCTGGAGCGTTCATCCACCCAAAACACGCATCGTCTTGAATAGACGTCGATCATCCCAAGGATGGCATACCGTTTTCCGTCTCGGCAGATGATATCCGCAGGGGTGGAATCCAGTTCCCAATAGTGATTTGGAAACACCGCCTTTTCAGACAGGCTTCCGAATGCGGGTAAGTAGCTATTTTTCCACTTATCCGCACTCTGAGCAAACGCATAGAGTGAATGATTAAGCCGTTTCCATTGGTTGAGGAAGTTATTGAGCACGTCATAGCTGCACATCGCCTCACCAAACTCATGGAGCATGTTTTGATAGACGGCAGATACCCGCAGTGGGTTATCACGACGGGCAAACATACGTACCGCCCTCTCTTGCATCTCTTCGTTCATGCTCACAGACCCTTTGGCACGCCCACGGCTGTCCAGTAGAGCGACCAATGGACTCTCGCCGTTTTTACGGGCGTCGTCTACCGATTTTTTCCACCGAAACAACTTCGTTTCATTCACTCTGATGGAGTCGAACCGATCATCGAGGCTTTGGATGTACTCTTTCGCGCTGAGTCTCCGGTCACGCCGCTCATATCCCTCGACGACTTCCATCCGTAACAGCGTTTTGGTGCGCTGGTCCTGCGAGGCGTTAAGATAGGGCTTCATGTCCGGGGCGACGATCACCGTACTCACCGCCTCTTTTTTCTCTTTTGAATTTAAAATGACAGTGTTTCGCTCTTCCATAGAGCACAACAAACCGCAATCGTCATACAGATCGATATTCTCATCGACTGTCCCGCTCCGTAATGCCTCCATCAGATTATCATTACTCACTCCGATCAGGAGCTTTTTACCGCCACGACCGCCACCCTTTATATACAGTGAATGATATTTATCAGAACCACGCTTCACCGCTTTTTTAAGGGCTTCATACTCGATGCTAAACACAACTGCCGCTGTCCTTGCTTCCAAAAATTTCATGGCGGCCACCTACGCCGCATTTTCTTCGAGATCATCCAGGGCAAATGTAGGGGAATTTCGATAATCGATACCCATCTCGTCCATAGCGACACGCAACAATCTTCCGCTCTCTCCGGTGAGCTTATTATTCAGATTCAGATACGAGTTGAAGATCGAATCGATCTTGGGATCGGGTAGGAGCCGTCCCGCTTCGTCTTCTCCTCCGATAAACCCCTTTACGATCAGGAAACCTTTCGGTTTCAGACCATACCGGGACAACTGCCGGGTGATGTATTCGCGGTGAAGCTTTCGCATCGCCTGTATCGGCGTGATCGACTTCCCTTTTTGCTCAGCTTTCTTCATCATGTCCGAGATAAGCCGCATTTGCTCGTTTTCGCTCATAGTAATTCCTTGTAAAAAATGGGGTAAAAGTGGGTGATACCCACACCGAAGTCCTTGCATAATGCTGTAGCCAAACAAATAAAATTAAAGGACTTTGGTATGGATAAAGAAAAGGGGATGTCCTGTACGATATATACAGGATTAGCTACGATGATGATTCATCAGTTTCCAAAATATCCTTGATAGTAGAACCTAAAAGACCGATCATAAAACCACTATCTGTCTTTTTATGGATAGCTGCTATCAGATTGGTGTAGGCATAAATCGTTTGTTCGACAGTTGCTTCTATTTTTGTGGTTGCTTTTTTCCCATAAAAACAAATTTCAATATGCCCGGTCATCTCACCAGACTCCTCTTTAACTTCAGTCATATCTTCCAAAGAAGATACTTCCTTCTTTTCGCTCATAATATCTCCAATACTTTGATGATCTCCCCGAAGGGGGATCACTCAAATATTCACCCCATACCCTCCATCCCATGAGTACGCGGTTGGCGCAAAGCCGTTAGTGTTGACATCGGGTTTCCCCGGCTTCGCAGTGTCGTGGCTCGAAGCGATAAATCAAAACCTTTGAGATATAATTAACCCAAAAGCAAACACAACCTAAAAAAATAAACTCTATTTTTTTGGTATGATGGCATTATAGAGAAGTTTATCCCCATTTGTCAAGTGTATTGGAGATATTTATCTCTATTTTTTTAAGGAGGTGCTTATGAATCCGAACGAAAGGCTTAAGAAAGCCCGTAAACATAGTGGTTTGACACAGGAAAAGTTTGGTGGAAAGCTTGGCTTAAAACAATCCCAAATTAAAGATATTGAGATAGGAAAGCAGAAGGTTAGTCCTGAATTAGCTGAATCAATAGAGATAAATTTCTCTATTTGTGGTTGGTGGCTACTTACGGGAAGAGGAGAAATGTTAGTACAAGAAGTAAAAAATCTCCCAATAGCTCTTGAAAAACATCCTGAAGACGATGAAAACACAGTGGCATTAAACTACTATCCTGACATCGTAGCGGCAGCAGGGTATGGCGGTATTAATGAGATAGGGCTTAGAGCGCAGGTAATGCGTTTTGACCGTCGATTCTTAGAGCAGTTTTTAAACGTCCGTAGATTTGACTGTATTGATATCATCACAGTATTCGGGGACTCAATGGAACCCTATATCCATAATGGAGAAACTGTTATGATTGAACGCCATAATGAGGCTAAAAACGGTGAAACAGTCATCGCAAACGTCAACGGTCATATCTATATAAAGAGATTTCATACCGATCCGTTCGGCAAGTGGGTAAAACTGATCAGTGAGAACAATCACTACGGAGATATTGAGCTGAGTGGAAGTGATCTTGAGTGTTTCTCTATCGTCGGCATCGTTAGAGCCAAGATTAAAGCGTTTTAAATTTAACAAAAAGGTTAGATATGTTTTTATCAAAGATATTGGTGTTATGTTTATTATTTGTTTCTATGGCGTATGCTGTAAACACAGCAGACAAAGAAGCAAAAAAAGAGCCAAAACAAAAAGCAGAACGCTATTCATGTGCAGAGGCAAGGTTTTATCTTGAAGAATGTGGGCTCACAAAGTTAGATAGAGATCATGATGGGATTCCATGCGAATCACTATGTAGATAGGTAAATACATGATGAAAATTATATACACAATACTTACATTAATCATTTTTAGTGGATGTGATACTCCTCCAAAAACCGAGAAAGAGGCGTTAACTACTCGTGAAGAGTCCGTTCTTAAGGTTCTAATAAAAGCTGATATACATAGTTGGTTGGATCATGATGAGAGTATTATCGCTGATAACAATATACTTGAATTACCTACTACCGTAAAAAGCGGTGATTATGCGGATGCATATAAAGCGGATCGATCAGCATCAGATCAAAAATTCAAAGATAAACAAATCATTATCACTGGGAAAGTTAAATACGTTGTAAAGACTTCAAGTGAAAATAATATTATTGTTCTAAATGGAGGAAAAGATCTAATTTTCTATCCACGTGCCCAAATGTCTGACTTACATAATAGTTATGTGGATCATGTTAATGAAAATGATAGTGTAGCACTTCTTTGTATTAGCGGAGAGGTTACGGACTTTGTGCTCAAGTTGAGTGGATGCGAGCCTATTAATGGCTTTCCAGCTATTAGCGGATGGATAGACAAAGTTCAAAATGATGTTATATCTATTGTCAATTCTAATGAAGATCATGATGTGAAGCTTGATTACTTTGTTAATACCGCAAAGAAAATAGCCAGTAAACTCTCAAAAGATAGTGAGTGTTTTAAGATAGATGGCAATGAAGACAAATGTCGTGAAGAAATTAACCACGCTATAAATATACAGTAATATTATATTTTGATTTTAAAATATAATTTTGTCCCTTTGTATTAGTCTAAAAATGTCCCTAAGTGTCCCTTAGTTATGTCCCTTTACCACAACTTTACAACACACGAAGCCATTAATCTTCGTGTGGATAAGCTGCTCACTCTTCGCTAAAATTTTCATAGCTGTATTCGCGCCATAAATGCCGTTAAAACGGTCGATTGATTAATATGTGTGGATGATTATTTTCGCGGTAATTTTCGTAAATGTAGCGGGTATTTTCACAAAACTGCGCGTGAGTGAAGAAACGACGTGTTGCTTTGAAAATGAAACACGAGTGATTCGCCCTTAAAACTCCCTATTTTAGGGATTCGCGCCTTTTTGGAATCACTCTCATTTCATCCTACCCCTCACATCATTTTAAGTTATCAACTACACTAAGGAATAAAAAAATATCTAATATTTTGGTGTCATTCCAATTGAGACAGTTCAGCTAATAAATTCTTTCTTGCTTCTGGTGAAAGTTTCTTCATAGCTGATTTAATCTCATTGGCATCTTTCTCATCTTTCTCTTTTGCATCATTCAAATTTTTAAGTTCTTGCTCTTTCTCATCTTTGTTTTCTTGCTCTTTTGCGTCTTTAGCAGTTTTTAGTATTGCTTCAAGTACAGCAATGGCTGAGAGTACATCAGGAAAATTTTTATACTCCTTTTTAAGAGTAGATAATGTTTCTGGAAAAGAAGGTGCCTTAAACTCCATGGAGTTTATAATCTGAGACATGTTCTCTGGCTCACTTGCTGTCAGCGGTGATTGCCCTGTCCACTTTCTAAAGTCTTTTCTGAAAGTCTTGTCAATTTTTAGACAAGCTTCCTCTTCATCCATACCATCTTTAATTAGGTTAATGACCTTATCAACCTTACCAAGTTGAATAGCTTTTTCATCTGAATCCTCAGTGGTAATATTAATCTCGTAGCCTCTGTAATCAATCATGGCAGTGTCTCCATCTATTTATATTGGAGCTATTGTGCCGTAAATAACAATTTCTATTTACTGTTGTTATATAAGAAGGATATACGAAAAAGTCAACTTTTAAACTGTCCTACTTTTTGGAAGTTAACAATTCAAAGAGTAATTAGAACTAGCTAGTAAAGAAACATATTGTGAATAGGAGTTTCTAGTTTAGGCTTTTTCCATCATTTTAATCAAAGAATTAATTAAAGCAATACTTAGTTGATCTTTCATCTCTTCTTTCATCGTTTTGAGTGCATTAAAGAATTTTGCATGTTTTAGAACTTATTCATGATCTAAAGAAGAATTTTTTAATAGGTTCTTTCCGAATCTTTTGAATGTTTGTTATTGCTATTATCGGTATTATGATTAGATCGTTCAGAGTTATTTGAACTAGTATCATTTTTTTTATCTTCAGTATCTTTTGAATGATTAACAATACTATTATCTACATGATTAGGTTTTGAAATATCATTTGGATTGCCTCTTCCACGATTGTCATCATGCTTATCCATAACTCTTGGTTGATCGCGAGGGGAAGTATCCCTGCGATTGTCATCATGATACTCTACAGATCTTCCATAATCTGTTTTTTTATATTGGTAATGAGATTTTACATACGGATAGTATTTTGTATCGACATATATTACTCTACGAGATGAATCAACATAATAAGGTCTATCATAATAATCATAGAAGACATCAAATCCAAAAAATGGTGGTCTTGATTCAACAACGCTCTGAGATCTCGTATGAATTATGGTTTCAGGATATG
>JAYVLH010000052.1:0-13320 GCA_043759555.1 Sulfuricurvum sp. | reverse complement strand
TCCATCTCTCAACGAAGGGACACGATCATTAAAAACCAAATCACCTGCGAAAAGGGTTTTTGATTTGGGTAAAAATACGACCATATCTTTATCGCTGTGGGCTTTTTTCGCCATTAGATGCAATTGCAGTTCTTGTTCTCCGATTTTCAGAGTTTTATCAGAGCTGATTATTTCGGTAGGAAGAGTCGGAACAGTTCCTACATATGCTTGGGCAGAGATATGGGTTTGGATTCGGGATGGAGAATCAATGATAGCGTTATGTACAAAATCGTCCGAACCCAAAACCTTAACTCCCATTTGAGCGAAAAAGCCGTTACCCAGCCAATGATCATCATGGACATGAGTGTTTATAACCAACTCTACCGGTAAAGCTTTGATTTTTTGCATCGCTTTGTATGCCGCATCGGCATATAAATACGAAGAGCCGCTGTCGATCACGATATAGCTTTTTTTGGTATCGATATAACAGGTGTTAACCATATTGCCGTTATTCGTCGTGTTCATCACTTCGGGTTCACCGAAAAAACAAGTCACCTCAGAGGTGACACGTTTTGGCGTCAGAGCGAACTCGTACGCGCTGAGTGTTGTGACAGTGATAAGTAATGGCAACATCCAACGCATGTTTTATCCTTTAGAATAGGTAGTTGATTTCGAAACGATATTCGTTGTACGATTCTTTATCAACAGTTAAAGTAGGACTTGTTTTTTTTGAAATATCTGCATCAATTGCTGCAAAACGGAATTTAAACTCAGTATTTGGAACAGATTTAAAGGTTTGGATCAAATCTACGTGAACCATTGAACGATCTGTAAGATCAGACGTTCCAGCCAAATTTTTCTTCTCATCAAAATTCATATCCGTGTAGGAAATTGCTCCAATAAGACCCGGAATCACTCCTGCCTTATCAAAGTTGTAATCCGCTTTGACCATCCATGACTGTGTATTCGCTATCCAGTTTACCTGAGCCATATCACGCGTATATCCACCAGTAGGGAATCCACGCCATGGAGCAATGATATCAGCATCATCCGCAACATCCGAATACCCTGCCATTAGAGATAAAGGTCCGTTAGCCAAAACTAAACGCTCCATTAAAATACTACCATCGGCACTTGTCGGATTAGTATAAGATGCTTTTGCAGCTGCTGAAGACGCCACATATTTATCTTTTCCAAGTGCTCCCGTTATCGATGCACCACCCATAACACCAGCTCCATCATCCATTTGTCTTAAATAACGTACCCCTGGAGTCAATGTCCAACCGCTAGGTAAACTTATTTGGTAGTTGGCTTCTGCAATTGCTGTCGAGAAAAATCCACTAATCGCTACATATTCTGCATCAAGTTTAAGATTAGGAATAGATTTGTTAGAAGCAGTCAAAAGAATCATCTCTGGATTTGCATCCTCACCCATTGTACGAATATTATTTAAACTCAAGCCCTTGTGTACACCTGAATCATCATTTTCATTTACTTTTGCTACTTTACTCGAACCAGTTCCACTATCATAAGCAAGAATACTGTGGAATGTTTGGTGATCACGTAATTTTTGAGACATAATGTATCCAGCACTAATGGTTGTGTTTGGGATGTCCTTGTTTTCAATCGTCGCTGCTTCAAACGTATTCGGAACCATTTTTGTATCGTTCGTAGCGAGCATAATACTTTCTATTCCTTGACGACCGATTTTTACATCCGTTTTACCATTTTTATATTCGCCATACGCTTCAGCAAATACACCAATATCTGCTTCCGTACCATCCATACGCGTACGATAAGCATCTTTTCCGGCTTTACCTGAATTGCTACAGCCATCCGTAGAACAACCATTTGTAACTAGATTGTCACCTGTCAATGAAGTTGTTCCGTAAAACCCAACGGTTGCCCCTAACCCCTTATAAAACCCTGTTTTGTATACCAAACTTCCACCAGCACCCCAGATTTTATTATCACCCGTGCCACCATACGCTTCAAACTCATTTTCCCAATCCCAGTAAAACATATTCGAACGTATACGCCCGTAGAAATCACCTTTGGTAAACATTTCACCTAATGAGTTAACATCCCCTGGTGTTTTTATATACTCCACTTGACCATTTGCTTTTAAAACACGGTCCTCAGTTTTAAGTGCATGCGCTGACGTTGCTAATAAACATGCTGCAGCAGCAGCTATACTAAATTTTAATACTTTCATTCCTAACTCCTTAAGTTATTGATATTTATGTGAAGGTGCTTAGCACCCTTTTGAACCTTTTTTCGGACATCCACAGTCATAATCCATCAAGCGAACATTACTGTTACCACTGATGTTAACATTCTTCTGACGGCGAATGTACGCTGACGTAACATCGTATACCGGACGCGTGAGTGAATCTTTTAGATTGCTTCCCGCATTTTGTAAATTTCCGCCCCAAGAAGAGACTTTATACACTTTCGTATCACTTAGAGGTTTACCCCCCACCATGATGTTAGTAATACGCTTACCCGTTGCGGCACCAACACGAATTTCATACGTGACGCCGCCCAAACGGCTCATATCACCCCCTTGCTGATAAAGCGGATTGGCGTTGAATACGTTATCTGCAATATCTTCGAGCAATGTTCGGATATGTTGTCCAGTCAGCTCAAACGTATAGACATTAGGATACGTAATCGCTGTCATGTCATAGACATCATCCATGGTGATTGCCGCACCGCCAAGGACTGTAGTTCCCCAACGATATCCCGGTGTAAACGAAATATCTGAATCCATCGCATCAATAATTGAATCATTGATCAACTGATCGAACGTTGAGTGAAAGGTATCACGCTTAAATAACATACTTTTCGTAATACCCAACACTTCTGAAAGTTCTGAATCGTACGGAGAATAAAGTTCTTTAACCAGAGCTTCACCCTCTGGATCAGCAGGAATCAAGTTGGACGCTACGGGAATGAGTTTGTACTCATACCCTTTTATCTTATGATTTTGGATGTCGATATCAAGCCGTCCAATGTATTTACCGTGACTTCCTGCGATGACAATGACCGTATTGTTGATAACCGTCGGTCGTGGAGACGGATCGTGAGTATGGCCGCTTAGGATAAAATCAATCCCTTTGACCTGACGTGCGACCTCTTGATCAACACTAAAGCCATCATGCGACAATACGACGACACAATCTACTTTTTCTTCTTTACGAAGTTTGTCGACATACGTTTGGAGCGTATCCAAGCGCAGACCGAAACTCCACCCTTGCGTAAACTCTTTTGGGTTTGCCGTAGACGTAAACGGGAATGACTGACCAATAATCCCGATCTTTGCGCCGCCACGCTCCATGATAGTATAAGGCTCAAAAATCAGTTCCTCAAAATCATCAGCAAACGAATCATCACCGATAATATTTTGAGAAACAAATTTAGCGTTTAACATTTCAAGGAGTTCTTTGACTCTTGTTTTACCGTACGTAAATTCCCAGTGACCGACCATTACGTCAACACCTAAGTAATTTTGTGCTTTGACAATCGCCTCACCCTTGGTTTTGAGTGCTACGCCTGTCCCTTGCCACGTGTCTCCTGAATCAAGGAGAAGAACATTATCGGCTCCACGCTCTTTTTTAACATGATTAATGAGGGTTTTCATGTGTGAAATTCCCCCCATTTTTCCAAACTTATGCGCCAATGAATCAAAATTCATATAGGTATCAAAATACGAATCAAGAGATTTATTTTGAAGCCCATAATACTTTGAAAACGACTCACCGCATAAAAATCCCGGAGTCCCTGTAAGATTCGGCGCTGAAATAAGCGTCGATGGCTCACGCCAATACAGTGGCTTGATATGAGCATGCATGTCACAAATATGTAAAAGTGTCACATTTCCGCGAGCATTAAACTCATAAATTTCTTTTAGTCCAATCTCATCAACCCGCTTTGTCGTCGATGCCACCGATGCAGCAGCTGGCAACCCAATACCTAAAGCGGTAGCAATATGAAAAAAGTCTCTTCGTGATAAATCCATCTTTGTCCCCTTAACGCTTCAAGCCCGGAATTTGAATCGCGTTGCCTTTTGATTTATTTGTTACATACACTTCTAAAGCAACCATTTCACGTGAACCCAACGGTAATTCGGCCAATAATGCATTATTCATACATTGCTGCATACGCTTATCGAGCGTTACCATTTTACTTTGCGTCATGCGATATGCCGGCCACGTTCCTGCCGATGCTGTCACCTTAGCGCCCAAATCAGGAAGTGCTTGCATACGTAAACGTTGACCAATAATCTCTGGACTATGACAGTTGTTACAGGAAAGTCCACGACCGCCGCGACGTTCTTCAAATACTTCTTGACCTAATTTCATCATCTCTACCATATGCTTATTGGCTTTTACATCAATCGATGTTTTCTGACCATTTGCCATTGATTTTAGATAAGCAGACATTTTCACCATTTCTTCACTCTCAAGCTTAGCAATAGGTTTACCTGTAGCCGCCATCGCCATTTGGAGTGATTGAGACAAAGTAACCACTTTTTTGGCAGCTTCAACATAGCGAGGAAACCCTGCAATAGTCTTTGGTAAATCTTTTTCTTTAACGCCCAATACTTTGGCATACGCTGCTGAACCGATGGTAGAATTAAAAAGTTCTTCGCCCTCGCTTACTACCATATCTGCCGGATTATTTTCCAGAAGCTCAGCATACATCGCCTTATCCGCTGCAGACATACTAAGACTTTCCTCAGCAATTGCTGGACTCAAAAGTGCTAAACACACCAAAGAGGCAGTCATTGATAATAATTTCATTCCTTATCCTTTTGGAGTAATTTGCGCAGTAGTTTCTACGCTATCGCCTCTGTTGTCTTTTGCAATCACCTTTAGTGTTCCAGCACCTGTCACCTTAAAGCTAATGCTTAGAAGAGGGTTGACAGAGAGTGATTCCCAAATTACCATTTTGGTAATCAATGTATCGTTGAACATGAATTTCACTTCATCGATATATTTAGCGGGGATAATTGCACCTGTCTCTTTATCTTTACGCATTCCTGTTTCCATCGGGTGCATTGCCATAAAGTCGATTTTTACAATCTCACCTGCTTTATAATCTTTTGGTTTAATTTTGATCAATGTTTTCATAGGTACTATCCTTATTGGTTTCGTTAATAATCTGTCTCGTATGAGACAAGGAATAGCTGATAATTAAATCAACCACATCCGCCGATGGTTACTTTTACATTTTGTTTTCCGGTAAGGAAAGTGCCATCACTCATCTCTGCGATTGCAACGACATCTTGTGTTCCGCCAAGTTTTACACGAGTACCAAAAAATGCTTCACCATTTGCCGGAGTCAAATAGACATTAGCACAACGTACATTGCCATTTTTAGATGCCAATACATGAATTGCTTTGACATGATCTTTTGCACTCATTGGGCTCTCTACTGTTATTTTCACTGGAACAACAGCACCGTTTTCTGCGATTTCAGGTGCTTCTAGTTTTACTTTTGCTGATGGAACCAATCCTTTTCCTCCAGTAATTGCCGCGACTGCTGTGTCAAAATTCATCTCATTCGGACCGGCCGCTTTTTTCTCATCCGCCGCACTGACAACATGAGGCAATACTACAGCACACGCTGCTACTGATCCAAAACCTTTTAAAAATGATCTTCTTTCCATTGTTTATCCTTTATTTCTTAACTGCTGTAATATACGATATCAAATCACATACTTCACGCTCATTCATCAAACCGTTTGCAAGGTTAACGGTCATAGAAGAATTTGGATTATCCAGACGCGGATCCGCTATTTTTTGATACATAAACTGAGCGTTTCGTGCACCACTGTCGATATACATCGCTTTATATTGACTCAAGTCTGGTCCAATGTTACCGTACCCTTTTGCCCCTTCAATGTTATGACAGGCAACACAGTTACCCATTTGTTTTGGTTTACCATTTTCTAAAAGTCGTGATAACCCTTCTGGCGGGTTTTCTTTCGCATCTTGTCCATTTAAATTATGAAAAATGTATTTTCCACGCTCAATCGCCGCTTTGTCATCAACGACACACCCATTAGGCATGCTGTATATTTTAGCTGCAGGCAGTGCATCTTTTTTTAAAATGGCCGTTGCATCAGGACTCTCGATGGCTTGCGATAAATCGGCTGCATTTAAAAATGCTGCGATTGTTAGTAGTATCACTTTTCGCATTTATTCTCCTTTTTGTACTATTTCAAGGTGTATTGTAAAAGAAGAGTGTAAAAATAATGTAAAAATTTAAATTTTGTAAATCGGAGGAGAAAAAGTGTAGGAAAATATACTGCCCTCACCGTATACCGATGCGATATGAAGATCTATTTTGGCTTTATCAATAATCGACTTGACAATATTCAATCCGATCCCAAAACCTCCCTTCTCGTTGTTTTCACGATAGTAGCGTTCAAAAATTTGTCCCACATCTTTGATTCCGACACCGTAATCTTTAAATATCATAATACAACTACTCTCATGCCGCTCAAGTTTTACCTCTATCTTTCCTTCCTCATTGGAATATTTTATAGCATTACTTAAATTATTATCAATAATGCGCTGAAGCTGTATTTGATTAAAAAAGATTTCAATTCCATTTTCTATATGTGATTCAATAGTTATGTTTCTAAGTTCCGCCACTTCATAAAAATAATCAATCCGATTCTGCAGATAATGGCCCAGATCAATCAGCTCATATTTATATTCGATGCGTTCGTTTTTAATCAAATAATCCATATCATTATAAATGCCTGACAATGTTTTCGTTGCTGCTTTTATTCTTTGCAGATATTTACTTTTAGGATTTGAACGATTGTAAAGATCAATATTCACGTTAATGATAGAAAGCGGTGTATTTATTTCATGTATTGAATCTTTAATAAATCGATCTAGTCGCTGATTAAGACGCTTAAATGGAAGTGCAAATTTGTCGAGAAAAAAGAGTGATAAGATAAAAATAAGGATCGTAATGACAAATAAAATAATCACAACATCCTGATAGATTTTAACATATGACAATTCGCCGCCAATAATCAGATATACAGCCTTAAAATATCGGTGTTCAGGAAGAGAAACAACCAAATAGCCATAGCCATCTTGAACATAATATCCACTTTTTTGCATATTTAAAGGTTCTTTGATTAACGTAAATATGGGATGAAAATGTTCGTCATATAACCCTGATTGAAAGGATTGAAAACGGGGGTATTCAAATGGAAGATTCTCTTTCTGATCATAATCTTCCATTGCACGAATAATGAGAATAGATTGTTCTTTAAGCCTGAATTCATACTGAATTTCTTGCACATACTTCATATAAGTGACATATAGATACGTCGGAACGAGTAAAAATACTGCAATTAGTATCGTATACAAAAAAGCATTCTTGATGGCGTAATGGTTATCGTTCAAGAATGTAACCCATGCCACGACGATTTTGAATAATTTCTACGGGGAACTTCTTACGTAAGTTATTGATCTGAACCCGAATATTTGTAGGGTCGATATACTCACCCCATATCTCATCTTGAAACATTATAACCGAAACAATTTGATTTTTATATTTGAGCAAGACGCCGAATATTTCCTTTTCAGTTTTACTTAAAGTGATATTTATACCGTTATGAGTGAGGGAAAAATTCTCAGTATCGTAGATAAGTCCCTCTCCAAAATCGAGCAGATTTTCCCCACTGTGATAATGATCTTTCAGCGCATGCATAATCCGAATTTGCAATTCAGTCAAATCAAAAGGTTTACGAATATAGTCACAACATCCTGATTTATATCCCTCCTGCAAATTTTCAACATTAACCATAGATGTCAAAAAAATAGCTGGTATTTTATTACCATCTTTTCGCAATGTTCGCAAGAGATCAAAACCATCCATTCCGGGGACACTTACATCCAGTAAATAAAGATCGAATGGCATCTCATAGATCGCTTCAAATGCCCGTTCTCCATTTGAAAATCCCACAACTTCGAATCCGATCTCTTCTAAAAACTCGGTAATACTGATTCTCAGCATATATTCGTCTTCCAAGAGTAGTACTTTCATCGGATTTTTCCTTCTATTTTTTTGGATACTTTATAATCTAACATAATACCAATTAATTCTTCTTTCGAATAGGTATTAAACCTCTCACGCGCTTCCTGTAAATAAAGGTCTCGGTCTTCTTCCGCAACCGTATCTTTCAAATAAAGAAGTTCTTTATCATAAATAGTTTGAAAGACGGCATTACCATATGACTCTTTGGCCATCATACCATAAAGCTGATCGCGGCTTAAATGAATTAAAAATGAAATATTGTCCTGCTCCGAATGAATATAGCTGCTTACCTGTTTCTCTGTAAGCGAAAAAACAAATGCCCCGATTGTCTCCCCTTCTCCATTTTTCATCGGTTGATAAAACAGATAATGTCCTCCGACAAAAACAACATGTGATTTTTTAATGGCCTTGTAATCGATTTTTCTCAATAATTTCAGATCGTTTTGCGTATATTTCGGATTTGCCAAAATATATTTATTTGCAATCCTAGGATTTTCTTGCATGAAAACAGCTACATCGTAAAAACTTTTATCCATCAAAATATAAAAATCGATTCCCAAATGTTCAAAATACTCTTGCGCCGGTTCAAAAAAAGAAAGTACCTCTACAAATCCAATCATATTACCTCGATTATAGATAGGGACAGTAGCTTTTACCCCTAGCTTGCGCCCTACTTCAATTGAGGAACGAGGTTTGTGATGTTTTTGAAAATAAAGTAAATCCGGGCGAAAATATTCCAGTGGCATCCCGGCATATGACCGGTCCCAGCTCCGGGTGAAAATAATGTAATCGGATGTAATTACCTGTGCCCGAATTAATGCGTTTGTATGAAGCTTGATGGGTGCCATTGTTTCAGAAAGAACTTTAAATCCTTGATCCTCATTATCCTGTTCCAGCGCTTCTGCAAGCGCCTTATTTTGTCCCAAAATCAATGCAAAACGCAATGCAGTTGCACGTTCTTTATCAAGCTGATTATTAAGGGCTAGAGAGAGCTGATCGCTGAGGCGTACAAGCGATTGCGAAGTCACCTGTTGATTCAGATACCAAAAAAAAGCTCCCAGAAAAACTACAATAGCAAAAAAAACCATCACTATTGCTTTTTTATTTCCAATGCTGTCCAATAAACGATTAATCACACCTTATCCTTTTCTCTTTTTACCCATCTTGTACACATAGGCCAACACTTCCGCAACAGCTGTAAAAAGAGCTTCCGGAACAGGGTGGTCGATTTCCACATCCTTATAAAGGGCACGCGCCAGAGGTGGACTTTCCATCACATGCACCCCATTTTCTCTCGCTATTTTTTTGATTTGAATGGCAATATTGTCTACCCCTTTAGCCACTACCACAGGAGCATGATGTTTTGTCTCATCGTATTTTATTGCAACAGCATAGTGCGTTGGATTGGTGATAACCACATCCGCGGTGGGAACGGAGGACATCATCCTCTTTCGTGCTGCTTGCATTTGTATCTGGCGGATTTTTGCCTTAACATGAGGGTCTCCCTCCATATTTTTCATTTCATCTTTGATCTCTTGCAGTGACATCTTGAGTTTATTAAAATAGTGCATTCGTGTCAAAAACAGATCAATCATCGCGAACAAAAAGAGGATTACAAGCATAACCGTAGCCAAAATAATCGCTTTTTCTTTCAGCCATGCCATCTGCTGCCACAGTCCAAACATCGCCACAGTTGGCAGTTCTTTCATATATCCCCAAAAAAAGATAAATCCAACCCCCATAGCCGCAAAAGATTTAAAAGTAATTTTTATTGATTCAACCACTTTTTGCATACTTAACATATTTTTTAATCCCGCAATCGGATCAAGTTTAGAAAAATTTGGCGTCAACGGTTTAGTCGTAAAATTAAACCCAATCTGCGACACCGTTCCAGCAACGCCAGCAACAGCAACAATGATTGTAAACGGCAATGCCATCAGCAAAAATTCCCGCATCGTCACAAATGCAATATCAACCAAATTGACTTGCTCTAACGGATGATTCATCAACGAAAAATAATACCGTGTCAACGACAAAAGATGTTCTGAAATATAGGGTAACAGCATCAACAGTGCTAAAACAGCAACAAATAAGACAATAACGCCCGATGTATCCTGACTACGAGGGACATTCCCCTCCTCTCTGGCATCTTCGAGCTTTTTGGCGGTGGGTTCTTCTGTTTTTTCTTGGTCATCGGCCATTGATTATCTATCCTTATCCTCTGCAATGCTTTGCATTGCGATCCTTTAGTGCCATAGCGGCTAGCGTAGAGAGTCGGGACTTTGTTCCGTCTCTCGTATCAAACTAAAATGGATCTAGTCCATTTTCATTGACACATCAATCCAGTTTGCTTGATGAATAAGAGAACCCGTACTAATCGCATCAACTCCTGTCGCAGCATACGCTTCAATGGTATCAAGTGAAATATTTCCACTTGCCTCAAGTAAAATGCCACAATAATGTTTCCATTTATACGCCACTACTTCACGCAAATCATCCGTACTCATATTGTCACACATCACGATATCTGCACCCACTTCCATAGCCCGTTTTGCCATGGCTATATCTTCTGCTTCAATCTCGATTTTAGCTGTAAAAGGAATTTTTGCGCGCGCTTCTTCCATAAATAACTCTAAATTTTCGATCGTTTTAAGATGCGTATCTTTTAGCATCAAAGCATCATCCAATCCCATACGATGATTGGTAGCACCGCCGACACGGGTTGCATACTTTTCAAAACATCGCAGCATTGGACGCGTTTTTCGCGTATCCAGCAGTTTAGTACCATAGGGAGCGATCAAATCAACATATTGACGTGTCAATGTCGCGATAGAGCTGGCATGCAGCAAAATATTAAGAAGTGTTCGCTCAATTCTTAACAGTGTATGGGAATCCCCTCTTAATTCAAGAAGAACTTCACCTTTTGTAAATCTTTCCCCGTCTTTTTTATTCCAAACAATCGCGAACTTTTCCATGCTAGCCAGCACTCTCAAATACTCTTCGCCCGCTAACACACCGTCACTTTTAGCAATAATCTTCGCGCTTGCATCGACGGGGACGGATACGCGAGCATATAAATCTCCCCGCCCTACATCCTCGGCTAAAACGTCACGGATAAATTGTTTGATCATAACGCCATCATCCTCTCTAAAGCAATTCTAGCCCAATAGCTCGTCTCTTCATCCACCTCAATTTCATTAATGGGTGCACCATCATCGATCGCTTTAAGGGTAAGATATAAATCTTCCAGCGTCGTTTCATTCATCGTCGGACATTCAGGTTTAGTTGAAGAAAGGATATAGGTATTTTTTGCACGTAGACGGTTAACCATATTAAACTCTGTTCCTACCGCTACTTTTTGATCAACAGGAAGTTCTGTTATGTATTTGATCAGCTGTGACGTCGATCCGACAAAATCAGCTTTTTCACATATTGCAGGATCACATTCAGGATGAACGGCAATCAAAATCCCCGGATATTTATTGCGATAAAACTCAATATCATCAACACTGAAGAGCTGATGAACAGAGCAAAACCCATCATAACAGATAATGTCAGCCTTTTTAGGATCAGTACCATCTCCGATAACACAAGATTCAAGCCCCATCATTCGTGCGATGTTTTGACCTAAACAGCGATCGGGAACGAATAAAATCTTTTTACCCTCTTTAAGTGCTTTGGTGATAATCACTGCCGCATTTGAACTGGTACACACCATTCCTCCCATTTTTCCGACACGTGCTTTGACGGCAGCATCGGAATTGATATAGGTGATAGGCAAGATATCTTCCACTTTTATTCCGCTTTGCTCCAGCTTTTCAATCGATTGGTCAAAATACAGTCCGTCAATCATCCGTGCCATCGCACAGCAAGCGATTTTTGGCATTACAACACGTTTATTCGGACTCAAAATTTTGACACTTTGCCCCATAAAGCCGACACCGCAAAAGACAACAAACTCTTTATCATCTGCCATCGTCCGCTTCGCGAGTTCGAGCGAATCACCCGTAATATCTCCCATCTCAAATACTTCATCACGCTGATAAAAGTGTGCCACGACTGTAACACTTAGACGATTTTTTAATTCAATAATTTTTTGTTTTAACTCTTGCGTGTTCATATTTAAAGCTTTCCTTCTCTATCATTAGATCGTTATTATATCTTTTTAGTTCTCTGTTACAATAATTGAATTATAATGACACATCAAATTTATCTTAAAGAGTCTTTCTATATGGAATTTTTATTTAATCAAAACGTCCAGTTTTATCTAGTGGCCTATCTCCTAGGCGGTATCCCGTTTGGGCTTATCCTCGCAAAAGTATTTGCAGGGGTCAATATCAAAGAATCAGGATCAGGCAGTATTGGAGCAACCAACGTATTACGTGTTGTCAAAGAGAACAATCCGTCTTTAGCCAAAAAATTAGGCGCCGCAACGTTGGCTCTTGATGCCCTCAAAGGAATTGCAGTAGTATTGGCTGCCAAATATTTCGGAATGGATGAAAGCGTTCAATGGGCAGTTGCCGTCTTAGCGGTGCTAGGTCACTGCTTTAGCCCCTATATGTGGTTTGAAGGTGGTAAAGGTGTTGCAACAGGAATGGGGGTAATGGCCGTTATGCTTCCTATCGAAACAGCTATCGCATTACTGGTTTGGGCAATTGCGGCAAAAACACTCCGTATTTCATCACTCTCATCAATGCTGGGGCTTGCTGCTCTTGTTGTAGCTTCATTTATTTTAAAGCCTGAAATGTTTCATGCATCGGTTATCTTTATAGCCTTTATACTTTTTTACAAACACATTCCCAATTTCATTCGTTTATTCAAAGGTGAAGAAAAACGCGTCGCATGAGAATATTAATCGAAAATCTCTCTTTTGATACAATCATAGGGATTCTTGAAGACGAACGAACTACTGAGCAGCGTGTCGTGATCAACTGTGTTATCGACTACACTTATACTGAAAAACAGTTTATCAACTATACTCATGTAAGTGATTTTATTGAAAAACACATGAAAACACAAAAGTTTGAGTTAATTGAAGAAGCTCTTGAAAGTCTTTCACATTTCTTAAAACAGTTATTCCCCGCTATTGAAATACTGACTCTTACAATTTACAAACCAAATATTCTTCAAAATTGCACAGTTGGTGTTCAAAAAAATTTCAATTTTTAAAATTTATTTAAAAAGAGTTTAAAAATTTCTAAAAGTATGGTACAATTTCGGGAAAATATCCGCTTTCGAGGAACGTAAATGCGCATTTTAATTATCGAAGAT
>JAYVLH010000051.1:0-15257 GCA_043759555.1 Sulfuricurvum sp. | reverse complement strand
GCTGGCACGGCAAATTCAGATTGTCAAGAACTTGAATGGTGTCGAAGCGGAAATAATGCAATTACGTGAGTGCGAACTCAATGACGAAGGTGATTATGCCTCTATTAGTAATGACAATTTGGTAGAAAATGCTATCGGTGCACAACAATCCCAAGAATTACTTGAAATTGAGTGCGCTTTAGGTAAAATTAAATCCAAACAATATGGTATTTGCGATATGTGTGAAGATGAAATTGGATTCCAACGTCTTAAAGTAAAGCCTCACGCACGCTACTGCATTGTGTGTCGTCCAATTGTAGAAAAAAATAAAGTTTAAAAGGGTAAGCCAATGCAACTAAAACGCTATACAATCGCCTCGTTTATTTTTATTTTACTCATTGGGATTGCTGTATACAGTATCAGTAAAGAAGCGGTATCGTTTGATTTGCTCGGACTACACTTTCCTAATCTGCCAATCGCTTTTTGGGTGGCTGTTCCTGTTGCAATAATGTATTTGTTAAGTGTTTTACATATGGCTTTTCATTCTTTGTTGGGTAGCTTAAAGCTTCGTAAACTTAATCGTGATCATGAGAAAATGATTGATGCTTTAGCCGATACACTGTTAGGTGTAAGCGGAAGAAACAATACGTATAAGACAGACGCGTACAAATTGATGGGAAAATTAATCGATAATTCGGTTATTCTGCCATATGAGACACTCAGAGAAGTAGGAAATGAGAAAATTGATGAAGCGTTAAGAGTATTGCGCGATGTAAAAGATAAGAAAAAAGTGGACCTTAAAAAATTTAGCTTGGCACATACGACATCAATTTCTATAGAGAATAATCTTAATCGTCTAGAACGTGGTGAACTGGGAGCAGACGAAGTATTGTCACGAGCTGATACGTATGGAGATATTGTCAGCGCAAAGGCCTATGAGTCGTATGTTAAAACAGCATCAGTGGGATCTGTTCTTAAATACAAGCATCTTTTTAATGTGATCTCATTGTGTCAATTTATTGAGCGCATTAACAGTGCTCAAAACGGGATTGAAATGAGTAATGAAGATCTTATTTTCCTCTTGAAATCTTTGAAACTATCTTCTGATAATTTTATTGACATATCTATTGCTATGTCAAAAAATATGATTCCTGAACAACGAATACGTTTATTTGAAATTCTTAGTGAATCAAATGATGATGCGATGGAAGCGTATTTTTACACGCTGTATGATTTACAAATGGTCGATACAGCAAATGAAATACTTAATAATACAGCAAAAGAAGATTATCTTATTTTTAAAGCGTACCGTGATTTGAAACGTGCCAATAAACATTATAATATTGCATTGTTTTTAGGAAAATAAGACCGTAATGACTCCAAAACTTTCCTTTGATACACCAGTGTATGCTCTCGCTCCTCTTGCGGGATATACAGATCTCCCTTTTCGTAATGTTGTAAAAAAATTTGGTGCTGATTTGACGGTTAGTGAAATGCTCAGTTCCAATGCTATCGCCTATGGTTCAGTAAAGACCCTTAAAATGTTAGAACGCAGTCCTAACGAAGATCCCTATTCCGTACAAATTGCCGGAGCTGAAGAAGGGATCGTTCGTCGTGCTGTTGAGTTTCTTAATGATGTGGACAACATTGATATCATTGATCTAAATTGTGGCTGTCCTGTACCTAAAATCGTTTGCCACGGATCAGGAAGTTCGCTTTTACGTGATTTGCCTCGAATGGCCAGTATTATTGAAACAATAAAAAAAACTTCCAATAAATCAACGCTTAGCGTCAAAATACGATTAGGATTTGAAGATAAAAACCATGTAGAAATTGCTAGGCTTGTTGAGTCATGCGGAGCAGATTTTCTAGCTGTCCATGGCCGAACCCGTGCAGGTAAATTCAAAGCTCCCGTTGATTACGATGCAATTGCTGAAATCAAAGCTGCTGTCAATATCCCTGTAATTGCTAATGGTGATATTGACTCATTTGAAAAAGCTCAATGGGTACTAAATCATACCAAAGCTGATGGTGTTATGATTGGTCGAGGTGCCGTGGGAGCTCCATGGATATTCCATCAGCTAAAAACAGGCTCCATCGACGTCGATCCATTGATTAAGCATGCTATTATTATGGAACACTTTGATGGTATGATTCGATTTTATGGTGACAGAGGCGTTATCACATTTCGAAAACATGCGCATACCTATACCAAAGGGTATGAAGGTGCTTCTGCCTTGCGCGATCTTGTCAATCGTATCGACGATCCGATTCATTGTCGTGAAGTTATTGATGAATTTTTCCTTACGCATCGTCAAATAGGCGAAGGCTTTAAAGCTTCTGATATGAGCTGTGAGTGCTAAATATCGTTTTAACGTTTTAAAGCTTGCTATTAGACCTTTTTAAATGACAGATGCCTTTTCTTTGTAGGCATCAAAAATTTCATCTTCTACGTGTCCAATCTGAAAATATCCATCGAGTTCTCTATGTTTTGATTGTAGCAATGTCTCAAAATCATTTTGAGTGATAGGTATATTGTCTTGAAATTTGTCCAGTAAGATTGTATTGTTACCTAAAAGAACCAAATAACTTTGTGTTCCAAAATCGAGCATTGCTACGGAATGTGAAGGATCAAGTGTTTTTTGGAATCGTATTTGAACGCCGCCGCCTTCTATATTTCCAATTGGGATGGCAGTATTATTAGGTTGAGGTGTTTTTTTAGATGATAATGAGGCAAGCCACGGTGTTACGGGTTGTGCTTGCATAGCAGTTGTTTTTTTAGCGATACTATTTTTAAGCCAAAATAGAATGATGATAGCAATCACTAAAATGGCAATGACAACATAGTAACTGCGTTCAAATTCACTAGTATCTTTTGTTGGAAGAGCTGATGCTTCATCAGCATTTTGAGTTGATGTGTCATTAGCTGAAGTTTTTGGGCTAAAGCGTAAGCGAAGACCATATGAATCAGATGTCTTAGAAGCTTGTAAAATAACACCATCACTTACATTTGCTGTAATTTGAATTTGATCATCGGTTGGAGAAATGGAAATATTTTGGAGGTATGTCGATTTAATATTTTTATTCATTGGTGTATCAATGGATGCTTCTTCGAGCTTAATGCTAATCGTATTTCCCTGTTGATTCTGACGTAAAACACCCTCGTACGGTGTATCAAATGTAAGCATAATATCAACATGATCATGACGATCATAAATATTATAACTAAGGATTTTTGACCCAAATAGAGCTGTAGCAAGTAATATAAGCAGGGTGATTTTTTTCATAATCTCTCTTTAGATAAATAATAAAGTACAGCGCTTGAGTCTAATACTTCGTTGATACGGATGGCAAGATTTTTTTCATATACCATCACTTCACCTTTACCGATAATACGGTTATTGACATACGATTCAACACTTTCACCGGCTGGTTTACCTAAGTCAATAACGGAACCTTTTTCCAATTTTAAAATTTCTCCCAAAGAAAGAGTCGTTTGTCCTAAATCAGAAACAAATTCTACTTCCATATCCAAAAGTCCGTCATAATCCATCCATGCAAGTTCTTTTTTAGGATCAAAAGAATGCTTTTGATCGAGGATAGCTGGCTCTATTGGAAGGTCGAGTGCTTCATCCATGATCATAACTCCTTAAATGCAATTAGCATTTCGCCCCCAGATACACACAAAGTTTTACATGCATCAAAAGCAACTGTCGATGTATCATCCGTAAAATAATGTGGTGTTGAAATTGTAAAAGGATGATAGGAAGACTCTACTGCAAGTACTTTCGCACTTCCTACGATCATATTTGTTGTTTCTAGTAACATATCACGTAATGTCTCCATATCAGAAATTTCTTCACCTAAAAATATTTCAGTGATACACTGCAGTAGAGTTTCATCACACCCGATATAGGTTCGGTATTTTTCTCCGCTTTGTGCTTCAATGTCTAGATAAGCAATAAGTGTTCTCTTTTTTGGTATACATTCTTTTGTGTCATGAGCTGAACGTATTTGGTGAATACAGAATTTTTCTGCTGCTTCTAGTATTAATGAAAGCATGATAACCTCATGGCAATAAATATTTAAATTATGGTTGATAATAGATTATAGCGTAAATCTGCAAGGAAATAACGAGTATAATCCTAATCTATAAAAAGAAAAAGTGAACCGTAATGACATTGGAACTGGCAGCTGTAGGGATTCTTGTTGGAACTCTTTCAGGATTTTTTGGTGTTGGCGGCGGAACGGTGAGTGTGCCGTTGCTGCTATACATGGGGTTTGGCATTAAAGAAGCGATTGCTATTTCGGTGATGCAAATGGTTGCTGGATCCTTGATGGCAGCATGGGTACATCAAAAAAATAAGACTTATAATATCCGTGATGTTAAATATTTTGGATTTGGCGGTTTAGCAGGCGCTATTATAGGTGCACTATTGGTTAAGCTCCTTAATGCATCTGTGCTGGAGTGGGCATTTTTAGGAATTGTGATGTTTACTTTGGGACGACTTGCTCTTTCACCCCCTCAGCCAACACGTTTAGAAATAGTCAATCGGCCCTTATATGTTGTGATTGGCAGTGTGATAGGAGTATTTTCTGGAATGCTTGGGGTAGGAGGTTCGATTTTAATGACACCTATTTTGGTTTCTTTTTTGGGATTTGAGCTGAAAAAAGCCTCCGCAATCGGACTTTTCTTCGTTATGTTTACTTCTATTTCTGCTTTTGTGACATTTGCGGTTTTAGGAATGCTCAATTGGACCGCGGGTACTGTGATGGCAGTATCGTCTTTAGCAGGAATATTGTTAGGGATTTGGTTGATGCATAAAGTTCATTTGCGGCATTATAAGCGAATACTTGTTGTTTTTTATATTATTATTTTTTGCCTGACGGCATACAAACTCATACTAGAATAGGGACCCCATGGATACTATTAAAATTATCGGTGCACGTGAACATAATCTCAAAAATATTTCTCTAGAAATTCCTAAAAATAAGCTCATTGTTTGTACCGGAATCAGCGGAAGCGGAAAATCTACATTGGCCTTTGATACGCTTTATGCTGAGGGTCAGCGCCGTTATATCGAATCACTTTCATCGTATGCCCGTCAGTTTTTGGATCGTGTTGGCAAGCCTGACGTTGATAAAATTGAAGGCCTTACTCCTGCTATCGCAATCGATCAAAAAACGACGTCTAAAAATCCTCGCTCTACTGTGGGGACGATTACGGAGATTTATGATTATTTGCGTCTTTTATATGCGCGTATCGGTATCCAGCATTGTCATTTATGTGGAAATGCTATTACAAAAATGTCTGCACAAGATATCATCGATCAAGTCCTGAAGCTACCTGAAAATGCAAAAATCGTTATTTTGGCTCCTTTGGTAAGAGAAAAGAAGGGATCGTTTGCTGATATATTTGAATCACTACGCCACAAGGGGTATGTTCGAGCTATGGTTGATGGGGTTATGATACGTTTGGATGAAGAGGTAGAGCTTTCCAAAACAAAAAAGCACTCAATTAAAGTAGTTATTGACCGGCTGGTTGTGAAAGCAGATAACCATGATCGCGTAGCGCAAGATGTCGAAAAAGCGCTCAAAGAGAGTTATGGTGAGGTAGAAATAGAGATACAAAATTCAGAAGAGATTGGTGTGCATGAAAAGCTGATCCATTACAGCGAGCACAGTGCCTGTTTTGATTGTAAGGTGAGCTTCGATTCTCTCGAACCGTTGTCTTTTTCATTTAATTCTCCTAAAGGAGCCTGCAGTGAATGCGATGGTCTTGGAATACGATATTCCCTTGATTACGACAAAATTATCGATTCAGAGCTTTCGGTAGAAAAGGGTGCAGTCAAAATTGTTTACGGATTTAATAAGGGGTACTACTTTACGTTTCTAAAAGCTTTTTGTACCGCTACAGGTATTAGTATCAGTGAACCGTTTTATACTCTTGAAGAACATCAAAAAAAAGCAATTTTGCATGGAAGTGTGGATGATATTGATTTTAAATGGCAAGATCATCCCATAACACGTACATGGCCTGGGATTGTACGTATTGCTTATGATATATTTAAAGATGAAAAAGATTTGGCAGATTATATGTCTGAAAAGCCCTGTAATATTTGTAATTCACATCGTTTAAAAAGAGAGTCATTGGCCGTAAAAGTGGCGGATCTTGGAATAGGCGAAGTGATTTCCATGCCTCTTAAAGATACGTATGCGTGGTTTATGAATCCACAGACGTTTGAAAATCTAAGTGAACAAAATACGTTAATCGGTGCCTCAATTTTGAATGAAATTCGAGAGAGACTCTTTTTTCTATACGATGTAGGACTGGGATATTTGTCTCTTAGCCGTGATGCACGTACTATCAGCGGTGGTGAAGCACAGCGTATTCGAATAGCGTCACAAATTGGAAGCGGACTGACGGGTGTTATGTATGTTTTGGATGAACCAAGTATCGGTCTGCACGAGCGTGATACCCTAAAGCTCATTCGAACACTACGATCTCTTCAGGAAAAAGGGAATACTGTGATCGTCGTTGAGCACGATAAAGAGACGATAGAGCATGCCGATTACATCGTTGATATTGGTCCGGGAGCTGGAAAATTCGGCGGGAATGTTGTTTTTGCCGGGACATTGGAAGAGATGAAAAAAAGCGATACCTTAACGGCACAGTATCTCTCTGGACGAAAAAAAATCGAATACTTTTACCGCAGAGCTCAGAAAGAGTGGATGCAAATCAATAATGTGACACTCAATAATATTATGGATCTCAGCGTATCGATTCCATTGAATAATTTTGTCTGTGTGACGGGAGTCAGCGGTAGTGGGAAAAGTTCACTGATCTTGCAAACGCTTCTTCCTGTAAGCCGTGAAATACTTAATCATGCCCGTAAAATAAAGCGTGTTGCCGGCGTAGAAGTTGAAGGGCTAGAAAAACTCGATAAAGTGATTTATCTCGACCAAAGTCCCATCGGTCGTACACCACGTTCTAATCCGGCTACGTATACAGGGGTTATGGACGAAATACGTAATCTTTTTACGAAGACAAAAGAGGCACAAATCCGTGGATATACGGCATCACGATTTAGCTTTAATGTCAAAGGCGGACGTTGTGAAAAGTGTCAAGGTGAGGGTGAAATAAAAATCGAGATGCACTTCTTGCCCGATATTATGGTCAAATGTGATTCGTGTCATGGTAGCCGTTATAATCTTCAAACGCTTCAAGTAGAATACAAAGGAAAAACGATCTCAGATGTTCTTAATATGAGCGTGGGAGAAGCACTGGAGTTTTTTGCCCCTATTCCAAAAATAAAAGTGATCTTACAAACGCTTAGTGATGTTGGATTGGATTACATTACCCTAGGACAAAATGCAGTAACCCTTTCTGGCGGAGAAGCGCAACGGATCAAGCTTGCGAAAGAACTAAGCCGTCGAGATACGGGACGCACTCTTTACATTCTCGATGAGCCAACTACAGGTTTGCATTTTGATGACGTCAATCGTCTGACAAGAGTTCTTCATAATTTTGTTGAGCTTGGAAATTCTGTACTGGTTATTGAACACAATCTTGATATGATTAAAAATGCTGACTATATAATCGATATGGGGCCTGAAGGCGGGAGTGGCGGTGGATTGATCGTTGATGTCGGAAATCCTGAAAGTATTGCACAAAATTGGGAAAAAACGGGTAGTTTTACGGGAAAATACTTGGCAATAGAGTTAGAATCAAGTAGCAAAATAAATTTATAGGATTGATTTAAACCCATTTTTTAAAGTCAAGTTTAGTATTATTACACAAATGAAATGCAGGCCAAAGAGGGTTAATGAAAGCTATTGATATTTTTCCATGGGATGAGCATTTTAACACTGGTCTAGCTACAGTGGATGAACAGCATCACAGGCTTGTTGAGCTTCTTAATCAACTGGCAAGAGAAGTTGCTTTTAAATCTGACCTTTCACGGCTTAATGAAATATTTGATGAACTTTTGGATTATACGGTCTATCACTTCGAGACAGAAGAATTAATTTGGGCAAAATACTTCGTTCATGATCCTATGGAAAAACAGCATAAAGCGGTACATCAACAGTTTATTGACACAGTAGTACGTCTTAAAGGAGAGCAAAGTCTACGACGATCTATAGCTGAAGTGGCTGAAGAGACTTTGGGCTTTTTAGCACGCTGGCTGACATCGCATATCTTAGAGACAGATCGGACTATGGCTTACATTGTTCTCGCCCTCCAAGAGGGAATGGATATGGAATCTGCGAAAAAATATGCAATGGAGAGCATGAGCGGTTTTACACGAACACTTATTGACTTAATTTTATTGATTTATGAGACTTTATCTACTAATACATTGCAGCTTATGTATGAAATTCGTAAACAAAATCAGTTGGAAATAAAAAATATTGAACTTCAAAATCAGCTTAATATCCGTGAAGAATATCAGCGTACTTTACTTGATAATTTTCCATTTGTAGTTTGGTTCAAAAATACACAAGGCCAATATTTGACGGTTAATGAGCCTTTTAGTAAACTATGTGGATACGATTCTCCTGTTGATATAATTGGAAAAACTGATTTAGATATTTGGCCTCTTGATCTTGCCGAATCGTATTGCAGTGATGATAGTGTCGTAATAAAGAGTAGGGTGGCAAAAAATATTGAAGAACTTGTTGAAACTGATGAAAATCGTATTTGGTTGGAAACGTACAAATCAGCTGTCATTGTAGATGGAAAGGTTATGGGCACGGTTGGTTTTTCACGTGACATTACTGCGCGTAAAGAATCTGAAGCAAATCTGCGTCTTGCTGCAAGTGTTTTTGCGCATTCAAGAGAGGGAATACTTATTACTGCGGAAGATGGAACCATTATAGAGGTCAATAATGCTTTTACTCGCATAACAGGCTATGGTGCAGATGAAGTTATTGGAAAAAATCCCAGTCTTCTTAAATCGGGAAGACAAGGAAATGAGTTTTACACTGATTTGTGGAGTCGTTTGACCCAAAAAGGGCATTGGTATGGTGAAGTATGGAATCGCCGTAAAAATGGTGAAGTGTATGCTGAACTGTTGACGATAAGTACAATCTTTCAAGAAGATGGTGCTGTCAAAAATTATGTAGCACTCTTTTCAGATATTAGTACCATCAAAGATCATGAAAAACAGCTGGAGCATATTGCCCACTATGATGCTCTTACCGGTCTTGCTAATCGTGTTCTTTTAAGTGATCGCTTGGAACAGGCAATGATACAAACGTCACGTCGCGGAGGACATTTGGCTGTTGTGTATCTTGATTTGGATGGTTTCAAAGATATAAATGATAGATATGGACATGAAGCGGGTGATCAGTTACTGATGGCAATTGCGGCCAATATGAAACTTTCACTTCGTGAAGGGGATACGCTTTCTCGATTGGGAGGGGATGAATTTGTGGCAGTATTATTGGATCTTGATGATTTGGAAGCAAGTAACCCAACCCTTACGCGCTTACTGAATGCTGCATCTCAAAATGTTGAGTACGAAGATATGATTTTATCTGTTTCAGCAAGCTTGGGTGTTACATTTTATCCGCAATCTGAAGAAATTGAAGCAGATCAGTTATTACGTCAAGCCGACCAAGCTATGTATCAAGCTAAACAAGCAGGTAAAAATCGTTTTCATCTTTTTGACACACAACAAGATTTTACTGTCCGAGCGCACCATGAAAATGTTGAGGGTATTCGCTATGCTCTCAAAGAAGAGCAGTTTGTTCTCTATTATCAGCCTAAAGTCAATATGCGTACAGGAGAGATTTTAGGAGTTGAGGCACTAATACGGTGGCAGCATCCAACGCAGGGGATTTTGCCTCCTGCTGTATTTTTACCGGTGATTGAGGATCATCCATTGGCCATAGATTTAGGTGAGTGGGTTATTAATACGGCTCTCACACAAATTGAAATATGGCAATCTATGGGGATAAAAATTCCGATTAGTATTAATATTGGTGCTCGTCAATTGCAGCAAAATGATTTTATTGAGAGATTGAAATTTCTTTTGGGACTGCACCCAAGTGTTTCTCCTTCGATGCTTGAGCTTGAAGTTCTTGAAACAAGTGCGCTTGAAGATATGAGCAAGATCACGAATGTAATGAAACAATGCAAAAAATTGGGGATAGACTTTGCTTTGGATGATTTTGGAACAGGTTATTCTTCATTAACCTATCTAAAACATTTACCGGTTTCTCTCTTGAAAATCGATCAGAGTTTTATTCGTGATATGTTGCATGATCCTGATGATTTGGCAATTTTAGAGGGAGTGATTGGACTTGGAATAGCTTTTAGACGAAATGTTATTGCTGAGGGAGTAGAAACACTTGAACATGGCAAAATGTTATTGCAGCTAGGCTGTGAATGGGCTCAAGGATATGGAATCTCTTATCCTATGCCTGCAAGCAACTTGCCAGAATGGATAGCATCTTGGCGTCCTGACCCTTCATGGCTTAATCGCACCAGTGTTAGCCGTGATGAAGTTCAGATTCTCTATGCCATGGTAGTACATCAAGGATGGATTAATGAAATGGAGACTTTTTTAAAAGACGGCTATGCTGCCTCACCAGTACTTAATCCTCATGAATGCCGTTTTGGCGAATGGCTTGATTGCGAACATATTCTAAAGTCAAGCAATCAATCCTCTTTTCTTGTTATCCAAGAACTTCATGAACGCGTACATACTTTTGCTGATGAATTGTGTGACTTAAAAAAACATAACCATCAGGAAGAAGCAATAGCCAAAATTGGAGAGCTGCATGCATTAAGAGACAGCTTACATGAGAAATTGATGGCGTTGATCAGTGAGTAAAAGATTATTTGTCTTTATTGTTCTGCTTTGCTTGTTCTCTTAGTTTATCTTTTTTACTTTTTCCTGCACCTTTGATCGGCTGAGGTCCTTTTGCTTTTAGTGGTGCATCTCCTGTAAGTTCGAATCCTTCTATTTGTTCTCGTATCAGTTTAATATTGGAGCGCTTTTCAATCAAAGTAAAGTGCTCTTTGTCTTCGTAGTCGATAAATGAGATGGCAATTCCTGATTTTCCCGCTCTTCCTGTACGCCCGATTCGATGAATGTAATCTGCAGGTGAGCGGGGAAGGTCGAAGTTGATGACACATGAAATATCGTTAATATCCAAACCGCGTGCGGCGATATCAGTAGCAAATAGGACACGGATTTTTTTTGATTTGAACTGTTCTAATGTATGTGTCCGATCCTCTTGGATGAGGTCGCCATGAAAAGAATCTGCCAAAAATCCGTATTTTTTGAATTTGAGTGCGATATTGTCTGCGGCTCTTTTGTTTGCCATAAATACAAGGACTTGCTCAAAGGGTTCATTATTGAGTAAATGGCGAAGTAACGGTCCGCGATTTTCACGATTTACTTCTATGACCCGCTGTAGGATACTCTCAACTGTTGGCTCTTCGTATTCTAGGGATACTTCGATAGGATTTTGGGTGATTCGAGAAGCAATTGAGAGCATTTTAGGAGGGTATGTGGCTGAAAATAGGAGATTTTGACGCTTTGCAGGAATTTCCTTTAAAATAAGTTCAAGTTCCTCTGCAAATCCTAAGTCAAGCATCTTATCTGCTTCATCCAAAACAAAAAACTCTAAATGAGAAAGATTCATCTGCTTTTTCTTCACAACATCCAGCAGTCGACCTGATGTAGCGACTAAAATATCACACCCTTGCTGGATATCATAGAGTTGATCACCGATGCTCTCACCGCCGATTACACTGACTACTTTTGGTCTTTTAGGTAAAAATGCACTAAAAGTAGAGAAAGCTTCTGCTACTTGTAAGGTCAGCTCTCTTGTTGGGGTGAGGATGAGAGCTTTTATTTTAGGTTTTCCCTCACGTGTTGTGGCAGACCAAAGTTCAAGTATAGGCAGTACAAAGCTGGCACTTTTTCCGCTTCCTGTCTGGGCTCTCGCCATGACATCATGGCGTGCTAGTACGAGAGGAATGACTTTTTCTTGGATGGGCGTTGGTTGTGAAAAGCTACTTTGCGTAAGTGAGCGCAGTATTTGTGGTGATAACTGCAAAGGTGAAAATGACATAGTCGGCATCCTAGTATTGTTTAAACGTATTTTAATGTCTTAATCCTTGATATGCGTCAATGCTATGAGAACTTAAAAAAGATATACTCCACATTAAGGAGTTTATCAATGACAACACCCGATTTTTTTAATGATGTTTTACCTATCACCATGCGTGATCCACTCTCCAATATTTTGGGAGCAGCTGTTGATGGGGTAATTACCTATACATACACTGATATAGTAAAACTTGCAGGACATTCGTGTCCAACAGTAGCTGGTGCCTATTTGATGGTTCAAGATGGGTTAAAAGCGCTTTATGGTGATAAAATCCCTGTGCGTGGAGAAATCAAAGTGCTGATGAGCGGTACATTAGGCGAGGGAGTTGTCGGGGTGATCGCTAATGTTGCCTCGATGATAACAGGCGCCACTGATGTGAGCGGTTTTCATGGACTAAATGGAAAATTTGATCGACGAAGTTTACTCTTTTATGGTGCAGATATTAAAGGTGAGATGGCATTGGAACGAGTTGATTCCGGTACACGCGTGATAGTAAGCTATGACCCATCGTCAATTCTTCCTGATGGGAAAATGAATGAAGTGATGATGAAAGTGTTAAGTACAAGTGCGGATGAACAGGATCGTAAACGATTTAGCGACATGTGGCAAGATCGGGTTCGACGCATTTTGCATGAAGGTCAAAAAGATTCTTTAGTAGTTAAAACAATACGTGTCAAAAATATCTAGGAGGAAAGATGAAAGTTTTAGTGGCAATCTTTGCATTAAGCGGTTTATTATTAGCAGCAGATGGATACAAAGTCTATCAGCAACAGTGTATGAAATGTCATGTTGAGATGATGGAAAAGAGTGAGGTTTTAAAAGTATTTAAAACGCTAAAAGCACCACCTATGGTCGAAGTATCCAATCGACTCAAAGAGAATATAATCATTAAAGAAGATGATGACAATGTTAAGCGTCGCGTGGTAATTGCTTTTATAAAAGATTATATTGAAAATCCCAGTATCGATTACAGCATGTGTCGGCTTGGAGCAATCGATCGATTTGGAATTATGCCTTCACTAAAAGGGAAGCTAAAAGAAGATGAGCGCGAAGCAGTAGCCCAATGGATTTATGATCGCTATGAAGGCGTGGAATTTTAATAAATCTGGTACGTGCGAGGTCTTTAAATTTATCTATTTTATGTCTTTGTGAGTGATGGAATAGATAAATTTAAAGACCTCAGCGACAGCAATATAAAGATTTTCAGGAATTTCGCGATCGATTTCAACCTTGCTTAGCATCTCTACGAGGTCTTCGTCTTGACGGATGGGAAGATTGTGCAGTTGAGCGATTTTGATAATATTCTCTGCACTCTCACCCTTACCTTTAGCGATAACTTTGGGGGCATTTTCTTTGTTATGGTCATATCGAAGCGCCACAGCCTTTTTCATGCTTTCACCTCAAACCCTGAATACGTATCTGTATCATCAGGTGAATAGGCCTTTGATGGTGTTGCTACAAGCTCACTGTCGTCAATAATACGTATTCTGCGTGGAATGAGTCCAGAATCTATCAGAAGTGTGCGTAGAGTGCTTAGATGGCTCTCTAAGAGTGATTTAAGTTCGGACTTTTCGGTGCGTACGTGTATATCAAGCTGCTTCTCCTGAGAAAGCCCCATAAAAAGGTCGATTTGACCATACTCTTTAAGGGTTAGATTGATTTCACAATAAAATCTATCCTTTTCCTTTTTTTTGAATCCAAGCGACCCTTTTTCAAGTCCCTCCCATGCAAATGGAAAGTAGAGGGAATTGGAGCCATTGATATGAGAAAGAAGCTGATGATATTCAATATTGCTGATCAGATCATCGATTTTGAGTTGAAGTTGTTCATTTTCAGGTGATAGATTCGAAGCTAGATCTTCTTTCAGAGATAAAAGCTGTGATTTGACATCATTGCCCATCTCATGATCAACGTCTGATTTGGTGGCATTGAACAGCATGGAAATCTTTGACTCCATAAAAATACCTGAATTGGCTACTTTATCTTTGAGTATTGGTATGTCCAGCTGCGATGTTGGTTGAATGGCACTTGAAAGTTTTGCAGTATGCAGTTTCAATACAGGATTGGAATCAAGGTCCGAAAGAAGTGATTTGAGATTGTCTGTAAAATTCCCCATGTTCTTAAACGCAGGAGAACTCTTGAGTAAATCCAGTAAGAGTGCGTCAGATTTACTATGATTAATTTTATTATGAAAGAGGGAGTTGAGTATGGATTTTAGATCTTTATTTTCATGAAGTTGTGTTAATTGTTCAGGTGTTGCGTGTTTGATGATATCTGCGAGTACTTTATTTTGATTAGGAAGTAAAAGTGAGAGTTTGGACTGAGTTGAAGAGGTAATCATAAAGCTTTATTAATTGTGACTGTCATCAATGATTCAGTCGATCTTTGGGCGGAGGACGAAGCTGACCTTCTTTGATTCCCCTGGAAATTTTTTCCAAGGTACGTTTGGCTTGAAGTTCTGTATTGACGGAAGTATCTTTTAGTGGTAGAACAAATGCGAGCAATATGATAATTAGACTAAAAACTAAACCGCCAAGTCCTGCGAGTATCAGTTTGAGCTTTTCATCATTCATACTATACGCTCCCCATCAAATATTGGAATATTATAGCGAATTTTTTTAAGAGAGTTGTCCTGAAGAAACCAGTTGAGCAATTACTGCTTTATTTTTTATGATTTTGTCATAATATTTATGATTTACCATTCCTCCATTGTAGCCACTGACAGCATTAAAGGAATTTCCGCGGCTATTGTGCAGCAATACGACATAATAAGTTGCAACTTGTGCCGAAAGGCGTGTATCGCCTAGAAGTCGTGCTGCAAGCTGAATATCGCTTAGTTTGTTAAGCCAGCTCAAGGTTTTAACACTACATGAAACATGTCGTGCTGTAGAAACACGAACTTGCATCGGCCCAAGGGAGGCTTTTGTAATTGACTTTTTATTGTGAAAATCACCAATGGTGTTTTTGCCTGCACTACTTTCAGCAATACAGATAGCACTGACCGTGTTCTCATAGGTATTCCCATGTTTATCAGGAATATTTTTGGCGACGTCTCGGACTGTCTGTAAAACATGTAGTTGTTTTGGACTCATTTGGTGAATTGTATTATCGGCTAATGATGCACATACAAAGAGAACTATTAATGAAAT
>JAYVLH010000050.1:0-5010 GCA_043759555.1 Sulfuricurvum sp. | reverse complement strand
AACAGCAGAAGGCAAATGGGTAACAGCAACCAAAGCAAACTTCCAATTGGCAGTTAAGCAAGCAAGCTGGTCTAAAAAAGATCACTTCTACAGCTCATTGGTATTACAAAAGGGTGCATATCCTATCGTAGCGGCTACCTTTATCTTGATGCCTCGTGAAAAAGCGGATGTTAATAAAGAGATCATCAAATTCTTCGACTACTCATTCCGTAACGGTGATGCAGCAGCAGAAAAATTAGGCTACATCGCTCTTCCTGTTGAAACAACAAACATGGTACGTGAGTACTGGGCTGGTAAATAATTTACCTGAGAACATCTGCCTCGAATGAGGCAAGCTTTAGTGCCATAGCGGCAAGCGTCAGACAAAGGGATGTATTCCTTTGTCGCTAAAATAAATTGATACCTCTAAGCTCATTTCGATGGTTTTAGAGGTGTCTTAACCGGACCCACGTTTCATTTTTCTCCCTTCTCCTTCTCCCTAACTAAAGTTTGACAACCCGTTTTAGCGTATGCACTCGGGTTATGTTATCTATTTATTTTCCTTATTGTAATCCTTTTGTAACCGTAACATTCACGTAATATTCTTTTTCTACAATACCACTATTAAAAATCAGGAGTGATAACCAATGAAAAAAGTAACTTTATCTGCCCTTGCTGCGGTGATGTTGTCCGGTGTAGCGTATGCTGACACTATGACTTTATTTAGTGATCCTAAAACAGGTCAAGTATTTACAACAGCTGGTGAAGGCCGTGTTGAAATGGGTGATTTTGTGGATGCAAAAAGCATTGATATAAATCAACGTGAGAGCGAATCAGCATTTTCTGAATACAAAGACGCACAAAAGAAATTTGTAAATGTAAAATCTCATGCTAAAACACTAGATTTCAGCGGTACGCATTATTTTGGTTTGTCAAGTAACACGTACGGTGCTGATAATGCCAAGGCTAATGATACCTCTACTGGCTTTGAGTTTCGCCGTAACTATTTACAAGTTAAAGCATTTTTTAATGACAAAGATTATTTCCGTGTAACAATGGATACAACGGATGAGCTTGAATCAACAACCGGTAATTCAAATATGTATGTTAAATACGCATATTTGTATTTGGATAAAGTACTTCCATATACAGGTGTAGAAATCGGGGTTGCACACCGTCCATGGATCGACTACGAAGAGCATAACTCATGGTACTACCGTTCTATCAACAAAGTAATTTTGGAAGATAAATTCAGTGTAAATCCTACAACAAGTGCAAGTCTTGCTGTAGATACCATGAACTCTGCAGATTTGGGTGTTAACTTCCAAACGAAAACACCATATTTTTCAAGTGAAATCGGTTTATTTGATGGTGAAGGCTACCATCCAGCAACGAATCAAAAATTGAGTAGCGGATTGTCAGAAGAGTGGCGCTTGACTGCTCACTTAATGGGTAACGGCGAGCAAGTCGGTAAATACAAGCTTGATAAAGATACCTATGCAAACATTTCATTTGCAGGTATCATGAGTCAAAAAGAAAAGTATGACGGTTCTACACAGACTGATAGTCAAACGAATGATAAAGACATGTACTTACTACACGCTGTTTATAGCCAACCAGAATTCTTGGTTGCTGCACAATATGATGTAACTAAATATAAATATGATACTGCAAGCGCTAACGATAGAGAACTTAAAACATGGTCAGTGAATGCTGAAGTACGTCCTGCAACAGATTGGACTGTATTGGCACGATACGATCACGTAGATACAAAATATACAAACAATTTAGGTGCGGCTACTAATGCTAATAATACAAATGATGGTACACAAATCATTTACGGCGTAGCGTATGACTATAATAAAAATGTTAAATTCATCGCTTCTGGTAAAACAGTTGATTCTAAACAATCAAATGCTGCTGGTGCTTTATCAACAACTGCTAATGCAACTGTAGGTGATATGATCGACAAACAAAGCTATATGCTAACTACAGAAGTTAACTGGTAAGCAATTACTTTTAATTTCTTCTTCTCCCCTCCTGCTTTTGCAGGAGACTTTCTCCCCTTTTTAAATTTCTGCTACAATCTTCCCATTAAAATAATTTAAAGTGATTTTTATGGATACGTTTACACTGCTTATGGGCTTGATCGGCTTGCTTTTTAGCCTCATACTATTGGTTTTTGTCTATGTATGGATGAGCCGTACTAAAAAGAATGATGTGAATGACGTTAATGTACCTGAGACCTTCGAATCACTTTCCGCAATCATTCATTCGCCTGCATCTACAAACAAGGCGTTAACCCATGCTGTTGATGTGATTTTAAGCCGGTTTATTACTATCGGTGATTACTCTTTATATGATGTCTTGATTCGGGGAGTCTGTACGCATCAAAATACGGATTCACAGCTCGTATCACATTTTGAAAAAAAGTTGCGCGATGCAAATCCGAAATATAAAGAGAAAATTCAAAAAACCCTCAAAGAGGGATTGGGGAAGAGGGATAAGAAGTAAAATTATAATTTCACTTCTACTTTTGAAGCAGCTCGCAGAGATTCTGTTGTCTTGGTCATTTGAGTTTTGAATTTTTCCATTTTGATAAACTGCATAATTTCAAATTTTGCTTTGTCATACTCAATGTCTTTCCCATTTTGTTTCATTTTTGCTTTGTTCGCAGTGTAAAAGTCTTTGCTTTCTTTGTCGCTGACCGTGATTTTAGCCATTTGCTGTTTCATCCACATGTCAACGGCAAGATCATCGCGCAGTGCTGCATAGGCAAGCTTGAACTGCGGAGTATTTTGAATACCGCTTTGAATCACTTGCGTTTTGATAAGCTGTTGATTGACGAGTTGATCGACCACTTGACGTTTCATTTTAGGATCGAGCTTGTCGAATGTCATTCCCGGAATGGCTTTTGCCATAAAAGTGCTTGCATCTGAAGATGTTATGGGTTGTCCATTAACGGTTGCAAGAGTTGTTGGAGCTGCTAGCGCAAAAGTTGCTGCGGCAGCAAGAAGTAGAGGTAGGCGAAATGTCATACGATTCCTTTTTAGTAATAATTAGGAACATTATAGTTGATATTGGTTTCTAAAATGCTAATGAGAGAGAATATTTTCGTCATTCCGTGCTAGGACACGAAATCTACATAAAAGTTAGATACCGTATCGAGTACGGTATGACGGAGTAGAGGATGACAGAGGAAAGATTACTTTTTACCTGCGTAACGTTTACGATCCGCTGGATCCAACCATTTTTTACGGATACGGATGGAAAGAGGTGTAACTTCAAGAAGTTCATCGTCTTCGATCCACTCTAATGCACGCTCAAGGTTCATATCACGTGGTGGTACGAGTTTAATCGCTTCGTCTGCTCCTGATGAACGGACGTTTGATTGCGCTTTTCCTTTGATCGGGTTAACGTCAAGGTCATTGGTTCGGCTATGCTCACCAACGATCATCCCTTTGTATACTTTTGTTTGAGGATTAACAAACAATACTCCACGCTCTTGCAAGTTTGCAAGGGAAAATGCCAAGGTAACACCGTCTTCCATAGAAGTCAATGCTCCGTACTGACGGCTCTCAACGCCACTTGCCGTGTATGGGCGGAACTCCATAAAAGAGTGGTTCATAACACCCTCTCCTTTGGTTTCTGTCAAAAACTGTCCACGGAAACCAATCAATCCACGCGCAGGGATAACGAACTCAACACGTGTAAAGCCCTCACCCATTGGAAGCATCGCTGTCATTTCTGCTTTACGACGACCAAGACGCTCGATGATGCTTCCTGCAAATTCTTGAGGAAGGTCAACTACGAGGTGCTCGAATGGCTCACATTTGACCCCTTCGATTTCACGTATGATAACTTCCGGACGTCCGATACCGAACTCGAAGCCCTCACGACGCATATTTTCTGCAAGAATAGTGATTTGTAGCTCTCCACGTCCTGAAACTTGGAATTTACCCTCACCGATGACTTCACAACGCATGGCAACGTTGGTATTCATTTCTGATTCTAAACGCTCACGAATTTTGTTTGACGTGATATTTTTTCCTTCTTGACCGGCAAGGGGAGAATCATTAACAGAGAAGAAAACGTTCAATGTAGGTTCTTCAACGTGCATAGGATCCAATGGCATAGGATTGTTAGGATCACAAATGGTGTCCCCAACGTCTACGGTTTCGATACCTGCAATTGCAACGATATCACCCGCTTCAGCCGTTTGGATTTCTGTACGGTTAAGACCCATAAATCCGATAAGTTTAGAGATTTTACCCTTAACCAATTCACCGTCCGCTTTTGCAAGGAGAATATTATCCCCTTTTGAAATACGGCCGTTGAAGATACGAGCAATACCGATTTTACCAACGTAATTATCATAGTCTAGTGTAAAGACTTGTAACTGAGTAGCATTTTCAGCATCACCGGTAGGCTCAGGAATTTTTTCCAAAATTGTGTTAAACAAACATGTGAAATCGCCATCAGGGTCAGACATGTTTAATTTTGCAATACCATCACGAGCTGCTGCATAGATGATAGGAAAGTCGAGTTGATCTTCAGTCGCGTCCATTGCAACGAAAAGGTCAAATACTTCGTCGACTACGCGCTCAGGATCAGCGGAAGGTTTATCGATTTTGTTAATAACAACGATTGGCTTGAGTCCAAGAGCCAACATTTTTTTAACAACAAATTTGGTTTGAGGCATAACACCCTCGTACGCATCGACAAGAATCAACGCACCATCAACCATTTTCAATACGCGCTCAACTTCTCCACCGAAATCGGCGTGACCCGGAGTGTCGATAACGTTGATTTTATGATCACCGTAGCGAATCGCGGTATTTTTAGAGAGAATAGTGATTCCGCGTTCTTTCTCAAGAGCGTTAGAGTCCATAGCTCTTTCGTTGACTTGCTCGTGGCTGCCATACGTTCCAGATTGCTTGAGCAATCCGTCAACTAGAGTCGTTTTACCATGGTCAACGTGTGCGATGACGGCGATGTTACGAATTTTTTGCATTGAATGTCCTTGTGGGA
>JAYVLH010000049.1:0-28165 GCA_043759555.1 Sulfuricurvum sp. | reverse complement strand
GGAGTTGGTTGTTCTGATTGAGCCACGTAATTATTCCTTTTTTGTTAATACAAGCGTCACCCATTCGTTTTCAACGATACGTTCGGTAATCTCATAATTTTTATAAGCACGCACAACTTTATCTTCATATTTATCCATTATTCCTGAGAGAATCAATGTTCCCTTCTCAGCTAAACGTTTTTTTAAATCACTGGCAATAAATACAAGGACATCCGCTACGATATTGGCTACAATAACATCATACACATCACTTGTTTCACCAATAGGACCTTCCCATAGCCGTCGATACGATAAGCCGTTATATTGTGCATTTACAATGGCATTTTCAACAGAAAGGGGATCGGTATCGCATGCATCGACTACAGCACCTTTTTTAAGCGCTGCCATGGCTAAGATACCACTTCCGCAACCAACATCCATAACCGTATTTTTTTCATGTACATAACTGGAAATAGCACGCAAACATGATGCAGTCGTTGGATGGTGCCCTGTTCCAAAAGCCAATGCTGGGTCTATTGCAATATTTAGCAATCCATCTTTGGGTGATTCCCATGTCGGATGAATATAAAAAGGGTGAATTTCTATTGGGGTGATTGCACTTTGATATTGTGCAATCCAATCATTATTTTTTTCTTTAGTCAAGGTGAGTTCTAAATCAATCACTTCACCTAAAGCACTCTGAAGTGCCTCTGCAAACTGCCCTATTCCCCAACTTACCGTTTCTAAATCCTCTTCGCTGCGAACAATAAATCCATCATCAATTTCTTCAAATCCAACGGGTATAACATCCACCAAAAAATCACTAAATAACTCCAAATGAGACGATGGCTTTACCACCAGCATATAGTAGTAGTCTTGCATTAAACTTCTGTGCCAAGGACTGCTGCAAGTTTTTCTTTGAGAACTTGAGGAGTAAACGGTTTAACAATATAATTATTGACTCCCGCTTTAAGTGCGGTAATAACTTCTGCTTTTCCACCTTCTGTGGTCACCATAATAATTGGGAGATCAGTAAAACGGGCATCTGCACGCACTTTTTTAACCAATTCCAGTCCATTCATCTCTGGCATATTCCAGTCGGTAATCAACATGCCCACATCATTATTTTCATTAAGTGCAGCCCATCCCTGTAGTCCGTCCTCACCTTCGAGAACATCTTCATATCCAAGGCGTGAAAGGGTATTTTTAATAATACGTCTCATAGTCGAGCTATCATCTACTACCAATAGTTTCAAAGTATCCCCTTTATCATCGAATATTGTCTTAAAAAATAATTGTCCAAATAATAGCTAAATGAACTTTGTGTGAAGTTTAAAAAAAACGTTTTAGCTCAATTCGGCCTTCATAAAACGCTTTTCCTATAATAACACCTGAAATTTCACCTGTTGCTATCAATGCCTCTATATCTCCATCATCCTTCACTCCGCCGCTTGCGATAGTAGGAATGCCACATGCTTGCGCAATCTCCAGGGTAAAATCGACATTTACACCTGAAAGGGTGCCATCACGTCCCACATCCGTACAGATAATCGCTTCCACACCTGCATCCGCGAATAATCGTGCCAAATCCGTAGCTCTCATAGCACTCACTTCACCCCATCCTTCAACTGCAACATAGCCATCGATAGCATCAATCCCAACAACAATAGGATATTTTGCAGCCATCGCTTTTACAAATTCAGGGTCACGAAGAGCGATCGAACCCAAAATTAAACGATCAATTCCAAGTTCTAAATAACGTTTAATGGTTTCTTCATCACGAATTCCGCCGCCCAGCTGAAGCTTAACATTGCAATGCTCGCGAATAGCTCGAATTTGATCTAAGTTCTTTGGCTCTCCTGCAAAAGCACCATTGAGATCCACCAAATGAATCCACTGGGCTCCCATTTCTTCAAATGTTTTAACCAATTCCCATGGTGTATCAGAATAGATTTTGGCACTTTCCATGAGTCCTTTAGTAAGTCGAACAGCTTTGCCGTCTTTCAAATCAATTGCTGGAAAAATAGTCATAAATATATACCCTTAAAGATTAATGAAATTTTGTAAAATTTTTAAGCCATTTTTATGGCTTTTTTCAGGATGAGGCTGAATTCCCATCACATTTTCATTCGCCACAGCGCTGGTAAAATGATATCCATACACACTCTCACCGATGCTATTAGCGTCATTTTCACATAAAACATGATACGAATGAACAAAATAAAGATAATGGGCTTCATCTAATTCTTCAAAAAGCGGGTGCTGTTTTGTAAACATTCGATTCCAACCCATATGAGGTACTTTAAGCGGTGTATGAAAACGGCTCGAGTCAAATGCTACTACGCGCCCAGGTATCAAGCCAAGCCCATCATTCAATCCAAATTCTTCACTGGAATCAAATAACAGCTGCATTCCAAGACAAATCCCAAAAAGGTATCTGCCGCTTGCAGCATACTCTCGTACCGCTTCAGCCATTCCATGAGCACGCAAATGTTCCATTGCATCTCCGTATGCTCCTACCCCCGGTAAAATCAGTTTATCATACGTATGCAGCTTATCAGGATTAGATTCAACAACAACTTTTTCTCCGAGAAGATCAAAGGCATTTTTGACACTTGCGAGATTGCCCATGTTGTAATCAACAATCCCTATCATGGATGCTCCTTATCGTGAGTAAAGCGAATATAAACAGCCAATCCAACCAACAAAGCAGCAACACCGCCAATAATATAAATCGCGTTGAAAAGCATCGCAGGCTCTGTCATTGCAAACTTAAACACCAGCATCAACGCCTCAATAGAGAGTGCAATAATAATAGAGCCCAAAAATCGGACCATTGTTTTATGGATATCCGAAGCAGGGTCTTTTTTGGAACGCCCTAACACTTCTTCTTCAAAAAGAGTTTTGACCAAATCAAATATTGCCAAAGATAAAGTAAGCAAGATAGTCGCTTCAAAAATATCTTTGATCTCAATACGTTCAGCATTACCAAGCCCGTACATGAAAAATCCTTCTAATCCTTTGACAAATAATAATAAAGCAACCGCAGCTAAAGCAACTGAAAAAACAGCATAAATAGTTCGAAAAAATTTACCTGCGAAACTTTCCAATGCTAGCGGATGGGCGATTCGAAGAACTTCAGCTAAAGGCATATCCAAACACGCCACATAAATAATTTCACCATTCTCATCAAAAATAGGCTCCGATGCAGTAACGGTTAATTCATCATTTAGCAATGAGGGGTAAGGATCAGTAATCGTACAGCGACGCTCATGCATTGCACGGTAATAATAGGCTCTTGTGGAACGGTTCTCCCCAATATCTTCCTCTTTAATTCTACCCTTTAGATAAGTGGGACATGCTTGATTTCCTGCCGCGTCCAATAAATAAACAGCTTCTACCCCTGGTAAATCTCCTTTAATTTTACGGAGACGATCTGTAATATGTGCAGCTGTTGCGGAAGGGAGGTGATTAGGAAGATTTTTTTGAAAAAGGTAACAAAAATATGCCCGTGCTTTTGGACGAATTTCAGAAAATTGCTGTATATCTTGAACAACCATATCATTGACTCCTCTGCCGTATTTGAGGTAAATTGTAGCCAAATTGCGCTATAGTTATCCTTATGAAAAGTCCGATTTTACGTATTGCTATTGTCCGTCTAAGTGCACTCGGCGATATCGTCAATACAGCGGTTGTATTACAAATTATCCATCACTATTACCCCAAAGCTCAAATTGATTGGTTCGTCGAGGAGGTATTTGCTCCTATCCTTCAAAATCACCCCCTCATCCACGAAGTGATCTCTGTCCCCATTAAAAGACTTAAAAAAAGCAAAAGTTTTTCACTACTCAAAGCCATAATTCATACGCTGAAATCACGTGAGCAATACGACTGTATAATCGACGCGCAAGGGCTTCTTAAATCTGCTATTGTCGCATCTTTACTTCCCGGAAAAGTACACGGATTTGATCGAGCAAGCGCGCGTGAAGCAATCGCGTCATTTTTTTATACAACGACCTCATCGATTCCCTATGAAATGAACGTAATCCGTCGTAATGTTATGGTTGTCACGCAGGCCTTGAACATCCCGTTTCATGAAGAACTGATTAGTCAAAAACTTCCTGTCTTTCATGTTGAGCATCATGAAGGTGTTGCAAAAAAAATCGCTATGGTCATTGGTGCCTCATGGCTCAGTAAATGTTATCCAAAAGAACAGTTTGCCATACTTTGCGACTTGCTCCCCTATCCTTGCACTCTCATTTGGGGAAGTGAATCCGAACATCGAGATGCACAATGGATTGCACAGCACTGTTCAAACGCTTTAGTAGCACCCAAAATGTCCCTAAAAGAGCTGGTTGAATTCATTGCAAATTGTGACCTTACTATTGGAAATGACACAGGACCCACACACATAGCTTGGGCTATGAATCGTCCTTCCATCACGCTCTTTGGTCCAACGAATGAACGGATGATTTATCCGACCGAAAAGAATATTGGAGTGAAATCTCCTTCCCAAGTCGATATCTTTCATATTAATCGCAATGATTTTTCTATTAGTCAAATAGATCCTCAGAATATTGCTACACGGGCTAAGGAGCTTTTATGATCGGCTATCGCCTTTTTTTACTGCTTGATTCTTTTTTAATGAATATTCCTAAGAACTGGCGTAAAAAAATATTTACAGCACTATCGTCTCTTGCGCACCGTATTGCATTTTCTCGCAATAAAATCATTCAATCCAATTTAGCATTTGCCTTTGGGAACACACTAACTCCAATTCAAAAAACAGAGACTGAAGCATATTGCTACCGAAATTTAGCCCTTAATTTTTTGCAAGTGATGGAAAACAGACGAAACAGTGCAAAAGATTTGAGTTCTCACGTGACATTTGAAAACCGTGAAGCAGTGGATGCGCTTTTGGCAGAAAATCGCGGAATGATTTTTGTGTCAGCCCATTTTGGAAACTGGGAACTTGGCGGTGCTGCCCTCTCGTCCTTGATTACACCCGTTTCTTCTATCTACAAAGAGTTTAGCAGCTCCGAATTTGACCCTTATCTTCTTGAAGCACGAACCAATCATCGAATGAAACTCGCAGAAAAAAATGGAGCACTCAAACATATCGCCAAAGCTCTTCGTGGTAATCGAAGTATTTTACTGATGATAGATCAAGCCAGCAATGTACGCACAGGAGTAAAAATTGATTTTTTTGGACATTCAACCTATCAATCCTCAACACCAGCCCAATTAGCCCACAAATTTAAGGCACCCATCGTTGGCGTTTATATTACAAGCCATGATGAAAAAGAGTATGTTATCCGCTTTGAAAAGCCTATCGAAGTTAAAAATAATGATGAAGCAGCCATTCTAGATGCAACGCAGTCACAAGCCAATGATCTTGAAAAAATGATTCGCACCTATCCACAATTGTGGTTTTGGTGCCACAAGCGATGGAAAGGCGAGTTTAAAGAGATTTATTGAGGATAAACAGTTTGCAGTGCTTCATACAGCTGTGAAGGGCTCATATCTGGATTCTCTTCCCAAGCTTTTTTCATCACGACATTGTCTTCCTCTCCATTCCACACTTTAATATAATGCCCTTCTTTATAGCCATGGTCTTGCCGAAATTGGTTTAGGATGTTTTTACCTACATAAAGGCGATAGAGCTCATCAAGAGGAAGAGCCCCCAGATAACTTAGCTCAAAAAACTCTTCGATTAATGCACCAATCATTTCAGGAGAAATGGGAATCAACGAAAGACGCATAACATTTTCGATTTTAACCATAAGAGCATCATCCGCTCCAAATGGTAAAGAAGTATCCATCTGAATTTTTTTATATTCAGAAGTCCCCGTAATTCGTTCAGCCAATTCTTTAATACTTTCAGCCTTGCTTTTATGGGAAAATTCCAGCACTAAACTCATTACGAAATGCCACACATCAACAATTTCTATCTGAAGATTAGCGTAATCGGTCGGCTGAGAAATGCTCTTCCAATGCTTCCACCCAAACGAGTCAATCATCTCCGCAGATTCCATAGTAATGCATCGTCGCCAGTTAATGATTTTACCTTCTTTAGTGACACCATTTTCCCAACCTATACCATTAGTTGCATCGTTAAGCTGTTGCTGCAGTTTCATCATATCAAGTAGTTTATTCATCTTCGTCCTTATTTATTTCATTAAAATGTAAAAGAAATACATCCCTTTTACTACGCTAGCCGCTATGGCACTAAAGCTTGCCCTTACGGTCAATTTTTTATTTATAGAAATTATAGGTAAAATTCCCTATGCAAAAAATTATCTGCCAGAAATGCACCTATTATTATGTCACATGGGAGGCTAATCAGCCTCATGGATGCAAAGCCTATGGATTCAAAAGCAAATTTATTCCATCGCAAGTCGTCCTTAGTTCCAGCGGAAAAACCTGTAGTTTTTTTGAACCTAAAACTCCCGTTTCCAAATAAGTTTTTTACCAAAGCCAAGCGTATTATCCGTCATTTTAATCTCATCTAGCCGTATTCTCCACAATGTCGGATTCATTACCAATGCATAGGGAAATGCCTTAAAATAAATTTCTCTTCCATCCCTGCATGACGTCATCTCTCCTCGAAATTGTATCCCTTGAATCTTTCCGACTGTTTTCGTCTCTAAAACGACTGTTCCTGCAACGATAGGATTTTTGACTACATTGAGACCATGTATTGTTGCAGGATCTGTTGCGATGATAAAAGCAATCGCATCTGAATCATACGCATAAAAGAGTGAGCAACACCAAAGCACTTCGCCCAGCGTTGCCAATGAAAGGAGATGATGTTCGCCTATAAAGGTTTCAATTTTTGATGTCATTGGTTCCATTATTCTTTACCGAATTACAAAAGCAAGCGCAAATGTCATTAGCGACATCAAACTCAATGCCCCCAAACTCATCCATCCAACATACCGTGAACCTAGGACCAATGCAATTAACCCTTTCAAAAGATTGTTACTGCCTATAGAAATCAAAATAGCGCACATGACTGTATTTTGGGTAATAGAATAATGACTGTTAACCAAAGAAAGTATAAAAGGATCAATGTCGGTAAATCCGCTCGTAAACGCTAGTACATTCAATCCGGAAATACCATAATGAATGATAAAATAATGGGTTGCCATTGTCATAATCATAAACATAATAGCAACAAGCAGTGCCATTCCAAGCTCAAGAGGATTAATATTGATCTGCGTACCGTTCTCATTCAGTACCGTATTCCCTTTGCGCTTCGAGAGCATGTATCCTACCAAAAGCGCCATAGAACCAAGTAATCCTAAGGGAAGCGCAATAATTTGAAATAACGTAAAATTAAAAAAGCCAATCATGACCATTACCCGTATATGCATCATCCCAGTTGCCAAAATTATGGCCGAAATAAATGTATATTCATCTGCGTCAATAATTTTTGATTTACGAGCCAAAACAACTGTTGTCGCTGTGGAAGAGTAAATACCCCCTAAAATACCGCTGACTAAAAAACCTTTTTCTTTAAAAAAATAATGTTGTAGTAAATAGCCAATGTAGGATATCCCCGATACGACGACGACGGCCATCCAAATTTTGCTCATCGACATCGGTAACCACGATGCGATGGGTGTAGTCGGCAATAATGGCCAAATCACCGCACTCAACAACACCCATTTGGAAAAAGTAATCAATTCACTTTTATCTACTTTTTCGAGTAATATTTGGACTTTGGATTTGGAATTAACCACAAAGATTATGACAACAAAAATCAAAGCAATCAGCCATAAAGGCTGTGTTATAATTATCGGAGCATAGGTATACACCAGTAAGGCTACCAAAAGACTGATGATTCCTTTTTGTTCTATATGAAGTTTACTGTAATAAAAGAGACCAAAGAACAGTGCCAAAATCCCAAATCCAGCCAGATAAAGCCGTAATTCAGGATCAAGGATATAAAGAATATAGCCAAGCATACCTATAAAAGTATACGTGCGAACAGTTCCAATAAAATACGGATACTCTAATGTCCGTTTGTATTTTTGCATCTCTAATCCAGTTAAAAAGCTCAGTATTAAGGTTAAAATAAAGCGAAAGTAGTCTGTTTCATAAAAAGGGACTCCGGATTCAACTATCATTTTTTCTCTTTTAAAGCAGTGCTTATTTTTACTAATGCACCATCAAGAACAGATGAAGAAATTGCAAAATTTAGCCGCATAAATCCTGAACCTTCACGGCCAAATCCTAATCCTGCGCTCAATCCGACACCCGCTTCATGCACAAAAAAATCTCGTAATTCACGGTCCCCCAATCCCAACGAACGACAATCAATCCATGCCAAATATGTCCCTTGTGGCGGATTCAGTTTAATCATAGAAGAACGGCTTGCCCATTGTGATATTTTTGCTCGATTGGTCGTTAAATGCTCTATTAGCTTTTTATACCACTGCTCTCCATGAGTATATGCCGCTTCAAACGCAACATGCGACAATACCGCCCCATCGCCATAATAGATTTTCCGACGTTCTCCTTCATAAAGTTTTCGTAGCTTTTCTGAAGCAATACAAACAGTCGAAATTCCAAAACCCGCCATATTAAATGTTTTTCCCGTCCCTAAAAAGGTCACTGTGCATTGATTTAATTCATCACTAAGCGATGCAATTGGAATATGCTTATGCCCATCATACACGATATCACAATGAATCTCATCACTTACGATTACCATTCCATATTCTAAGCACAATGCCCCAAGTGCGCGCAGTTCATTCCTCGTCCATACACGTCCCACAGGGTTATGGGGTGAACACAACAGCAAAATCTTAGTCTTTGGAGTAATCTGAGCTCGTAAAGCCTCAATATCAAAAGTATACTCTCCTTCATCATTTTGCATGAGAGAATGAAGCAGTAAGTCACGTTTGTTTTCTTTGACTTGAGCAAAAAATGGAGGATACACCGGGCTCATGACAATCACCTCATCACCCTCCTCGCTAAAGGTACGTATCGCGCATCCGATCGAAGCTACCACGGATGGAGAGTAAGAGAGCCACTCTCTTTGTATTTTCCATCCATGATGACGCTCTATCCATTTGCATTGTGCTTCATACGCCTCGGTTCTCATTATTTCATAACCAATAATCGGATGACATAATCTCTGCTCTACTGCATTTAAAACACACCTTGGAGTAGCAATGTCCATATCCGCTACCCACATCGGCTGTACGTTATCAATACCAAAAAGGATTTTTCTTAGCGTATATTTTTCAGCATTACTAGTACTTCGATCGATAAATCCAAACTCATCCATACCGTTTTTTCCAAATCTCGTGCATCTGCTTAATATGTGCGTATTTTTGACTTTCTGACTCGCCATCACCGATTACATAACGAAATCCAGCATGCTGAATAAAATGACGACGAAAAGCATAACGGGCACTCAGCATAATCTCATTTCCCGTTGATGCCCATGAACCACCTTTTATCAAATTGTGCTTTCCGTCAAATGTAGGCTCTGAAAAATCATCATACCACGGATGAACCTCGAAGCCTTCAAGCGCATCCATTTGTGTTTGTGTCCATTGCCACACATTCCCTATCACATCATAAAGCATACCGTGGGCATACGTATCCACAGGTACAGAAGAAGTAAAATGGGAAAAATTAATATTGGCTTTTGAGTCATCAAAAATTTCTTCATTCACACCACATTCTTGAACCATAACCGTCCACTCAGCTTCACTGGGCAAGCGATACGTTTCACCCTCTTGAGCACTTTTCCATCTACAAAATGCTTCAGCTTCAAGTGCATTGACTTCTACTGGCCAATCGTAAGGCATCTCGATTTCACAGGTTAATGCCCGGTATTTAAAGCGTCCATCCTCTTGTAGAATCCAAAATGGTGGACACGAAGCGTTTCGCATCTTAAGATACAACAAGCCCTCATCATCCCACCATCGTGACACGCCGTAGCCATTGGACATAACAAAATCCATAAATTCGCCATTACTGACCAAGTATTTCGACACTTGAAACTTTTCTACATTTCGTTTTTCATATCCATATTCATTGTCCCAGCCATACAAACCATGATCATCAAAGCCTTTACCCAAACAAACTTCTCTTGCGTCAAAACCTACCATTGTATTTTCCAAACCTTCACCGGCAAGAGGACAAATCGGGAATCTGCTGTCTTCTCGAATAAACTCTAAAGGCATCTGTCTATGTAAAACACTGGATGTTTCGATATGAATACGCTCATGCTCAATCCCCATCCAAACCGCCCAGAAAGGATTATCTTTCGTAACCGGCAATATCATCGGGTATGTTTGAATCACATTGTCTACACATTCTCGAACCAACAATCGATATTCACGCACTTCTAAAACCGTTGGCCAATGCATACTTCCCGTATCTGCATCCCACGTCATCTCATCTATTCCCACAGCAAACAAAGATTCAAAATGGGGATTGATCCGCTTGCTGATAATTCCAGCTGCGATCAGCTTATTAATGTAAAAAATTGCTGTATGCCCAAAATAAAAAATCATTGCGTGACGTGTTGGTTCAGATTGACGATAAAACACTTCATCAGACTTTAATACATCAAACAAAGATTCAAAAAGATCAAAACTCTGACGAAAATAATAGCGCAGTTGCGCGCGTATCTCTTCTACACTTTCTCCATTGAGATACACCGAGTGTCGATGACTTCCTATCACTGCATAATCCTCACTTAAAACTTATCTTTTATTGTATCCAAGCCTATCTTACAGAAAAACTTCAAAAAAATAAAGTCCAAACAATTAAAAATAAGATTATAATGGCGACATTAGAAATAAGAATATCACATAATTAGGATACAAAATGGCCATTGCGCAAACACTTCAAAGAATAAGTATCAAAAAACGGATGAACTATCTGGTAGCTTCTGCAACTCTTTCAGTCATCGGTGCGGCTATATTTGTCTTCTTCGCCTTAAGCAGTTTAGAAAACCAGTACAGTGTCTTACAAGAAAAAACCATTACAGGAGCTACAGATGCCCTTGAGATCGAAAAAGATCTTAACTACATCAGCAGATGCAGTCGTGACATCATGCTTGGCGGAGATTATCACAAAAATATAGACAAGCTGGAAAAAAATATTGATAAAATTCACACTTTATTCAGTGAGTTAGACAAAACAGCAGTTAACCAAGATGAAACCAAACTTATAAATGATGCTAAAGACAGTACAAGTATTTTCCTAGACAATACCCTAAAAATGATGAAATCCCTGGATGCTGCATCGATTTCGACTAACTCATCCTCAATTTATGAAGGCTATAAAAAAGAACTTACTCCCTATGCTGAAGCTTCCAGAGAAAAATTTGAAAAGGTTGTTGAGATCAAACGAAACAATCTAAAAGTTGCTTCTGAACGCTTCAATTCACAAATTTCATTTTATAAATTCTTCGTTCTTATGACCGGCTTTGCTCTTGCCATTGTTATTTTCATCTTTGCAAGTATGATCAGCAGCTCCATTACGCTAGCTATTGAAAAATTTACATGTCTGATTACCAACATTTCAGAAGGAAATTTCACACAAACTTCTGTCAAGGCGACACCTGGAACAGAAATGGGAATTATGGGCAATGCTCTTGAAAAACTTATAGAACAAATTCAAAATCTTATTCATCAAATCAACGCTTCAATTTCTGGTGCGACCAAAGGCGATTTCTCACACACTCTATCAGCAGCCGGAATGCATGGCGAATTTGTTGATGCTATCGAAAACATTAGCACCAGTATTATCGTAATGAAACAACAAGATCAGAAAAAACGACGTGATTCTCTCAATTCTGAATTAAGCCAACTAAGCGTAAAAGTCACTGAAAGCCTTACTGTTATTCAAGACAATCTTCACGATAATATTCAGAATTTAAAAGAAGTAACAAGCGCCACAACTAGTGCCGCACAACTCTCCAGCGATAGCAGAAATACCATCACGATTATCATCGACGAGCTCAATATGCTTAATGAAAAAGTGAGTAATAACAACGATGCTATCGGCCACATTGCATCTCGTGCCAATGAAATCAACTCTGTCATTCAGCTCATTACCGATATAGCGGATCAAACAAACCTTTTGGCCCTCAATGCAGCAATCGAAGCAGCCAGAGCAGGTGAGCATGGCCGCGGATTTGCCGTCGTTGCTGATGAAGTACGAAAATTAGCGGAGAGAACTCATAAAGCAACCGGAGAAATTTCTGTATCCATTAACTCATTACAACAAAATATGAGTGAGATCCAAACCAGCGCAGAAGAGATGAATGAAGTAGTTGAGCGCTCTAGCTCAAGTATCATTAGCTTCGAAGACACTCTAGTTCAGCTCAATGAAGGCTCATCTCATATCGTTTCTTCATCACACAAAATGGAAAATAGTTCCTTTATTATTTTGGCAAAAATTGATCACATTCTTTATAAAGCTCGTGCGTATAACAGCATTATGATTAATCAGAACAAACTTACCGTCATGGACTCCCACGAATGTCGTTTGGGTAAATGGTATGACGGTGAAGGCAAAGAGCGTTTTGGTCAAACAAACAGCTATGCGCACATCAAAGAGCCACACTCAACTGTTCACCAAAATGCTAACAAAAATTTAACGTATGTTGAGAAGGGCGAAGAGTCTATGCTTAGTAACAGCACTGAAATTATTTCAAATTTCAAAGAGATGGAATCAGCAAGTGAAAAACTTTTTGTACTTATGGATAATATGCTTCTTGAGAGTCGATAAAAGCTAGAAAAGAGTCTGAAGTTTCCACGTGGTCGGAGCGACCTGACTCGAACAGGCGACCTCTACAACCCCAATGTAGTGCGCTAGCCAAACTGCGCTACGCCCCGATCGATAAAAGTGGACCGAAAGAATAATCCAAATTGAATTAATCCCAGCTAAAAGCGACTCACGTTATACTTATTCGATGAAAACCCTACCATCAGCTCTTTTATCACCATCTCTACTCGCTTGTTTCACTACGCGTCACGGTGGAGTATCCAAAACCCCATTTGCCTCCAATAACTTAGCTTTTCATGTCGGAGATGATTTTGCAGATGTAGTTCACAATCATAAACGTGTCGCAAAAATGCTTAACTATGAACGCTTGCATCTGGTGCACATGCGTCAAATTCACTCTGATCGCATTATAATCGTGGACGAATCGATGGATTTTGACAATCCTCCCGAGTGTGATGCCCTTATCACAAATCGTCCAAACATACCTCTCATGGTAATGAGTGCTGATTGCACGCCCATATTGCTGTATGATCCCATCAAAAGAGTAATTGGCTGTGTTCATGCAGGCCGAGCAGGTACACTCAAGGAAATTCTTCCTAAAACAATTCAAGCAATGAGTAAAGGATACCGTACACATGTCGACAACCTCCAAGTCTCTTTAGGTCCATCAATACATGGATGTTGTTATGAGATTAACGAAACCATAGCCAAAGAAGTGGTCTCAAACAAAATGGATGACGCGTTACGAAGAGAGGGAGAAAAAGTTTATCTGGATGTTAATACAATTTTACGGATACAACTAAATGCACTAGGGGTCAAAAAAGAAAATATTGAAATAATCAATGAGTGTACATCCTGTAACTCTGCAACCTATTTTTCATACCGAGCCGATGCACAGCATACAGGAAGGATATCAGGTATTATTATGTTACGAGATACGCTCAGCTAACTGTTGCGGTAAAAGGCCTAAAGACTCTTCAACAAGATAGGTATTTCCATGCGTTATAAAGTGGTCGCCGTACTCAAAACTTACTACGCTGACATCCATAATTTTTTCCTCAGACAACCATTCAAGAAGTGCGCTGCCAACACCGCCAGCTCGAGCTGAATCGCTAAAAACTATCCATCTCTTATGACGAATGGCCATCTTTTTCAACATTTCCGAATCAAGCGGTTTTACAAAACGCAAATCAAGTAATGAAGGTTTTACCTCCATAAACTCCATCGTCTGTGCTGCACGTCCAACACCGTTTCCATACCCTATCAACAGTATGTCTGAATCGTTATCAATCAAAAGCTGTGATTTTCCTCTTTCATAAGGAACTGATTCAGACAGCTGTGCTTCTAAAAAAGCACCTCTAGGGTAACGAATAGAACAAGGGTGGTCATAAGCAGCTGCAAAATCTAGTATGTGATGAAACGATTGCTCATCTCTAGGTGCACATAATGTCATATTAGGTATCAGCCGTAAAAAACTAATATCAAAGGCCCCCTGATGTGTTTCTCCATCCTCACCAACGATACCGGCACGATCAAGTGCAAAAACAACAGGTAAATCCATCAAGCATACATCATGAATCACTTGATCAAATCCACGCTGTAAAAAAGTAGAGTAAATAGTACAAAAAGGCTTGAATCCCTCTTTTGCCAATGCTGCCATCGACGTTACAGCATGCTGTTCCGCAATCGCCACATCCCAAAATCGCGCAGGATATTTTTCCATCAATGCCGTAAGCCCTGTACCGCTTGGCATTGCCGCTGTTGCCCCTACTATTTTAGGATTCTTATCAGCTTGAATCATTAATGCTTCTGCATAGATTTGCGTAGCATTTTTAGCCGAACTTTTAGCATTAGCAGTTCCACTTTTAAGATCAAACGGTGACACTCCATGCCACTTTTCATGTTTTCCTTCGGCAATTTCATACCCTTTGCCCTTTATTGTTTGGACATGAACCAACACAGGCTTACCAATGGCTTTTGCCATACCTAATATCTCAATAAGTGATTTTAGATCATGACCATCCACTGGGCCTATATACTCAATACCCATCTCTTCAAATAATATTCCTGGTGTAATAAGCTTAAATGATTCTTCGAATCGTTTAGCTAAGTAGTGGGCACTTTCACCAAAATTATCAACAAACTGTTCTGTTTTCTTTTTAAATCGTTGATAAAAGGGGCTTGCCATTGCCGAACTCAACATTCGACTAATAGCACCGATAGGTTTAGCAATGCTCATCTCGTTGTCATTGAGAATAATAACCATTGGGTATTTACGATCACCAAGTTCGTTGAGTGCTTCATACACCATTCCTGCCGACATTGATCCATCACCAATAAGAACTACAGGGATGCGGCTTTCTTGCTCATCTTTGAGCATAATTGCTTTAGCAGCGCCAACTCCTAATGAAATCGATGTAGAGCTGTGCCCTGCAACAAAGTAATCAGCATCTGATTCAGAAGGCTTTGTATATCCGCTCATGCCATCAAAACGACGCAGTGTGGAGAACTCTTCCCATCGATCGGTCAGAAGTTTGTGTGCATACGCTTGATGAGATACATCAAAAATAAAAGGGTCTTTGGCAGGATCAAATACTTTATGCATCGCTACAATAATTTCAGTAGCTCCCAATGTCGAGCTCAAATGACCGCCATTCGTACTCACAACCTCCAAAATACGGTCACGAATTTTTTGGGAAAGCGTCTCAAGGTCGTTAAGTGTATAGTCTTTTATATTCATTTAGTATTCCAATCAAGATTCTAACAATAATGATCGTTTTAATCGTTCAAATCGCTTTTTTATTTGTGAATCAATATTTCCCAAATCGCTAATGGCAACCACCCCGCCAACACTGATAGCGCGATCTGAAAGGACCTCTACATGTTTTAAAGAACCCACTTTTTCTGAAATCGCTCCGTGATCTGCTGGGTTAACACGCAAAGTAATCTTAGACGCCTCCCCCAACTCTTCAATAAGTGCTTCGGACAGCTTTTGAGCAATTCTGGCACTGTTCTCTTGCGTTTCTACCCCGATCACCTCTTTGGCAATTTCTAGCGCCGTATGGGTCAATTCTTTTTGAATTTGATTCAAAGTTATCCCATATTGAGCAGCAGTTTCTTCGAGCGTTTTGACCGATGAAGAGAGTTGATCTCGTGATTGAGTACTATTTTGTGAATTTTGAGCTTGTTCTTGAGCGATACCAGCAAGGACTCCTTCATCAAAACTGCTCTTTTTTACCGCTTCAAGTGTCTTTGCATGTTCTTCTTGAATATCTTCAAGACGCATTTGCATTTTAATAACATTCGAACTCATATCGTCTGCTTTTTTTAAAAGCGATTCAATTAAATCATCTTTAGCAGTTGTTGTTTGATGAATATGAGGCGTAACTGCAGTATCAAGATTAAAACTTTGCTGCATCTCCAGTTCTTCGGCTGCCTCTCGAACACTTCCCCCTGTCAAACCAGAAAGAATTTTAAATTGGTACTTCCCTATTGAGTGATTGTTTAAATTTGCTTTGGTGATTACAACATCTTCCATTATCAATCCTAATCGATCATCTCTTCAGATGCACCCAATTCAAGAACTCCCTGCTCTGCTAATGATTGTACAGCATCAACAATTTTACGCTGAGCTGTTTCAACTTCTTTCATTTTAACTGCACCTAAAAATTGCAACTCTTCCACAAACGTATCTTTCGCACGCTGAGACATACACGCATAGAATTTTTCCTTAAGCTCTTCTGGAGAACTTTTGAGGGCCAGCATAAGATCATTTTTATCAACGGCTTTGAGAATTTCACGAATTGCATTCACATCAAGACCTGAAATGTCTTCAAAGGTAAACATCATCTCTTTAATCGATGCCGCAAGCTCTTGGTCAAGCTGTTCAATCTGTGACAATGTCTCTTTAGAAACCTTGGCACCCAAACGGTTAAAGACATCTGCAACTGCGCGAGGTCCGCCCACTTCAACTTTATAGGATGCCAATGATTCCAGTTTTGATTCAAGTACAGCGCTTACACGTTTGATAATCGCTGGAGAAATATCCCCAAGTTTTGCCATACGTATAACTACTTCACTGCGTAAATCCGGTTGAAAAATATACAACGTCTCCGCTGCTGCTGAAGGATCCATATGCGCTAAAATAAGCGCAATGGTTTGCGGATGTTCCGTTGCGATAAAATCTGCAAGTTGTTGAGGCTTAATTTTGGAGAGATACGCAAAATTTTGAGCCCCTTGCATCGTTTTATTTAGGCGTTCTAAAACTTTTTTTGCTTCATCAGCCCCTAGCGCTTTATATAAAATCTCTTTTGCATACTCCAAACCACCTGAGTTTAAATACTGATTGGACTGAATAATGGCGTAAAATTCTTCCAAAACTGCCGCACCGATTGTTTTTTCTATAGAATTATTGCTAGCAATGTATTTTGAAACGTCTGTGATCGATTCCACACTCATTCTGCTAAAAATTTGTGCTGTTGTATCCTCTCCCAGCTGAAGCAATAATATAGCCACTTTTTCTGCCATTCCCATCTCATCAAAGTGTGCCTGTTGCTGTTGCGTCAATGTCATCTTACTCTTCCTTCTTTTTATACGCCACGCAAAGGTGCTGATTCATCATTGATTAATGCTTGGATTAATGACGCAATCTCATCGGGGCGATCTTCAGCAATTTCTCGAATCTTCTCAAGTATCACATCATATTTAAGTTCATCTTCGTTAAAGCCTTCACCAAGCCCAAGTTGGTTTTCAACCTTTTTACGCATTTGTTGGACTTTTTCGACCAGATCTTCATCTTCATCATCACTTATTTCCAAAACTGGCTTTTCGTATTCCTCTTCTTCACGCGTAAACTCTAACATACGATCCGCAAAAGGCAATATTACTTTTTTATACGCAATAAATAAAATAATCATGACAACGATGTATTTGAGAATCGGCATTAAAGGCTGAACGTACATACTCATAAATTCAGATGTTTTAGAAGCAGCATCTTTAGTGCCCATACTCCCTTTCGTTGCTTCAAACTCAAAATTTCGAACCGTAACCAAATCACCTCGGGTATCATCTACACCTATGGACTGCTTCACTAATGACGTTATGGCATCAAGCTGTGTCTGATCAAGAGCTACATACTCGACTTCTTCGCTAGCTTCCCCATTAGCACCCTTTTTAGGTGCATATTTTCCATCAACTACTACCGCTGCAGTAATACGCTTAATTCGTGCAAATTCCATTTTAGTTGTAGAAACCGTTTTGGACACTTCAAAGTTGGTCGTCCCCGTCGTCTTTTCATATTTATCACCACTGACAGACGTTCCATTTAGTTCCGGTACAGGACCTATATTACTGACAGCTCCGGGAACGCCGCCCACGGCAGCAGGAGTTACCCCATCATGCTTTTCTTCGCTGGTTTGCTCACTTCGAACTACATTTTCAGGATCATACTTTTCTGATGTAGAACTTTGTTCTGAGAAATCGTACTCAATCGTCACTTTGGCTACCACACGTTCCTTGCCACCAATAAAAGGAGAAAGAACATTAACTATTTTCTCTTCCTGTTTTTTTTCTTCTTTTGTTTTAAATTGCTGCTGCATCTGTGACAGTTCGCCCATCATGGCTTCTGCATCGCTGTCTCCAAGGCTTTCACCTTCAGAATTAATCAACATGACATTTTCAATCGTAAGTTTTGGAACCGCTGCAGCTACCAGTTTTTTGATACCTCTTATTTGCTTAGATGTCAACTTGCGATCTTCATGCAGTTGTACCATAATTGATGCAGAAGGGGGAACTGCCTCAGAGACAAAGAGTGTCTCTTTAGGCAATGCCAAGGAAACACTTGATTTTTCTACAGGAGAGAGTGAATCAATAGAGCGGGCCAATTCACCTTCAAGCGCACGTCTAAATTTTATATCTTGGTCAAAATTGGTTGCACCAAACTCTTGTTTATCGAAAAGTTCAAAACCTACATGACCCTCTTTTGGTATTCCCATAGAAGCGATTGTGATACGCTCTTTATACACTATTTCTTTGGGAACTTCGATGACATTGTCTCTTGGGATTTTATAGGGGATTTTATCTTTTTCAAGCTGAGCAACTACCTGTGCGGCATCTTGCGGAGTTAACGATTCAAAAAGGACCTGATAGCCTTCATCACTATTCTTAGAACCAGTCGAAGTATAAACAACTAAAAAAATTAAAAAACCAATAATTGCGGCAACCGCAGCACCTATTATCGTTTTTTGCGCTTGGGTTAACTTAGTAAAAACAACAACAAGCTGTGAAAAAAGTACTTTAAAATCCATTCTTTTGAATGCCTACTTTACAATAAAGGTTCTGCGAGGGTAAAAAATCGATCATTTTGTATCGATGTGCCAATGGTCACGCGAATTGCATTCAACCCATAGCTGCTTAAATCTCGTACAATCATACCCTTTTTTAATAATTCTTGGGCTATTTGTGATGAATTTTTTCTCTCGGGAAGCGATAAAGTGACGAAGTTTGTATAACTGTCGATAATTGAAATCTTTTTTGATGCCGCAAATTCTTCATAACGCTTCATTTGCTCAAAATTATCTGCAATACATTCATCCACAAAATCTTCATCTTCAAGAGCGACCGAAGCAGCTTCAAGTGAAAGAGTCGTAATATTAAATGGCGGACGAACTTTATACAGCGCTTTTATGATAGGTGAGCGAGCAATACCATACCCTACACGCATCCCGCCCAAACCGTATGCTTTTGAAAATGTCCCAAGAAAAAGTACATTGTCAAATTGAGAAATCAATTCTCGAGGGTTAACCGCTTTTGAAGCATCTTTAAACCGTGCATATTCCATATAGGCACCATCGACAATCACCAGTGTATCTGAATCAACTTTTTGTATAAATTTTCGCATCTCTTGGGCATCCAATGCATCCCCAGTTGGATTATTAGGGGTACATAAAAAGACGATAGAAGGTTTATGTTCCAGATAAAGAGCATAGAACTCATCCATATTGTGCTCACGAGAAGCAGTTCGAAGTATCTTAGCTCCCACTTGCTTGGCATAAATTTCATACATAGCAAAGGTTACGCTGTTCATAAGAACAGATGTCCCCTCATGTGCTTTAGCGTGAATAGCGAACTCGATGACCTGATCACTTCCAGCACCGATAATCAACTCATCTGCATCGATTCCATATTTATGTGTGAGTCCATTTTTGAGCTTCACCATCGAATCATCGGGATACAATGCCATATTGTCAATAATAGCCTTCACAGCTTCTTTTACTTTAGGTGAACATCCAAAAGGGTTTTCATTGCTTGCCAATTTTACAATATCTTTTTTATCGATTCCATATTCACGGACCACCAGTTCGATGGGCTTTCCTGCTTCATAGCTTGTAATCGATTCTAATGTGCTGTTAAATGTCATAACTCTCCCTTTACGTAGCTTCCCAGCCATGTCACTTCATCAGTGTGTTTATTTATAATCTCTTGAACTGACTCTTCATCTATATGACCAAAAAAATCTATAAAAAACAAATATCCAAAGCCATCATTATCTCGAGCAGGACGGCTTTCAATTTTACTCAAATTTATCTGTGCTTTATTAAAATCTTCCAAAAAGTGAAAAAGTGCACCGGATTTTTGAGCCTCTTTAAGACGGACTAAAATGGAGGTCTTATCTTCACCGCTCACTGCATTTTTAAAATCACTCAGAATAAAAAAGCGTGTAGCATTGTTGTGTGTATCTTCGATATTTTCAAAAAGTGTCGGTATCCCATAAAGTTTTGCTGCAATGTGAGAACAAATCGCTGCAGCTTCCGGATCTTTAGAAGCTAAGACAGCCGCTTTTGCGGTTGATTCAACAGGGATATGTTCGATACGATCCAATCCGTGCTCCAGCAAAAACTCTCGGCACTGACCGAATCCCTTATCTTTCGAATAAATTCTTTTAATATGAAAAAGTTTTTCTGCTTTACTGGCAAATGCCATATGTATGGGCATATAGAGTTCTGCGACTATTTTAACAGTGCTTTTACCTAGTAAATCAAGCGTTTCACCCACTACCCCATCACGGCTGTTCTCAATAGGGACAACTCCGAATTTTGCGCGTCCGGCTTCCAGTGTTTTAAATACCGCATCAATTGAACCCAGCGAGAGATAATCACTCATCGCACCAAAACGTGACTCTGCCGCTTGATGTGTAAAACTACCTTCAGGTCCTAAGTAAGCGATTTTTTCAGGAAGTTCAAGATTACGTGCCACAGCAAAAATTTCTAAAAAAATGGCTTCAATCGCTTGCTTATTGAGTAACCCTTTTGCTTCACTGCTTCGTGAACTCAATCTGTCAATAATCGCTTTTTCACGTTCAGGACGATAAATTGCCCCTTTAGTGTTATGCTTAATCTCTCCGACACGCTGCACAACTTCCATGCGACGATTCAGAAGAGTGACAACTTCATCATCCAATGCATCAATAATCGTTCGGCACTCTTCTAAAGTATTCATAAGCTCTCCAATACTGCTTTCATATCTGCGTAAATAGCACTGGGCTGTATCGGAAGCTGTGGCAGTATCTCCCCTGCATTACGATACTTACCGCTTAATACAAACACTCCCCTCATTCCAAGTGCTTGCGCTGGTAACAGATCTCCGGTAACATCGTCACTAATCATTGTGATCTTCTCAAATTTAACATTATCTTTTTGATGTGACAATAATGTCAATGCCGCTTCAAAAAAAGAGATACTTGGTTTTCCTACGATAGAGTAGTGTGTGGACGTTGCGAATTCTAACATTTTCAAAATCGCGCCTACTCCAGGGTAACGCTTATTATTTTTTACATAAAGCGATGTTTCATGCATCCCCACTAACTCACAACCACTCAAAATAAACTCAATCATAGCAGCGTATTCATCAGCGCTAAAGTCTTCTTTTATAGCCACCAAAACGACATCTGGTGACCTATAATCAAGGACATACCCCATCGTGTCCAAAACACTTAAAAATTCTTCTGATCCGTACGCTGCAATTTTTTTATCTTTTGAAATACGTGTTTCGAGCACCATCAGCGGATCCAAATAATGCTCTGTTGGAATGTTTAGGCCAATACTGTTTAAATAATTTAAAAAGGTTTCACTCACATATTTCGTACTATTTGTAATAACCACATAAGGGATAGAAAATTCATTCAAATAATCGATAAATTCAATAGCTCCGCGAAGCGGGAGCTTTGTATTGTCATCGATTAGCGTTCCCTGTACATCAATAAAAAACATTACAGATACTCACGCTCGAGTGCAATTAAATCATCAAAACTTTCACGTGCACGGATAAGACGAGCTTCACCATTATCGTATGCTACTTCTGCAGAACGGCCTCTCGTATTGTAGTTACTTCCCATTCCGAAGCCATATGCACCTGCACTGTGAACGACCAATAAATCATTGTGATCCAATGCCGGTAACAGATAATCTTTGGCTAAAAAGTCACCACTTTCACATACAGGACCTACCACGTCTGCAATGGTCATATCGCCCTCTTTATCAATCGCTTCGATACGATGATAGGCTTTATACAAACTTGGGCGCAACAGATCGTTCATTGCACCGTCCACTATCACAAATCGTTTTGACCCATTTTTCTTTTCATACAAAACTTTGGTAAGAAAATATCCTGCATTTGCGGTCAAAAACCGTCCTGGTTCGCAGATAATGGTCACATCGAGACCCTTAAGGGCTCCAAGAATCGCTTGTGCATAATCATAAGGGGTTATCGTTGTTTCATTATTGTAGCGAACACCAAGTCCACCGCCAATATCGAAAAATTTGAGATTGATATCGATTGCTTCCAATGAACGCATCAAGTCTGCTACAATCACAGCTGCTTCATAAATAGGCTCCAATTGGGTCAATTGACTGCCAATGTGAAAGTGGATACCTACTGCATCTAAAAAATCCGAATTTTTTGAACGAATATACATCCGTTTGGCAGCATCAATTTCTACACCAAATTTATTATCGTGTAAACCTGTAGAAATATAAGGATGCGTTTGCGGGTCTATATTTGGATTGACGCGAATACTAATTCGTGCTTTGGTATTTAACTCACGGGCACACATTTCTACTCGACCTAGCTCTGCTTCACTCTCAACGTTTATGTATAAAATTTCACTCGAAATAGCTTCACGAATTTCATCATCGCGCTTACCTACACCACTAAAAAGTATTTTGTAAGCTGGAACGCCCGCCATCAATGCACGACGCACTTCACCGATAGAAACACAATCTGCACCTGCTCCCAAAGAAGCAAAATGTTTAATAACACTCAAATTTGAATTTGCTTTTACAGCATACGCTAAAATTGATTTTTTACCTCGAAATGCTTCTTTTAAAGTCTCAAATTGACTCTTCATTGCATCAAAATCATAAAGATACAACGGAGTACCATAAACTTGTGCTAAAGATTGAAATGGGATCATACTACCCCTTTTTGTGATGAATTTATTCGCGATTTTATCCAAAATCTACTTAGATGAAGAAAACTTAAAACAGCCAGCCCTCCAATAGGTGCTAAAATACCGACTTCCGGTGAAAGTGTTTTATTATTAGAAAGCTCACCCGTCATAAATAATAAACCCCATACAATCAATGTCACCAGAATAGAGATAAAACTATACAATGACAAATTAGCAAAACGTGAAGCAATCGGTACATACGCATAAATCAAAATAATCATTATTAAGGCAAACCATGGTGTTGTGAAATTACGATACAAAGAGCTTTTGACTTTTGAAAGATCAATATTTTGTGCACCCAAAAGTGTTAAGGCATCCAACGCATCTACAATAGTATAGTTCACTTTTCCCTCATAAATTTGATCTAAGATTTTAGGTCTAAAATCATGAAGTACACGAATGTTTCGACCATACATAATCACTACACCTGCCCCCTTTAAGTCTAATCGCCGGGGAGGAAGAATAATTTCTGCATTCGCTATATTCCAATAGTGATTGTCATAATAAGCTTCTTTGGCACGAATCTCTTTTATGAGTTTTCCATTTACAAAGGTAAAAATACGTACCACTTTTGCTTGCTGCGTCAAAGGATTAAGAGTACCAAAATAAATATAGCTCCCCTCATGCGTAAAAAATAAATTATCAGTAGGGATTAAAAATTCAGATGATGTACGCAAATTATCAGCATATTCATTGGCTCTGGCAAACGATGTTGTGTGTGCTGCTATATAAAGCGATAAAATCGTAATGACAGTATAAACAATAGGGCTTAGTACTCTAAATTGTGAATAACCTAAAGCATAAAAGGAGGTGAGTGCATTTGAACGTACCAATCCGACAATCGTTGCAATAAAAGCAAATACCAAAGAAATAGGTACCATCATGTCTAAAGCATAAAGCCATTTATAAAGACCGTAAATAATGAGTAAATTTGCCGAAGCAGGAAGAGCCTCGCCGTTGTTCATCATATCAAAGCCCAGCATGAATCCGCTCAAAGCGATGGCAATAATGAAACAATAACGCAGATATAAAAATGATATCGTTTTAAAAAAAAGCATTTTTTATTGTACCGCTAAAGCTCTAATAGAACACTTTGAGGAGACATCTTCAAGACTTGAAGTAAGTAAAAGTTCTACTGCATCCCCACATTTTTTTATCCATTCATCCAAATGCTTTTCTTCATTTGAATCAAATTGATGAAGTACGTAATCGGCGACTTGGGACTTATGCTCTGGTTTTCCAATTCCCATACGTACGCGTATATAGTTGGCTGTAATGACACCATCAGCTGATTTAAGACCATTGTGACCACCGTGACCGCCGCCAAATTTAAATCGAAGTGCGCCAAAAGGAAGATCTAAATCATCATGAATCACCATGACATCTTCAATTTTATAAAAATTTTTAACGGCAAGGATTGATTTACCGGACAGGTTCATATAGGTTGTTGGTTTTAGAAGGAAATGCTCACCCATTTTAAACAGTTCCCCATGAAAGGAACTCTTTGAAACATCGTGAACCGTATGTCGTTTACACAATTCATCAATAACTCTAAACCCGATATTATGTCGAGTAAGAGCATACGCCGCTCCAGGATTTCCCAGACCGACGATGAGCATACTTATTTTGCTTTAATGATACTTAGAACTGATACACGATCTGCATCGGTAAAAGTAACGTTTTCAGGACGTGCTACATCACGAACCAATACAGAATCACCCAAATCGAGAGGAGCTACATTAACTTCAATAAAATTTGGAAGGTTTTCGATTGCCGCTTGAACACGAAGGCGTTTTTTTGCAACGAACAACATCCCTTTATTTTTCAAACCAATAGGAGTTCCTACAGGCTTAACAGGAACGTGATAATGCGCTACAAGTCCAGCTTGAGCAATCATCAAATCAACGTGTAATAAGTTTCCAGAAACAGGATGAGACTCATATCCTTGAACAACAAGGTTTAACTCTTTGCCAGCAACACTTACTGGAAATGCAATACTCTCTTTATTACGAACCGTACGGATAAAATCGTTCATTTTGAACGCAGCATTGATATTTTCAAGCCCTTTTCCGTAAATGTTTGCAATAAGATAACCATCACGGCGTAGCGCTTTTGTAGCGGGTTTGCCAATACTCTCTCTAAGAATGCCTTCTAGCATAATGTGTCCTTTGGAAATAAAATGAGGCGAATTATACTTAAAAATTGTTTAAAGTATTATAAGGCTATCTTTCGTCCTCTACGTTTTTAGGGCAAAAACTTCATTGTCTCTAAACTCTTTCGGCTCATCGTCATTATTGGACCCATTTTTATCAATCGTTCTGCTCATACCTTCCATCTTAAGCTTCAAATCTGACGGTGATGTTGCATAATTAAAGGCTTCGTCCCGACTAATCCGTCCTGCCTGATACAAATCTAAAATCCCTTGATCGAAGGTCTGCGAGCCGTACAGTTCTTTGCCCTCTGCGATGGTATCAGGAATCTCAATATCTCGATTCTCCGCAATCAGTTGCTCAATACGAGACGTTCGAACCAAAATTTCCAATGCAGCTGCCCGTTTTCCATCCACAGTAGGAATAAGACGTTGAGAAATAACCCCCTTTAGTACTGCTGCAAGTGTCATACGAACACGATTTTGCTCCACTGAGGGAAAAACAGAAACAATACGGTTTAGTGTCTCTTTTGCATCCAGTGTATGCAGTGTAGAAAAGACCAAATGCCCTGTATCGGCAGCATGAAGTGCAATCTCAATCGTCTCCATATCACGCATCTCTCCTACGAGAATAATATCTGGATCTTCACGCAAAGCTGCCCGTAATGCTGAACCAAAGCTAATGGTGTCTTGCCCAACGCTGCGCTGATTGACAATACACTTTCGGTCTTTATGGACAAATTCAATCGGATCTTCAATCGTAATAATATGCTTGCGCTTATTCCAATTAATTTCATTGATAAGTGCTGCAAGTGTTGTAGATTTACCACTCCCTGTAACACCCGTAACCAATACCAATCCGCGCTCCATTTTTGCAAAACTGTGCACAATTTCAGGTAAATTAAGCTCATCAATGGTTAATATTTTTATAGGAATAAGACGAAATACAGCAGAAATTCCTTCCATTTGAAAGAAAATATTAATACGAAAACGGGTATTTTCATCAAACGGGTACACAAGGTCAAGCTCTTTTTTCTCAACTAATTCATGGAATCGTGTCCGTAATAATTCTTTAGCAAAAGTCAGAGCATCTTCTTTTGACAATATTTCACCTGACAGAGGAATGACTTCACCATTAACGCGGGCACGAACGACACCATTGGCTTTAATATGCAAATCACTCCCGCCTGCATCTACCATACGACGCAAATATCCTCGGATCTTTTTTAAAACATCATAGTTTAACTCATCTACATTAACATGATAATTTTCTTCAGTTACCATAATCTACTCCAATGCATCCAAAATTTCGTCAAAAGCACACTTGAACGCATCAAGTCCCTCTTGAATTTGCGCTTCAATTACTGCGTTCATGTCCACTCCTGCTTGGTGAACTTTTTGTTTATGTGCCTCAATTTTTTCATCTGACAAAGGGAGTTTAATGATTTTGTCTCCGCGTGCCACATATGCTTCAATCGTAGCGATTGGTGCGGTGTTAACACTGTTGTTTGCAAGCAGTTCATCAATATAGTAGGATGCTCGCAAATCATCCCCTTTAACACCCGTACTCGCAAATAAAACGCGACACTGTGGTACATGCAAAGCTTCTACTTTATTATAAATTTCTGCCGCATTCATAATCCCCATCAACCCAGGCTCAATTCCGCAAGACACCAACTTCTCATCTATCGCGCGGTCAATTCGACTCACAAAGACACTAATAACCGTGTTTACCACAGCCTTTGATTCTTGTGCTGCTGCTGCAAAAGCTGCTGCGCATTGAATCGCTTGAGTTTGGGAAAAAATCAACGTTGCATTCACGGGAATACTACGAGATGCCAATACCCTCATTGCTTCATAACCCGCTTGCGTTGCAGGAACTTTTATCATCACATTGGGACGCCCAATGCTTTCATACAAACGTATCCCCTCAGCAACTGTCCCTTCCGTATCATCACATAAGAATGGATCAACCTCAATGCTCACATACCCATCATCATTTGCATCATACAGCGGTCTTAAAATATCTGCTGCTTTTTGTATATCAAACAGGGCAACTGCTTCATATTTTTCTTTTGCTGAAAGGTGAGAGAGTGATGAAAGCTGCTCTTTATACGCATCTGAGGTAAGAATGGCATTTTTAAAAATAGCAGGATTAGAAGTAGCCCCATTAATGATTCCTTTAGAGATCAGATCCTTAAATCCTTCATCTAAAAAAGTCCGCTCTATAAAATCAGCCCATAATGAAAAACGAGCAGTAGGAATATACATAAATGTCAGCTCCAAGCGTTTAAATATAACGATTATGCCGGAAATTAATTAAAAGTTAGATTTCAATTGCAACAATTTTTTCTTCGTTTTCCAAATCAACGATATTCTCAAATAACTCTAACATTGGCCACATGCTTGGGGAATAGCCACGATACGATTTCTTCGTAAGAGTTACTGTCGCTTTTTTATCTGTTTTACGAACTAAAAATGCAATTCCACACTCCATAATATCAATATCGCATCGATTAAGATCCTCAACCCGCTCAAAATCAATCGAATCACTCACAATAAGAAGCAGTGTTTCGTATTCCAACGATTTTACGGCTCCCACCTTCAAGACAGAGATGGACGTTTCGTGCAAATCACTCACCGTCGTAATATACCCTTTGTTTTGTTCTACAATAGAAAGATACGATGCCGGAGTATTGTGGACTGAGTTTTGAAAGGCCGTCGGACTCACTGTTTCATTTGCAGCGATACAACGAAGAATATCAAATGTT
>JAYVLH010000048.1:0-27348 GCA_043759555.1 Sulfuricurvum sp. | reverse complement strand
GTATGTAGCACAAGCTATTGTGACGATCATTACAATATTAGGGAGCTATGTGTTGCATAAAAATTTCTCTTTTAAAGGGACAAAATGACATTTTTTCGTAAAAATATTGGACTAATATATATCTTTTTACTCGCAATACAAGTAGTATTGATTGCACATTATGCTGTCAAATCATTTGAAATATCAGTAGCACATTATTTTTATTTTGAGAGTGTGACGATCTACTTTAATGGTAATAAGCGAGCTGAACTGATAGAGTATATAGTAGGCGTAATACTTATCGGGATTTATTTTATGGGCATTATAGTGGCAGACACTAACTTGAGCATGAAACCAAAACGTCATGCTAAAGTAGCTCTATTGGCATTATTAGATGTAAAAAATAAAAGATTGATTTTTATAAGTATTTTTTTCCTTATTTTGTTGCCATTGGCAGATTATTTTATAGGAAAAGATTATTCTGCAAAATTAATATTTCAAATAATAGCGTTTATCACGAGTGCAGTGTTGCCATTTCGGAACTATTTTTTGCGTTATGGGCAGGCGCGCAGTGAACAGTTAAAAGGGCGGATAAAACAACTAGAAAGTTATTTATTCTCCAAAGATAATTTATTAAGTAAGAAGGCTTTTTACATTGGGCTTTTGATAATCGGTTTTTTTCAACTTACGTGTCTTTTTTATGATCCGATCGTTCATCATCCAAAAATTATTAATGAATATTTTAATATCCCAGAAAAGACAATCCTTAAATATGGGCATGTTGTTGATAATACACGCTACTGGAACGATCATCTACCATCACCGGTGACATTTAAAAATGATGTTATAAGCGATAGCAATTTCACTAACTGTATTATAACGCCAGAAGAACTTAATATTTTTACTCCTCAGTTTAAGGATGAGGAGAAATCGTATAACCCTAAAACAAATCAATTTTGTATCAATGGACTACTTGAGCTAAAAACGTTTGATGGTATACACAATAGTGATCTTTATCAAGTATTGCAAAATCAACAGCTTAGGGCGAATAAGCTTGAGTTAATAGAGCTTTCGCATAATGATTTTGATTTTTTGTCCTACAATAAATTTGAGACTCATTGGCAAATACTTAGCCGCTTTATGATTCATCACAATAGCTTTATCTTTATCCCTGTGGGCGATTTTGCGCTTGATAAAAATGTCACAGCAATTAATGCACAGTATGGTTTAGGCAGTGCATGGATTTTTGAAAAGTTACTTTTATGGCAGGATAATATTTCACTGGATGGGTGGTTGAAATTCTCGTATCTCTTTTATTATATTTATTTTGGGATTTTTATTGCTATTGTTCTCGTAATTACACGTAGTTTACCGTGGACGGCCATGATTTTTTTACTTTCACTCGTAATGGTCAATTATCGTGGTTACGACTTTTTACTTCTGCCTCCAGGGGAATCTCCGTGGCGTCATATTTTTGATATTGTTATTGTCTATTTGTTATTCCTTTATGGAGAAAAAAAGAATTTTATTTATTATCTTTTTGCCTTAATCTTTGGAATTATTTCTGTTGCGTTAAGCCCTCAGATAGGATTGATGATTTTTGTGGCAACGATTGTATCGGGCATATTCTATGCATATCGCGAAAAGTCCCATTTTACAGCTGTAGTTGTCAGCACCATTGTTGCCATTATGATAGCAGGTTGTTGTTTTCTCCTTTCATCAAGTGCTAATGACTTAGCACACTATTATCTTGATGGAGTAATAGGGTTCCCGATCTCTTTTAGTCAGATGTTTAAAATTTTGATTATGATTGTATTAGGATACGTACTTCTGTTGAAAATTCTGAAAGATCGACTATTGATGAACTACATATATTTGATCTTTCTTGTAATTTATGCGCAAGAATTGATCCTTTATGTTGTGTGGCATTATGATGTTAATGGGTTTAAGTCACGGGCTTTTATCTATATTGTGACGGTTGCCTTACTCCTTTTCCCTTTTCGAAAAATCATAGTAGAACGCTGGAAAAATCGTCTTGCGATAGGGATTACAGTCCTTGTTGGAGTGGTTTATATCAATAGTGTTGCAAGTGTATTAAGCAGTAAACGCCAATATGAAAAGATTTTTCAACATCATGTAACCTATACATGGGATATGGATCGGGCTCATATAGTTTCAACGATGAACCCTGTCTATTTTCAAAATGGGGTAGATTTGATCCAAAAGTATAGCCAGGGTCAAAATGGGATTTACATTGTCTCTGAATACGATAATTTCTTGCCATTTTTGGCACATAAATACAGTTTGATGCCATTCTTTGATCTCAAATGGTATTTGATCACCCCAAAAGAATTGAATAAGAGCATTAAAACGCTGCAAGTAAATAAACCTGAATATATTTTTGTCGATACAGGGATCGATCGTAATCTCAATAATGAGATTATTGATCCTAAGTTACCAGAAATTGGTTATCTGCATCAAGAATCAGTTTGGCGTGCACAACGACTGAAACTGTTGAATGAAGTATTTCAAAGCGTCGCTTCCGATTATGAATTGGTCGAAAAAGGCTATCTTGTCTCAGTTTATAAAAGAAAGGATTCTAATGAAACGTATTAGTATTATGACCGCTTGCTACAACGAAGAAGAAAATATAGCAGAGGTGTATGCTCAAGTCAAAGACGTTTTTTCAAAATTGCCAGAATACCAGTATGAGCATGTATTTATTGATAATGCATCAGAAGATCGGACAGTGGAGATTTTGCGAGATATCGCACAACGTGATACGAATGTCAAGGTGATCGTTAATGCACGTAATTTCGGACATATCCGCTCACCATTTCACGGGATGATGCAATGTAGTGGGGATGCTGTGATCTCTATTGTAGCCGATTTGCAAGATCCACCGGAGATGATCGTCGATTTTATCCGAAAATGGGAAGAGGGGTATAAGATCGTCATTGGGGTCAAAGAACAAAGCTATGAATCGCAATGGATGTTCAAACTCCGTGAAGCGTACTACCGATTACTACATCAGCTTTCAGAGGTGGAGATATTCAAAGGGTTTACGGGATTTGGTTTGTATGATAAAAAAATTATTGAATTTATGCGTGAGTTTGATGACCCGTATCCATTTTTTCGGGGACTTATTGCCGAAATCGGTTTCAAGACGGCAAAAATACCTTATACTCAGCCGGCACGACCGCGCGGAATTTCAAAAAATAATTTTTATTCACTGTACGATATGGGAATTTTGGGGATTATCAACAACTCGAAAGTCCCTCTGCGGATTGCGACTTTTTTAGGATTTTTACTCTCTTTTGTGAGTTTTATGACGGCCATTGTTTATACCGTTATAAAATTATTTCATTGGGACAGTATGCTGCTTGGGATAGCCCCTTTGATTATTGGCAGTTCGTTTATGTTTGGTATCGTCTTATTTTTTCTTGGAATTATTGGGGAGTACATTGGTGCAATATACACACAAATTTTGAAACGTCCACGCGTTTTTGAATCTGAACGAATCAATTTTTAAAAGGAAAATTAACATGAATGACAATTACAGTGAATTACTCTCTTTCACCATTCCCACATACAATCGGTCAGACTTTCTTGAAGAGTGTTTGGATGCTCACATACCTATTGCACTAAAGTATAATCTACAAATTATTATATTAGATAACGCATCTACCGATGATACGTATGAGGTCGTGCAAAAGTTTATTACTAAATACCCCCTAATCATTAAATATTATCGTAATGATACGACTATAGATCCGGATAGTAATTTTCAAAAAGCATTAGAGTATTCTAATAGCGAATATACTTGGTTATTGGGTGACAGTTATAGATTGCCCGATAAAGGCATTGAGTTTTTAATAAATTTATTATCTAGCGGAAAAGATAATTTTGATGCAATTATCTTTAATCTTATATCTTCCAGTCATATAAAAAGTCAAGTATACAATGACGCCAATGTATTATTTAGTGATTTGGGTGGATTGATGACTTGTATAAGTTGTCTTATTTTTTCTAAAAAATTGATTCAAGAGGCTGATTTTCATGAATATAAGAATAGTAATTTTCTTCAAGAGGGAATAATACTTAAGTATATATCTAAAAATGAATTTAAAATTCAATGGATACAAGAATATTCAGTTGAAAGTCTGAATTATCAAAAGAAAAAAAAGATTGCATGGACCAATCAGCCAATTGTTTTTGAGATTGCTTGTAAAAAATGGCAAGATTTTATTTTTGGATTACCTAGTATTTATACAAGAGAATCGAAATTAAAAGTAATTCTTGATTTTGGCTCTCTTTCGGGTATTTTTTCATTTAGAAATTTATTAACATTGAGAAAGAATAATATCTTAACGTATGATATGTATTTAAAATATAAAGAGTATTTAAAATACTCGACTGCGTTATCTGAATATGTAGTTGGCGCAGTGGCGATTCTTCCAAGACCAGTTATTGCAGTAATAAGATTTTTGACTAAAGTATATGCAAAATCACAGCAATACGAAAAGTATTCTAATAGGGTTAAAAATTATTTTAGAAAGTAAAAAATAGGGTTTTTAGTGATGCGTTCAGAAGCTTTATAGCTCCAGTGCGTATCATCAGAGTAGTATACATCTTGTACATTGTCTTCTAAAAGAGGTATAAGAATCGATTTGGTATCGATAAAAATATATCTTTTAGGTTGAGCTTTTAGTGAAGAAAAAAATGGGTTTTTGGGATATTGTTGATGACCTACGATAGAGTCATAATACAGATCATATTTGTCAACAACGGGCATAAAAATCAATGTAATACCATCTTTCTTTAATTCATCGGCAAGCGTATTTAGCTCTTGATTTAATTGAGGGATAGTTTTAGTGTTTATCATATTAATATTATTTAAATCATCGTGATAGGCAAGAAGATAATTTGAATCGGGTGCTGTAAAGAAATTTTTGCTGAGTTTAAATCTATATACTTCTTTTTTTGCTCTTGAAGAGAAATGATATTTGATGTAATAATAGGGTGCTTTGTAATTAGCTGTATTAATCAGTAATGGTTTTGGAAAATAGGTACAGTGATTTTCTTTGAAAATCTGAGCCAATACTTCTTTCTTATTAAGTGAAATAGTTTGATGGTGAGAAGGAACATGGTTTACCGCTTCTCTTGCAACACTTTCGATTAGAATGGCTTTAGGCTTGATTGTATTGAGCCATTGCTTTTGATGCAGATAGCGGATGGTATCTATGTAGCCAAAATCTTTATTAATATTTTGAATATTTAAAATATTTATATGTAGCGATGTTGCCAAATAGTCTTGATAATAAGGATTTTTACCACCGCCTCCTCCGTTAGAAAAAGAGTCACCTATTGTAATTAAATCAATCGGCTCATTTTTCCAATTTTTTCCGTCAAAATGTTTTCGTGGCAGAGTATTTTGCTCTATTCTTGGAAATAGTGAATTGATCTGATAGCTCATTCTTCCTAAATCACCAATGGAATAAGGAGAAATATTGAAAATCTTTGATGTCAAAAACGTCCAAATAAGAATATGATAGAGTAAAAAAAATCCGATAGTTATTCCAAAAATGATTATGTAACGTTTTTCAGAAAAAGATACTAATGAAAAATTCTTCCATCGTTTTAGTAAATTATTATCAAGAAGCATCATGAATTTTCCGCTGTTTATTAAGATATTGATCGACATTGTCAGGTGTGACAGTGTAGCCGAAATCACGAGGTAAGCCAGATGTTTTAGGATTAAAAATCCGTCTAAAAACAAGTTCTCCAACATCACTAATAGCATGAGAACTGTCTCGAAATTTCATCATATCATGGCTAAGAGTATTATAGATACAAAAATCGGTATAAGGTTGGATATTAGCTAATGATTTTTTCCAATACTCAAAGGTGTTTCCTAAACCTATTGAATAATACATATCAATATGTTTATAATAAACTGGACTTGTATATAAAGTAACGGAAATATTGTTTTCATGACAGAATGCGATTGTTTTTTTTACAAGTGCAACTTTTCGGTCAATTGAAGAAGGGATTTTAAAGGATTCGGATTTTAAAAATGCTTCTTTTGTTGCATATTCTTTAAGCGTATAGTCTATTTTAAGTTCAATTTCTTCTTTATTGGGCAATTCCTTGGTTCTATCGTTTAGGGGAGGCAAATAATTACTTTTAATTGTTTCAATACTTCTGTTAAATGTTTTTAAGTTAAAGAGTGAAATCAGGTAATCGTTCCAGTACGTATTATCGGATAAGCGTTTTTTTTCAAATGGAGGATTAATCGGTTTGCTTGGATTAAAAGAGAAAAAATCGAGAGACCAGACGATATTTTTGATGTGATGATGTTTAATCATGTACTCTATGTGAGATGCTTGTTCATCAATACTAGAACCGGATAGTGCTAAATTATAAATAGGAGCATCAAGATACGGGGCTAATTGTGATTCTTGAAAGAATCCAATTCGGGAAGTCCCTATCATAATTGTTTTTGGTTGAATACGATTGGCAACATAAAATTTAGTCATTTCATCTGAAAGGATTTCTGTTTTATTGGGGAAGTACTTATCATAACCATGTCCAAAGACATTGTAGGGATTGACGATGTAATTTATCCAAGAAACCATCAAAATTATAACGATAGAGCCAATAAAAAAAGTTTTTACCCACTTGTTTTTATTCATTTCTTGCCATTAAAAGTTAAAATATAAGAATTCTGAGACACGTGACATCATGGAAACTCCCGTCAAAAATAAAGCGAGAGTAAATAAGAGATTTAAGCGGTTAGGTTTAAATTCTTCTACTAATTGCATCGAATTTTTAAGCACTAAGACCATGATGAATCCTAAAATGATATAGGTCGTTGTTTGGCTTTTGCCGTTGATGTGTTCATATACAGTTCCAAATTGGAGTATGCTTTCTTGAGCACTTCCAATATATTTGGCATATTTTTCGGGAAGCATGATGCCATTTTCACCCATCATTCCTTGAATGATATTGCTTGTTTGCGTCCAATCTTTAGCACGAAAAAAAATCCATGTAATATTGATAAAGTTAAAAGTGATAAACCATGCGAGAACGGTATTCATTTTTTGTCCCATTTGCTGCCATGCACGATGGAGGACAATAGCTATGCCGTGTAATGCTCCCCAAGCGATAAACATCCAACTGGCACCATGCCACAGTCCACCGATTAAAAAGACAGTAAATAGATTAGCATAGGTATTAAATTCTCCTTTGCGATTCCCACCCAGTGGAATATAGATATAGTCTCGCAAAAAACGAGACAGCGTAATGTGCCAACGTCTCCAGAAGTCTTGGATATTGAGAGCCTTATACGGAGAGTTAAAGTTGATGGGAAGTTTGATATTAAAGAGTAAAGCAACTGCTAAAGCCATATCCGTATAGCCGCTAAAATCGAAATAGAGCTGGAATGTATAGCTTAAACTTGTAGCCCAGGCTTCAAAAATATTAAGGGATGATGTCGTTTCAAACCCAGTATTGGCCCATTGGGCAAATGTATCGGCGATGACTACTTTTTTAAAAAGACCGATGGAGAATAAAAAAATACCTGCAGAGATGTTTTTGTAGTTGATAGCTTTATTTTTGATAGTATCAAACTGAGGCATCATCTCTTTGTGGTGGAGGATTGGACCGGCAAGTAAATGAGGAAAAAACGTGACGAAGAGGGTATAGTTGAGATAGTCCATTTCTTTCACTTCATCACGATATGAATCCACGAGATAAGCGATTTGGGTAAATGTGAAAAAGCTAATTCCCAGAGGGAGAACAATGTGTAATAAATTCCACTGAGTTCCTATCAGGATATTGGTATTGGCAATAAAAAAGTCCATATACTTGAAATATCCGAGTAAAAGAATATTAGCAACAATTCCAAATGCTAAAAGTGTTTTACGAGACAAACCTTTTTTGGAGCTACTGCTATTTGCCCGAGAGATGGCAGACCCAACCGTAAAGTTAAAAAGGATAGAACATAGGATGAGGGGTAGGTAAATAATATTCCACCATGAATAAAAGAACAATGAGGCAAAAACCATCCATGCTTTAGAGGCTTGTGTTAGACGCTTTTTATTGAGCCAAAAATAGATTCCGAAAGTTATGGGCAAAAAGAAAAAGATAAACTCATAGCTGTTAAATAGCATTAATGCTCCCTTGATAGTAGGTGTTTTATTTATTTAAGATGGTGCCATATCCATTATCAGTATGCATTCGATTAATCATGAGATTACCTACAATAGGACGATAATGGACAATATCGTAAAAATTTTCTGGATTTTTATTTTGTGAATTGTTAATGTCAAAATTATACACTGTTCCAAAAATATCAACAAGATCTTTTCTGAACTTTTCAGTAGCAATAGACAAAGAGGGATTGTTTTGAATTGCTAACTGAGCTTCATAAAATGTTGCTGTGATAAAAGGGTAAAGTTGAATATGATAACGATCACAAAGATTTTTGATTTCTTTAAGAGGATCTAATGCTTTGGATTCGTAGATAAAGGCGTTGTCAAGATAATCATGTTGGATCGTGCCATACGCCATTTCTTGAAAATATTGATAGGAATGATTAAACGTACCTTTTTTGATGGATTCTTCATCAACAGAGTAATGAATAGACCCATCGGCTTCAAAATAGGTTTGAGGCTCATTTTTAATAGTATTTTTTAATGTTTTAATGCTCATCAAAAATGTAGATACAGATAAATAATTTCCTTCTGATCCATTGGTAAAACTGTGTTTATTGAGATAAAGAGGGCGATTTTTTGAGTGAACATTATAAAGCTCATTACCAAGATACACCGTCTTGAGTGTAGAATGTTTTAACCACTCTTGTAAAATAAAAAGTTTTTCTGGATTATTGGCTACGTGCACGCCAAAGTTATAGCATTGTTCACCGCTTTGATTATGATCTGGAATGATAGACATTACTCTAGAACTTCCTAAAATAATACAGTTATACTTTTGAATATTGTGTTGATTAAAAATAATATTGTATTTTTCACTCCGTTCATGAACAGCAGGTTTATACTGTTTATCAACGATCCAATTGCGATTTCCAAATGGATCTATGACAAAGTTTACAGTGAAAATAATTCCAATGAGTGTAATGGATGTCCGTAAAAACCAAAATATCCATCGTATTGGAGAGATATGAAAATTTGTGAAAGTCATTTTTTGAGACTCTGTTTATATCGCAGACTTTCACGTACAGGTGAACCGGAAGCAACGAATAAAAAGAGTGATAGCCCATTTTTTTTCGTAAATATACGTCGAAATTGTTTAAATAGGAGGGCCGTTTTGATAAAAAATCGTCCGAAAAAATCGAAATGTTTATCGATTAAAAGTTTATAAGAGATATAAAACTCTTTTTCTAAAGCGACATTACGAATAGAGCTTCCACCGCCGGCATGAAAAACTTCTGCCTCAGGAAGAAAATAAATTTGTTTACCGTAATTCCATACCCGCTTACAAATATCCTCTTCTTCACAGTAGAGAAAAAAGATCGTATCAAATCCACCGATGGTATTAAAATCTTCTGCTCTAAAAAACATACAGGCACCGCTAATGATCTCGACTGCTGTTGGAGTCTCTAAGTGCATCTTATTGCTTGGGAAAGATTTCGATGAAAGGGCTCTATGGACCGAATTACCAAACCATTGTTTGATAACAGAGGGAAACTGTTTATAGGATGAGGAAAAATGTTCCTTTTCATCGGTTACTTTTGCCGTCACTACAGCGATATCATCATGTGCATCCATAAAGCTTTTCATGATGCTTCCTGTATCATTGAGCAATTGGCAATCGTTATTGATAAAGAAGTAGTACTTTCCATGTGCGGAATTGACGCCTAACATATTGCCGCCTGCAAATCCATTATTGATTCGATTGCAAATAATGGAGACTTGGGGTAAATTGCCGATACTATTGAGTAGATGCGAATAATCATCAGACTCTGACGCATTGTCTACTACAACGATTTCATAGTTTACATCTTTAGAGGTATGGGCAATAATGCTTTGAACGAGGGCATTTGTGTGGTGTGACGAATTGTAATTTATCGTGATGAAAGAGATAACAATATTAAAGGGTATGTTTTCCATATTTACCTATCATAAAGTGATATGCACCTAAAAATTTAGCGGCTATTTTTTGTAATTTTTGATCTTCATAGAGGAGAATTTTAGTTATGTCGTGGATAAAAACAATGTTTAAAACCTTCAAAAGAGCAAATTCTTGAGGGAGAGATTGACGATATTTGAAAGCTAGATACAAATAGTTCCTTGCAATATAGTAGGCTCTTTGCGGACTATGTTCTGTTTTGTATTTGATTTTTCCCGTCAATAAATTTTTGCGTTTATGTAAAATTCCAAGCTGGTGTTCCAACAAAATATTTGTAAAGAGGAAGGTTTTATATCCTGCCAGTTTAACTTTTGCGCAGTAATCATAATCGACGACATCAATAAATAAGTTGTCATCAAATCTTCCTATTGTAGTAAAGAGATGGAGATTCAAAAAATTACCGGACGTAATGACAATAAATTGTTCTTCAAAGGTACAATCTTGAGTATTTTTTTTAATTTCTTCAGGGCTAAATCTTCCTGTTTTTGGAGCAAGGAGAGCAATATCAGATTGTTTATCAACTGAATGCAGGCAGTGTAAATAATCTTGAAAATTGATAAATTTACTATCTTGATCCATAGTTAAAATCCAATCACTTTTTTGAGTGATTGCATTATCGCAAGCAATGTTAAGTGCAGTGGCAATCCCTAGGTTGCTGTGATTATTGATGTAAATGAGATCGGGGTAGGTAGTTTTAAGATTCTCTATAATTTCATGTTGTTGAATATCTGAATTGTCAACAACAATGAACTTATCAACCTTATTGGCATACGTGGCAATATTTTCAATCACTTCATTGGATGGATTATAAAGTACGACACAGGCAGCGGTTTTAATCACAATTTTACAATTCCATTTTTACAGACAAAAGTATTATTGTCAAAATTAACTTTTAAAATTTTGTTATTGATAATCCCTTCTTCTTTTGCAAAACGTTTTTTATGCCAAAGGTGCATCATACAGGCATTATTCCGGCAGGATTTGAGCTCTATTCCCAATCCTCTGAATCTCCATCCTAAATCAATATCTTCTCCTACAGAAGGAAGTCGATAGGTCTCATCAAAACCATTAATGGCTAAAAAGTCCTCTTTATAACAAGAAAAATTACAACCGATGATGTAGTTAACATAGCGTTTAGTTTTATTACTTAAAAAGCTTCCTGATGGAAAATAAAATCCTTCTTCAACATGTCGAGCACCGTCTTTGACCATCCACGGTAAATGCCATAGAAATTTCTTTTCCAAAGTTAGCATGGTGAGCTGATGATTTTTGATTTTATCGGTAAATTTTGGTCCCAATTCAAATCGTTTGCCGCAAAGAACAATTTCTTTTTGGGCATTTTCAACGTGTCCTTGGATAAAAGTACGGTAGGGGATGCAATCGCCGTCGATAAAGATGAGATATTCATTGGTTGCAGCTTTGATTGCGTTATTCATCGCGATATTTTTGCGCCATCCGTCATCTATTTGAGTGAGATGGATAAGATTGGGGAAACGCTCTTTTTGCAGTGCAACGAACTCACCCATTTCAATCGAGTCGCCGTCTTCAGATATAATGATTTCATCGGGAAGTATAGTTTGGTGCTCTAAGCTGTCCAAGATAAAGCCGAGTGCTTCGGTATCTTTGTAGACTGAGATAATCAAAGTTGATTTTGGATAAGGCATAGATAAGTTCTCCCAGCAATAGTAATGGTATTTTATACGATATTAGCTGATTTTAACGAGTCACCATTTTAAGCCAGTCCAGCTTCCAACTTGGTTTTTAGTTGTGTAAAGGTCTCTTTGTAGAGTTCTCTTTTATTTAAAATTTCTTCAATTTCAGACTCATCATAGATGTGAGATGTGAGATTTCGCTGTTCAATCATATCAAGCCAAACATCTTCATCTTCAATAAGTTGCTGGGCGTAAGCCTCTTTGAATGTCATTCGTGGACTTTTTGGTTCAAAGCCTAAAAATTCAAGGTACCTCTTCAGCGCTTTCCAGCTCATTTCGTAGGTAAATTCAAATCGTTTAACAATTAAATCTAAATAGACATCCTCAAAACCTTCATTTTTAAACTCTTCATAGCGGTCAACAGCGCTTGCAAATCTATCTAGTGCATTAGAAAAATTATATAAGCCATCTTGTGCTCGGAGTTGTTTTGTGGAGCTGTATAAAACTCTTCCCGTGGATTTGACTCTATTTTTAAATCTTTCTTCAGTTTTTGCAATATTTTTAACATCAAGTTTCACTAGAGTGCTGATATTTTTAATATCATTATCAATAAGATAGTGATCTTTGAAATTTTCATCATCATAAGCTATGTCTATGTCGCTACTCTTGTTAGCTTCACCATTGACTTGCGAGCCATAAAGATATATTCGTGTTGGTTTGGCATATTTTAAGATAATAGTTTTGATTTCGTTAATGATATTATTTTTTGTCTTCATCGGGTGACTCCTTTTGCACGTTGTATTTTATAGCATGCTAGCTGATTTTAGCGATGTTAAAACCATTTCAGGGGTAATTTGTGTCATACAGATATTATCTGTGCATTGCTTCATCACGTCAGTTTTGTAGCATGGAGAACAGGGAAGGTGTGCAGAGATAATATGTACTTCATTGGTCTGAGATTGGTACGGACCGGTGAGATTTGCCGGAGTTGGACCTATGAGGCAAAATACCGGGGTGTTTAGAGCCGAGGCAATATGTGCGGTTCCGGTATCGGTCACAACAAGTGCTTTAGCTTGACCGATGAGTGCAATCATTTCAGAAATAGAGGTTTTACCGACAAGATCGATAATGTGAGGAGGATACGGTTTAATCGCTTCAAAAAACGGTTCTTCCCCTTTTCCTCCGACCATGATAATCGGCAATTCGGGCGGCAATAATGTAATTAAGCTTTTCCAATGACTTTGCGGCCATGCTCGATAATTGAGTCTCCTCTTTTTGTTATGTGAGTTACTGGGGCTGAGGACAATAAACTTTTCAGGTAGATTGAGCTTGTTTTGCACTTCGGTAAAAGATTTGCCGATAATTCGAGGAGAAGCATGTATGAGAATGTCAGATTTGACGATCGGAGCATAAAAAGATTTGGAAATATCGACCATGTGCATACTGTTTGAAAAATCAGGATTACTGAAAAACCATCCTATTTTTTGTTTGGCTTGAATCGCTTTGGAGAGGGATAAAAACTGTTTCCCCATTTCAAAGTTGATAAATAGGTCATAAGGATTTTGTTTTGAAGAGCGGATAATAACACGCTTTTGCGGACTGAGCCAAATGGGAAGTTTTTTGTGCTTGAGGTGAAATACGTGATGTACGCGAGGATCAAATTCAAAGAGTTTAGCTGTTCCGGGAGTACAGATAAAATCGATGGTGATCTCTTCTCCATATTGGGTTCTCAGCGCATCAATAACACTGGTAGTATAGACAAGGTCACCCAAGGCTCCACAGCGTAATATGAGAACCCGTTTAATATCTTTTAAAATAGGCATATTTAAATATCTTGGCTGTATTTTGTTAGATACCACTCTATGGTTTTCACAATACCAGTATCAAAGTTCTCATCCGCTTTCCAACCCAACTCAGTTTCTAGTTTGGTAGCATCGATAGCATAACGGCGGTCATGTCCGGCACGGTCTTCGACGTAGGTGATGAGGCTATTATAGCTTTGTTTATCCTCACGAGGTTTTATGGTATCAAGTAGAGTACAGATACGCTGGGCAATTTGGTTATTATTGCGCTCGTTGCGTCCGCCGATATTGTAGACTTCTCCACTGCGTCCGGTATGATAGACGAGATCGATCCCTTTGCAGTGATCTAACACATAGAGCCAGTCACGGATATTTTTGCCGTCACCGTAGATAGGGATGTCCTCCCCGCTTAGAGCTTTGCGGATAATGGTGGGGATCAGCTTTTCATCATGTTGTTTTGGACCGTAGTTGTTGGAGCAGTTGGTGATGACGGTGTTCATCCCATAGGTATGGTGATATGAACGGACGATCATATCAGATCCTGCTTTGGAAGCACTGTAAGGGCTGTTTGGTGCGTACGACGTCTCTTCAGTAAACAATCCGGTCTCTCCTAACGTCCCATACACTTCATCCGTACTGATATGGTGGAAACGGCATCCTTCGTATCCTGTCTTGTATACAAATGGTTTTTCCATCCATGACTTATAGGCAGCATCGATCAAAGTAAAACTGCCATTAACATTGGTCTGAATAAATATACCCGGATTTTTGATACTGTTATCGACATGGCTTTCGGCTGCAAAGTGGATCACTCCTCGAATCTCATATTGACTAAAGAGTGACTCGACGAGAGGACGGTCACAGATGTCCCCTTGGACGAAGATATGACGCTCATTTTGCGGTGCGTCAGAGAGATTTGCCATATCTCCGGCATAGGTGAGGAGATCAAGATTGATAAGACGAACATCAGGATATTTGTTTAAAAAATAAGGGACAAAGTTACTTCCTATAAATCCGGCACATCCGGTGACTAAAATGGTTTTCATTGATTGTCTCCTAATAAGTCAAGGCATTGTTTTAGGCTGTCTCTCCAGTACGGGATGACAATACCAAAGTCGTTTTTTATTTTTGCTTTGTTAAGCAAGCTGTAATGGGGACGTGTGGCCGGTGTCGGGTACTGATCGGTGGTGATCGGATTTACCATACACGTAATATCGGAGAGCTCGAAAATTGCTTGGGCAAAGTCATACCAGCTGGCAGCACCTTCATTACTATAATGATAAATCTCAGGTGTTGTATTATTGATATTGGGTACGATGTCCAAAATTGCTTTGGCTAAATCCCGTGCATAGGTCGGTGTTCCGACTTGATCAAAAATCACCCCAAAAGAATCACGTTCCTTGCCTAAACGAAGCATTGTTTTTATAAAGTTAGCTCCAAAGGTAGAATAGACCCATGAAGTACGGATAATGAGTGTATTGTTAGGCGCAACGTCAAGAATAGCATTTTCACCATCACGCTTGGTTCGTCCGTAAACTCCTTGCGGATCGGTCGGGTCAGTTTCGATGTAAGGGCGGTAGTTCTTGCCATCAAAGATATAGTCGGTTGAAATGTGAATGAGTGTAATGTTTTTCTTTTTAGCAATTTTGGCAAGCAGTGAGACGGCACGATGGTTGATTGTGTTGGCAAGCTCTTTATCCGATTCGGCTTTATCCACAGCAGTATATGCCGCACAATTGATGATCACATCAAAGGTTTTATCTTCAAAGTAATCTTCGAGAATACAAAGGTTACTCAGATCAAGTGTGGATCTATTTGCAAAGGTAAAATCGTGCTGGGGATAAGTATCATGAAGAAGGTGCAGTTCGCTTCCAAGCTGTCCATTGGCGCCAGTCACGAGGATTTTAGACATAGAAGTTCTCACTAAAGTCAAAATAATCGGCATCTGCAAAGAGAGGCTGTTTGGTATCTTTGGCAGAAAGTTGGAGATTTGCACTTTCAGCAATCCAGTCGATATTTAATACGGGATCATTAAAGGCAATGCCACGGTCACATTCTGGATTGTAATAGTTGTCTACTTTGTAGGCAAAGGTACATGTTTTACTAAGGACGACAAATCCGTGAGCAAATCCGCGCGGGATAAAGAGCTGGCATTTATTGTCACCTGACAGACGAATCGCAACATGGTGACCAAAGGTCGGTGAACCTTTGCGTATATCGACAGCAACATCGAGTACTTCTCCCTCGATCACGCGAACCAGTTTTGTTTGTGCATGGGGCGGGAGCTGATAGTGCAATCCTCGCAGGACTCCATAACTGCTGGATGATTCATTGTCTTGGCAAAAAGGGACGTTAAAACCTAAGAAAGCTTCGAGTTTGTCAGCACGGAACGTTTCGACAAAGTAACCTCTGGCATCCCCGTGAACTTTAGGGTCAATGAGTATTACATCGGGTATAGCAGTACGAGTAAAGGTCATTCAGCAATTTTCCCTTCATGGGCTCTGCGGATCAAATATTGACCGTATTGGTTTTTAGAGAGTGGTTTCGCCAATTCGAGCAGCTTTTCTTTCGTAATATATCCCATTTCAAAAGCAATCTCTTCGAGACACGCGACTTTGAGCCCTTGGCGGTTTTCAATAGTTTGGATAAATAAACTGGCTTCGAGTAAACTTTCATGTGTTCCCGTATCCAGCCATGCATATCCTCGTCCCATAAGTTCTACTTTGAGAGCGTTTTGAGCAAGGTATTCTTGATTAACAGTTGTGATTTCGAGTTCTCCTCTATCGGAGGGTTTGATATTTTGTGCGATTTCGACAACACTGTTGGGATAAAAATAAAGTCCGATAACGGCATACGAGCTTTTAGGATGAGCGGGTTTTTCTTCGATGGAGAGAACATTTCCCTCTTTGTCAAACTCAGCAACACCATACCGTTCAGGATCTTTTACCCAATAACCAAAGACGGTTGCTTTTTTCTCTTCCATGACATTACGGACAGATTGAGCCAGCAATTTAGTGAGGCCATGACCATGGAAGATATTGTCACCTAATACCAAACACACATCATCATTCCCGATGAAATCAGCTCCCAAGATAAATGCTTGAGCTAATCCATCAGGGCTAGGTTGTACACAATACTCAAAACGCATTCCGATGTCTCTGCCATCGCCTAGGAGTTCTTCGAAGCGTGGAAGATCTGTTGGAGTAGAAATAATAAGGACTTCAGTAATTCCTGCAAGCATAAGAACAGAAAGAGGATAATAGACCATCGGCTTATCATAGATGGGAACAAGCTGCTTACTGACACCTTTGGTAATAGGATAAAGGCGTGTTCCACTGCCACCGGCTAAGATTATTCCTTTCATTGCTCTTTTCCTTTTTGATAGAGTTCAACTGTTGCTTCTACGTATCCGTCGATACTTCCACAGTCGTACCGTTTACCTTTGAACTTATAGGCGATGACATTACCAGAGCGTGCTTGTTCCATCAATGCATCAGTGATCTGTATCTCTCCGCCTTTGCCTGGCTTGGTTAATCTGAGGATATCAAAAATGTCAGGGGTGAGAATATAGCGTCCGATAATAGCGAGATTCGTTGGAGCATCGGTAGGGGCCGGTTTTTCCACCATGGTGCTGACGCGATAAATACCAGGTTCGATCTCTTCTCCCGCGATGACACCGTAACGATCCGTTTGTTGTGGATCGATCTCTTCGATGGCAACGATGGAACATTGGTATTTTTCATAGAGTGCAACCATCTGAGATAAAACACCTTTACCTTCGTTTACGCATAGGTCATCGGCTAGGATTACGGCAAAGGGCTGATAGCTCACAAGTGGCTTGCCTGTGAGAATGGCATGGCCAAGTCCTTTCATCTCCATTTGTCGTGTATAGGAGAAAGTACAATTATCGATAATATGACGGATATCGGCGAGCATTTTTTCTTTGTTAGTCCCTTTAATTTGGTGTTCTAACTCATAGCTGATATCAAAATGGTCTTCAATGGCACGTTTCCCACGGCCTGTAACGATTGCCATGGTATTCATCCCTGCATCCATTGCTTCTTCGACTCCGTATTGGATAAGCGGTTTGGTAAGGACAGGTAGCATTTCTTTTGGCATCGCTTTAGTGACGGGTAGGAAACGTGTTCCATACCCTGCAGCCGGGAAAAGGCAAACGCTAATAGGATGTATTTTTTTCATTGTATAACCATGCTTTTAATTAATTTTTTTATAAAAGTAGACATTTTTTTACATAAAATAGGTGAACAATTCAAATAAGATTATCACATAAATTGACTTAAAAGAGGTATTGAATCGGTAAAATAATTTTGTGTGTGATGATTTTTAGGAAATGCCTATTACAGGAAGGTTTAAATTGAGTGGCTCCGGATACTGGATTCGAACCAGTGACCAAGTGATTAACAGTCACCTACTCTACCGCTGAGCTAATCCGGAATGTTTTAAGAGGTCGTAATTATAGTGAGCTTTATCTTAATTGTCAAGATTTTTTAGCAGTTTGTGATCGTTTTCGCTCACTATTTTGTGATGGGAGGAAAAAAATGATATTTGAACGCTCAATTGTGGTGATTTTTCCCTCACTGAGTAGAATTTGGAACTGTTTTTTGGACTCTTCATCAAAAAGAGCATCGATGTCATCCGAGGTTAAAGGGCGTTTATCAAGGGTTGTGAGTATTTCATCGGCATTATAGGCTGATGGGTGTGCTGTTGCATGGGTGCGCGAAACGATATGAATGGGCAGCGTTGGATCAAAATGGTGTGAGAGCTCAAAGAGTTCACTAAAACTCAATCCTTCTACTGGGTAAGCTGGTGGTCGATCGATGGTACCGATATCGATGCGTTCGCAGTGGATTTGCAACAATGCATGATTGAGTGCTGTAACTTCTGCTAGTGTATCGTTAACTCCCCGGACAAAAAGTATTTCAATAAATAGTTTACCGTTAAAGTGGTGCGAGAAGTTTTGTATCGCATCAATAATTGTAGAAATTTCAATCCCTGGTGCGGGACGATCGATTTTTTTGAATGTATTGGGAATGGCGGCATCGAGGGAGAGTTTTACTTGATCGAGTTTTAAAAGTGCGTTTGCTATTTTTTCATCACTTAGACATGCGCTGTTGGAGAGTATGAGTGTTTGAATGGTACCTTTGATACTGTTGATTGAATCGATCAGCTCATCCAGATAGGGATACATCGTTGGTTCACCATTGGCAGTGAGGGTGATGACGTCGATATTTGGATGTGTTTTTAGAGCAGATTTTAAATCATTGATGATTATTTCTACTGGAATAACGGTATGTTGATGGGTGATGGCTTGCATGGGGGCTAGTTCACAATAGAGACAATCAAAGTTGCATTGTTTAGTAGAGCTTGAGAGATCGATCCCAAGTGACACGCCAAAACGACGCGATTGCACAGGGCCAAAGATAGTACTCATATTATTTTTTACTTACTCTTTGACATTCACGAACAAAGTGCTGTGCATTTTCAACGGGAACATCTGGGAGGATTCCATGACCAAGGTTGAATATATGGCGTTTTCCACCCATAATTTCGTGGATCTCGTTTACAGATGCAGTTGTCTGTTCTTTGGAGTACAATCGGCATGGCTCCATATTGCCTTGGAGGACGTAGCGATCTCCCAATTTCTCTTTGGCAAGAGACATCGGAGTGCTCCAGTCGACTCCGAATACATCGAAATTTCCGTAAACATGATCTAAAAAAGCAGGGACTCCTTTAGGAAACATAATGACAGGAATATGCGGATATTTGGTTTTGAGATATTCGGCTATTTCGACCATATATCTCCATGAAAACTCATCATATTTGGAAGGTTCGATGGCTGTAGCCCAGCTATCGAAGATTTGTACGACATCAATACCGGACTGGATTTGTTTTTCCATATAAAGTTTGACTACTTCGGTGACTTTTTTGAGAATTTTGTGAAGAAGTTCCGGATTGGAGTACATCATTTTTTTACAAATATTATACGTTTTTGTTCCATGACCTTCGATCATATAGGTAGCAAGTGTCCATGGTGCTCCGGTGAAACCAATCAGTGCTTTTTCATCACTTCTGCTATCAAGCTGTGTACGCAGAATCTTGATTGTGTCATATACGTAGGTAAGTTTTGAAGCGGCTTCATCTCCGCCTATTAGTGCATCTAAATCAGCTTCATTTTGGATCGGACTTTCAAAAACAGGTCCTTCGCCATTAACAAAATCAAGCTTCATCCCCATTTCATTAGGAACAACCAAAATATCGCTAAAGAGTATTGCAGCATCGACACCTACGATATCAAGTGGCTGAATGCTTACTTCAGCCGCCATCTCAGGAGCATGGCAAAGGTTGAGAAAATTTCCTGCACGACGACGAACTGCCATGTATTCAGGTAAATAACGTCCGGCCTGACGCATCATCCATACGGGAGTATAGGGAGTCTCTTTTCCAAAACATGCATCTACAAAAATTTTACTCATGATGTCCTACTTTACTTAAGAAATACAGACCAATGGAAACTGCTGTGATTGAGAGGGCTAGATAGAGCAATTCTAATGCTCCGTTAAATACGGTGTGACCTACTTTTTGAAAAAAGCCGACAACGAGAACCATTACGATGACTTTTGAGATTTTGTCTTTAAGCTGATCTAGTGAATGGACTGCTAAAAGCTGGTTTTCTGTTCCATGTTCATCTTTTGCGGGATCAATATCGGAGATAAAAAGTTCATAAAGACCAAAAGAGAAAATAATCATAACGACGCCAATGAGGTATAAATCAACTGCACCAATGACACCGCCAACTACTTCTTCGTGAAAGTGCTCCGGGTGTGCAGACGTCGCATACGTATTAATGACATAAATTGCTGTATGGTAAATATCAAAACTGGCAATAGTAAAGAGTAAAACGGCACCAAGAAGACCAAAAATCACTGCTAAAACAATGATGAATCGTGAACTCCAAAGCCCTTGTTCAAATATTTTTTCGATGAAATCCATGGTTATTCTCCCTGCATTTCTACCCATTTTTGAGCAATACGTACCGCATTGGTTGCAGCTCCCACGCGAAGGTTATCGGCAACAACCCATAAATGAAGAACATTTTCACGATAAAGGTCACTGCGAATGCGTCCTACAAAGGTTTCATTTTGGTCCATACATAAAGATGGCATAGGATAAACGCTTTGGTTTGGCTCATCAAGGACGATGATGTTAGGAGCATTACGCAGAAGTTCACGTGCCTCGTCTGCATTGACGGCACCATCAAAGGTAAGAGTGAGCGTTTCAGCATGACCGCGAAGAGTTGGGATACGAACACATGTTGCGCTTACTTCGATATCTTTATGCATGATTTTTTGTGTTTCATTCACCATTTTAAGCTCTTCTTTTGTGTAGCCTGTGTCGGTAAAAGAATCGATTTGAGGAATGGCATTAAGAGCAATGCGATGAGGGAATTTTTTTGGCTCTACATCATCAAGTTTAAACGAGAAAAAAGCTTGCATTTGTTCAACAAGTTCTTCCATCGCTGATTTTCCTGCGCCTGATGTCGCTTGATAGGTACTAACATCGATGCGCAGTAAGTCATAGGCATCATCAAGAGGCTTGATCGCTTGAACCATCTGTATGGTTGAACAGTTTGGGTTAGCGATGATACCACGGTTGCGCCATTGGGCAATGTCTTCAGGATTGACTTCAGGAACAACCAGAGGGACATCTTCAAACATACGAAAATGACTTGTATTGTCGATAACTACTGCCCCTGCAGCTGCTGCATACGGTGCAAACTCTGCGGAAACGCTGCCACCTGCACTAAAGAGAGCGATTTCAATCTTCTCTTCGTCAAAAATAGTCTTGGTTAATTCTTGAATGGGGAGTTCTTGGTCATTAAAGGTTACTGTTTTTCCAACACTTCGTGCGCTGGCAAGAGGGACTATTTTTGCAAATGGAAATTCGATTTCCTCAAAAACACGTAAAATTTCTTCACCGACAGCACCGCTGGCACCAACAATTGCGACGTTATAACGTTTCATGGGCATGTTCCTAAAAGTGGATAATAATTTCGCGATTATAGCGTCTTAGGGCTTGAAAAAAACTGTATCGTCATTCCGTGCCACGACACGGAATCTAGAAGTATCAAAAAAATGGATACCGTATCAAGCACGGTATGACGAGATTAAATTCGCCCAAACCCTCGTGCTTCTAAAAAGAGGTCATCTACTCCGATACGATCTCCATCGCTGAGTATTACGGCACGTTCAACAACCGAAATAAGTTCACGAATGTTACCCGGCCATGTATAAAGCTGCAAGGCGGCTTTGGCTTCATCATCAAATGTTTTTAGCCCAAAATTGTATTGGAGACAATTTTGCTCTAAGACAGAGGTCGCAATAGTAAGTATCTCTTCGCGGCGTTCACGCAAAGGAGGGATACTAAGGGGAATGGTATTAAGTCTGTAATAAAGATCCTCTCTAAATTTTCCCTCTTGGATATTTTGCTGTAAATTGGCATTGGTAGCACAAATAATACGAACATCTATTTTAATACTTTTTGAGGAGCCAAGACGTCTGATTTCGCGCTCTTGTAATACACGCAGCAGTTTTGCTTGAAGAGAGTAGGGCATCTCTGCAATTTCGTCGAGAAACAGTGTCCCGCCTTGCGCCAGTTCAAATTGGCCCATTTTGGTTTCGACGGCATCGGTAAAGGACCCTTTTTCAAAGCCAAAAAGTTCACTTTCAATTAGATTTTCAGGAATTGCCGCCATATTGATTGCGATAAAAGGTTTATCGAAACGCTGTGATTTATCGTGTATATGACAGGCAAATACTTCTTTTCCAACACCGCTTTCGCCAAGTAGAATAATACTGGCATCCGTGCGTGCCGCTTTGTCGATGTAAGAGAGAAGTTTTTCAAGAGCAGGTGAAGTTCCCAGGAAAGTGCCTGATTTTAACATACATTTAGAACCTGATTTTTTACTCTTTTTTTGGACGGTGGCACTTCGCTCGATTGCGGCTATGAGGGTCTCGATTTCAAAAGGCTTGAGGAGAAAATCTTTAACGCCAAGCTGAATGGATTCAATGGCTTTTGAGAGAGTAGCATTACCGGTAATAAAAATAATCTCAAATTTTCCATCCAGCGCTTTGGCAAATTCGATGCCGTCCATTCCTGGCATATTGATATCACTGATAATGAGTTCAAAGGTTTCATCTAATTTTTTGAGGGCATCTTTAGGATTTTTGAAGGTGTGAACTTCGTATTGAGGATAATCAGCCATCGCTATTTCAAGCGATTTACGCATATTAATATCGTCTTCTACAATCGCGATTTTCATAAATTAACCCTTATTTTAGTAAGGTTATTGTAACAAAATCATCATTAAAGTCGACTGCATAGCATTGTGTCGGAAGGGTGAGTGTTTCAGTTGAGAACTGGTTCTTAGTCTCTATGTTCTGGTGGCTTTGTAGATGAAAGGTTTGACGTGTGGCAAAGGTAAAAAACTCTTCTTCATTCTCTTGTAACGTTGTTTCAAGAAGTTCATTAAGCTTTCGGGGTAGAGTAAAGGAAACAGTTTTTATGCCGTTACAAGGCGTCATGGATTTAGAAATAGAAAGGTTTTCGTGGTAAACTTGAGAGTTTTGAGTACTGATACGATAGCCGATGAGAAAATCATCGCCTATCAGGGTACAGCTGCTGATTAGTTGGAAAATTGTGAATAAGAAATAACGATTTCGAGTTCGACTTCGCACAGACCATCTTTAAATGTGGTATCCATAACATTGGCACCACGTACCATCGCATCTACTGAAGTTCGAACACTTGAACGTTGAAGCATCATGTTCTTGACAGAATCTTGCCCTTCTACGTGGACACCTCTGACTCTTTCAGCGATTTGACGGTATCCATCGGCAAGCGCAGCCCGTTTAGCAAGTGCATACGCTTGTGCTGGAGATGCGGTTACCGTTGGGGCAACACCTTGACCATAAACGGTAATAACAAGTTGCTGTGATGAAGCTAGAGCTGGTTCCACACAGTTACCATCGGTTCCACTGTAGACACAACGGACTTTTTCTTCAGTAGCGGCAAAGAGACCCGCTTGTAATGCTGTTATGCTGAGGAGAAATGCCAAAGCTGCTGAATATTTCATAATTATGTTCCTTGAATGGGCTGGATAATAGTTGATTTAAGCAAATACTATTCCAATACCAATGTACCTTCTACTGATTCACCTTCTTCACTCTCTTCCTCATCATCTTCTTTTTTTGGACAACGAGAGATACTTTTGACATCATCACCTTTAATGATATAAACACCACTTGTGTTACGTCCTGATTTTGCAATAGTTTGCATATCAACACGAATCATTTTACCGCTTTTAGTGAGTGCCATCATATCCATGGTTTCATCGACCATGAGACACCCAACAACGGTTGTTCCTGTCTTAGCATTAAGCTTCATTGCGATAACACCGGTACCTGCTCGATTGGTAAGGCGGTATTCCTCAGCAGTAGTACGCTTTCCAATACCTTTTTCACTCACCATAAGGATTTCTTGCTCATCATTTTTAATGATATTAGCATCCACAACGACGTCACCCTCAATTTTAAACTTGATACCACGGACACCGCGTGTACTTCGTCCCTGGTCACGTGTTTTGTCAATCTCAAATTTGATACATTGGGCAAACTTCGTTACGATAAAGAGATATTTTGTCTCTTCGGTTGCGATGTAAGCAGTAATGAGTGCATCATCATCGTCCAGAACAATAGCGCGAACCCCATTGCTTCGCACATTTGAAAATTCATTAAGAGCCGTTCGTTTCACAACCCCGTTTTGGGTAAAGAAAACAAGTGATTTATTCTCATCAAAATCACTTGTTGGGATAATCGAACGGATTCTTTCGTCGGCTTCAAGGTTAATGAGATTAACCACTGCTTTTCCTTTGGCTGTACGAGAACCCTCAGGGATTTTATACACTTTTAGCCAGTGAAGCTGTCCGCGATCGGTCACAAACATGAGGGTATCATGAGTATTACAAGTAAAGAATTTTTCAATAAAGTCATCATCGTAGGTGGTTACGGCAATTTTACCTTTACCGCCGCGACGTTGTTTTTCATAGGCAACAAGAGGAACACGCTTGATGTAGCCACGGTGACTGATAGTCACAACCATTGGCTCATTTGGGATCAAGTCTTCGATGTTAATATCATCATAGTTATCTTCAATTTCAGTTACACGATCGATATCGAACTGTTCTACAAGTTCAATAAATTCGCCTTTAATGATCCCTTTAAGAACTTCTTCGCTGCGAAGAATTGATTCGAGATATTCAACATGAGCTAAAATCTCTTTGAGTTCATTCTCAATTTTATCGCGCTCTAGCCCTGTTAGGCGTTGAAGACGCATATCCAAAATTGCTTGTGCCTGGATAGGAGAGAAGCCAAACTCCTCTATTAAACCAATTTTTGCATTCTCGCCATCTTTACTCGCCCGGATAAGTTTGATAATTGCTTCGATATGGTCGAGAGCTTTTTTTAGACCTTCTAAGATGTGAGCACGTGCTTTGGCTTTTTCGAGGTCAAAAATCGTACGACGGATAATAACTGTTTTGCGATGATTAATAAAATGGCCCAACATTTCAAGCAATGAAAATATACGAGGCTCTTGGTTGAAAACCGAGAGCATGATAATTCCAAAAGTTGTTTCCATATTGGTTGATTTGTAAAGGTTGTTGAGAACAATTTCGCTCATCGCATCACGTTTGAGTTCAATGACAACACGGATCCCCTCGCGATCCGATTCGTCACGAATTTCGCTGATTCCTTCGATGTATTTGTCTTTAACCAAATCAGCAATGGTTTCGATCAGACGTGCTTTATTGACTTGATACGGGAGCTCATCTAGGACGATTACATCTTTATTTGCTTTTTTCTCGATGTGAGTTTTAGCACGAACGCGGATACGTCCGCGACCTGTTTCGTAGGCATCTAAAATTCCTTTTTTACCATATATGGTTCCACCAGTAGGAAAGTCGGGAGCTTTGATAAACTGCATAATTTCGATGAGTGATGCATTCGGGTTGTCCATTAAATGAACAAGTGCACTTAAAACCTCTTTAGGATTATGGGGAGGAATGTTGGTTGCCATACCAACCGCAATACCGCTGGAACCATTAATAAGAAGGTTAGGAACACGAGTTGGAAGAACGACAGGCTCGACAGTAGTGCCGTCGTAGTTTTCTACCATATTAACGGTATCTTTTTCGAGATCTTTCAGGAGTTCACCTGCATAACGGGTCATCCGTGCTTCCGTATAACGCATAGCTGCCGCGTTGTCTCCATCGACAGAACCGAAGTTGCCTTGACCATCGACAAGCGGTGCACGCATCGCAAATGGCTGTGCCATACGAACAAGGGCATCATAAACAGAAGTATCTCCGTGTGGATGATACTGTCCGATGACATCTCCGACGATACGAGCAGATTTTTTATATTTAGCACCTGCTGAAAGGCTAAGTTTGTCCATTGCATACAAAATACGTCGGTGAACAGGTTTGAGTCCATCGCGTACATCCGGCAAGGCTCGACCGATAATAACACTCATAGAGTAATCGAGATAACTACTCTTGAGAGTGTCTTCTATATTGATATCATTAATTTCGCTGTTGTCTAACAGATCGTTCATGCAGTCCCCGAAAAGTGAAGATATTAGTTGCCGATTATAGCTCATTGAGGCTTAATGTTGCTTAGGAAGAGATGGTGATTAAAATTTAATCACTTTGTTGGGGATAACTGCTTAGTTTCACAGATAGAATGGTGGTTGAGTTTTTGAGAACACATTTAAAAGGAGAGAAGATGAAGAAATTCATTTGGTCATTAGCACTTGCGCCAATGATGGCATTTGCAGAAGACGCAGTAGCAACAACAGCAGTAGCTGCCGTTGAAGCAGTTAAAGAGGCACCGGTTCTTAGTTCAGGTGATACCGCATGGATGATGATATCAACAGCACTTGTGTTATTGATGACTCCTGCTGGTTTAGCATTGTTTTATGGTGGGATGACGCGTTCCAAAAATATTTTGAATACCTATGCAATGGTATTTGGTGCTTTTGTCGTCGCATTTATTGCTTGGATTATCGCAGGTTTTTCTGTTGGATTTGGCACGGCTGATGGTTCAATAAATCAAGTGATCGGTGGATTCGGCAACGTGATGCTTAACGGCATTAAATGGGATGATCTGCAAGATCCTAAATTAGGTTTGTTATTTCCTAAATTTGTTTTCGTAGCATTCCAAGGGACATTTGCGGCAATTACGATTGCAATCGTTGCTGGTTCTGTTATCGAGCGTATGAAGTTTTCCACATGGATGGTATTTGCAGCGATTTGGACTGTAGTGGTTTATGCTCCGATTGCTCATATGGTATGGGGTGGCGGTTACCTCTTTAACCTAGGCGCACTTGACTTTGCAGGTGGTACGGTTGTTCACATGAACGGCGGTTTGGCTGGTTTAGTTCTTGCCGTATTACTTGGTAAACGTGCCGGCTATCCAAAAGTAGCGATGAAACCTGCGAGCGTTATCTTGACAGCTCTTGGTGCTTCTCTTCTATGGTTTGGTTGGTACGGTTTTAATGCTGGATCAGCATTTGGTGCAAATGCCATCGCTGGTGTAGCATTTTTATCAACAACAATTTCAGCCGCTATTGCTTCAATAACATGGATGTTATTAGAATATATGGTGTTCAAAAAAGCAACATTGCTT
>JAYVLH010000047.1:0-15277 GCA_043759555.1 Sulfuricurvum sp. | reverse complement strand
AAGTTTTGGAATTGGGCAACACAACTATTTTAATCACACCTAAGGAGCAAATATGGAACCATTTTCAATTAATGAATCATCATCACTAACAGGAGCGCGCATCGTAGCAGTTGGCGTTGGCGGCGGCGGCGGAAATATGATCGGCTATATGCTTAAAGAGCAAATTCCCGGTATTGAACTTATCATTGCTAATACAGATGCACAAGTATTAGAACAAGGAACAGCGGCTATTAAAATTCAGCTTGGCGCTAAACTAACCAAAGGTTTAGGCGCAGGAATGAAGCCTGAAGTCGGTAAAGAATCTGCATTAGAAAGCTATGAAGATCTTCGTCGTGCCTTAGAGGGTGCTGATATTGTTTTCGTTGCTGCTGGCTTAGGTGGCGGAACAGGTACGGGTGCTGCTCCTATCATCGCTAAAATAGCTAAAGAAGTAGGCGCATTGACCATTGCTGTTGTTACTAAACCTTTTGCCTTTGAAGGACGAAAACGTCTTAAGCTTGCAGAAGAGGGTCTTGAAGAGCTTAAAAACGAATCTGATTCTATCGTCGTTATCCCTAACGATAAACTTCTCTCTATTATCGATCCAAAAATGGGGATCAAAGAGAGCTTTAAAATTGTTGACAGTGTACTTGCTCGTGCTGTTAGCGGTACTTCAGGTGTGATTTTAGCCAGTGGTGAAGACGATATTAACCTTGACTTCGCCGACTTACAAACTGTTATGAGTCATCGTGGTTTGGCTCTTATGGGTGTCGGCGAATATACAGGTGAAAATGCTGCCTATGAAGCGATCAAAAATGCCATCGAATCTCCATTGCTTGATAATATGTCTATTAATGGTGCATTAGGTGTTTTGGTTCACTTTAATATGCATCCTGAGTTTCCTTTCATGGAAATCAGTGCCGCTATGGAAGTGGTTCAAAAAAGTGTTGATGACAGCGCAGAGGTTATTTTTGGAACAACTACCAATAAGGAACTTCCACTTGATTTTATCCGTATAACTCTTGTGGCAACAGGGTTTGAGAAAAGAGCTTCTCAAGGAATTAACAATAGCGAATTTGAAAATAAAGAAATCGCTGTTAAACCTCGAGTTGTTGTTCGTCATGCGATGGTTGCCAATGGCGATTACAGTGAAGATTTCTTAGATGTTCCAACGTTTATGCGTCAACAAAAAGATTAAATACTAATGCTACGCATTAAAACGAATTTATCCGTTTTAATGGCAGAGACAAATGTCCCTGCACCCCCTAAAGCTTAATATGCTCTCTTTTGACACACTTATAAAGGCCAAAACACTCCTTGGCCTGAGCGACAAAGCCACCCTCTCTGAAATTAAAACACGTTACAAAACTATGATGAAACAATGGCATCCGGACAAACACACCGATGACCCAAAAACTGCCCATGCTATGAGTACACAAATAAATGAAGCATACGCAACACTACTGGAATACTGTTCGACCTATGAGTACAATTTTGATGAAGAGTTTTTACAAAAACAAACCCTCACACCGCAAGAGTGGTGGACGAAGAAGTTTGGGGGGCGTTAATGAAACGCAATGGGACCTTGTGAACGTGCATTTATAAACTGCTGAACGACTTCGTTTGATGAATTTTTAAATGACTCTTTATTGCCTGCTTCGACAATCACACCATCAAACAGCATCGCGTAATTATCCCCTGCTTTAAAACTCTCGGCAATATCATGACTAATGAGTACCGAGGTCATACCTATCTCGTCACGCAGTCGGCAAATCATTTGTGTGATGAAATCACTCGTAACGGGATCAAGTCCTGAGGTTGGTTCATCGTACAAGATCACTTCGGGTTCGAGAGCAAGGGTACGTGCTAAGCCTACACGTTTACGCATGCCGCCGCTGAGTTCTTCAGGATACAGGGATTTGACGATTTTAGGATCAAGACCTACCATCGTAAGCTTTTCATCGATTTTGTATTCCAGCTCTTTTGGGGTGAGTTTTTGATGTTCTCTCATGGGGAATGCGACATTATCCCCTATATTCATACTGTCAAATAACGCCCCACTTTGAAATAAAAATCCAATTTTTTTACGAATTTCACGAAAAGTGGTTTCATCGGCATTATCAATACGGGCTCCCTTATAGGTTATTGTTCCGCTATCAGGCTTAAGCAATCCGACCATGTGTTTAATAATCGTCGACTTACCGCCTCCGGATACGCCAAAGATTACCGTCGTTTTGCCCGCTTCAATTTCGAGATTAACACCACGAAGTATTTGTCGTTTACCGAAACTTTTAGTGATATTTTCAAAACGAATCATTTCTTACTCGCTAGTACATACACTCTGCGGCAAAATAAAATAAGCAGCATAACCAGCAAAATTTTTGCATCAAGTTCGCTTGCTTTATGGAGTGCTTCAAAAGAGGCATCCATAGCACCCTCACCTTTGGCTTGGTACTCTAAAATTTTTGGAACATACACACCGCAATAAAGAAGCAGTGATCCCAAAGTACCCATGGCACTTAAAATAGCAATCTTGTCAATTTGCATAACAAAATAGCGTGATACTTCGTAAAATGTAATAACACCTGCCATGAAATAACACCAATAGCTAAAACGTAAAAATATTTCTCCCATGATTTTACCCTCTTCATAACGAGAGAGAATCGGGATACTCAAATAAAGTTCAGAGTGAAAAACAACGGCTGCAACAACGGCACCCAAAACCAAGAGAGCGCCAGCTGTCATGGCGATAGCCAACAAATAAAATGTATCGATAAGTGCTTTTTTATTCATGCTTTGCCTTTAGACTAAATCCTCTGTCAAACGAGGCCAAATCTTTGTAAAATTCCAGAGATTGTACCGCAAAAGTTTTAAGATACTCTTGCACCTTTATGCGTTGATCGTATCCCATTTCGCATACAAAAAGAGGGATTTTTCTCATATAGACTTCATCTAAGAGTCTTTGTATGATTTCATCACCAATCGTACCCCCAAAAAGAGCATTTTGCGGTTCATAAGAGAGGTTACTTTCCAGCGGTGCTGCCTGTGCTATATAAGGGGGGTTAGAGACCAGCAGATCGATTTTTTCAGTAACACAGGAGAGTAAATCCCCCTCACGCAATTCAATACGATCTACTAAACCAAACTGTTCGATATTACGACGCGCAACGGCAAGAGCCTTTGGTGAAATATCTACGGCTATAAAACGGGCATTAGGCAAATGAAGTGCGAGAAGAATCGAGATAATACCGCTCCCTATTCCCACTTCGACCACGGTCATTGCATCCACTTTATTCACAGACAGTAAGACTTCATCAATCAAATGTTCGGTTTCCGGACGAGGTATAAGCGAGCCCTCATCGATGTAAAATTCTCGTGAATAAAAACTGACACGATTTGTAAGGTATTCGAGAGGAACATTTAAGCGGCGTTTTTCTATCCACTCGATCAGTTTTGGATCGTTTTCATCGATTAGGTCATCTTGATGGGTAATGAAGTAGAGCTGATTGCATTCTAAATAAGCTATAAGAAGGAGTTCTGCTTCACGACGCGGAAACTCAACAACTCCATCAAGCAGTCGTGTCACATCCGCATGAAGTTCCTTTAGTCGTTTGGACATGGATCTGCAAAACCTTCATCGGCATCAACATGAATATCTGCCCCCAAAGCACGGAGACGATCAATAACAGGAGGATGTGTTGTGTGGAAAAAACGATAAATCGGATGGGACAACGGAAAGCTTTTATTTTCCGTGACCAGCTTTTTAAGGGCATTGACCAGATGTTCTGCCCCTCCCAATTCTGCGCCGGTACGATCTGCTTCATATTCATTATGACGGCTTACTAACCCCATTAACGGCATAATGGCAAAACTGACCATTGGAAGCAAGAGAATAAACACCATCATAATCACATGCGGCGATTTCGCCACACCAAGTTCAAGGTAAAGAGACTCAGGAAGATTTCCAAACAGGGCAAACATCCCAAATAGCATTGCACCTACCATCGCAATATTTTTGTACAAATCACCATGAGCAAAATGACCCAACTCATGACCCAAAACAGCCACTAGCTCAGAGGCAGAAAGTTTTTCAATCAATGTATCAAACAATACGACACGTTTGGTTTTGCCTAATCCGCCAAAATAGGCGTTGAGACGTGCATCACGCTTACTCGCATCACTCACAAATACACCGCTGCTGACAAATCCGGTTTTCTGCATCAGCTCTTCAATTTTTTCCCTAAGCTCGCTGTTTTCTAATGGTGTTACTTTGTCAAAAAAGAGAGCTCGAATAGTGGGAAAAAACATATTGAGCGCAATAACGATGGCAAAAATAAATCCAAAACTCCACAGCCACCATAATTCGCTCGATGTGATAATGGTTGATACTCCCCACACGACTAAGCTGCCAATAACAATGGTTAGCAACGTGCTAATAAGGGTATCTTTAACAAACTGCCCCGTGGATGAGCGGTTAAATCCGTATTGTGCATCGATTTTGAATTTTGCAATCCATCCAAAAGGGAGCATCACCAAAGAATTGACAAGCAGCATCCCCAATACAGCAACAATGGATTGAACAATACTGCTTTGTTCTATTAGCTGAGCATTCAGCCAAAAAATCATCCCCATCATCCAAACCATAAAGAGTCCATATTCCACAAATGATTCAATCATAGAGAGTTTTTCTTTGGCAACGGCATAGTTAGCAGCGTCCAGGTAGGCTTGCTCCCCCATCAATACTGCACCTTTGCGTTTCATCTGATTGATATAGCCAATTTGCATAACGCTGACATAAAGACGAATGAGAATATAAAGAGTATAAAACCCTATTAATCCAGCTAGCATTATTTGACCGGCATGTTAACTATCGGGTCTTGTACGGGAATCGTATCATTAACATTTCCGTAATAATTTTTTGTTACTGCAAAAATTGCACCGATAACCAAACCAATAATAATTACGGTCCATACAACACGTTTCTTGGACCCTTTTAAATTATTATAATCTTCGATTGTTTCAAGTGTTGGTTCATTATTTTTCACTATAAATCCTTTGATGGTTTTAGATCTTAAATTATAGACATTCTAACCTAAACTCGGTTAACTTCGTCACTTTACCATTTTCCTTCAAGGGTTAAAAGAATTTGAGAATCAGATTTTTCTTTATCCACTTGCGATACATTCAATGTACCGTTGCTATAGCCTGAAGAAGCAGTTTCAATCGTCGTGCTTGTAATATTTTTTAAATTTACACTCAATTTAAACGTCGAATTGAGCCGTTTTGTCGCATACATATCCAAAATACCGTAACCACTTTGCGATTTTTTTATACCGCTTTGATCGATGGGATCATCAAATCCGCCGTTGTATCGATACGCTGCCCCATATGTCAAGTGATAGGGAGCATAGGTATGATCGACTCCGATGTTGAGTAAATAATCAGGTGTTTCACCAATCACCCCATTAAATCCGATCTGTCTGTTTTCGAGCGTTGAATGTTGCATGGTTGCATTTCCCCATATTCCTAAACCATCCAGAAGCATTGAAAGAGATTTTTTGGCCTCAATCTCTATCCCCCACAGCTGTGCTTCACCCGAATTATAAGGGCGTTCTACGTACCTACCACTTTCAAACATGGTGAGTTTCTCAATTTTATCGCTGATATTTCGATAAAAGCTATTAATACTCACAATTCCTTTGTCACTAAAGTAGTGTTCCAACCGCAGTTCATAACTGAGTGCTGATTCTTCTTTCAGGTTAGGATTGCCAGTGATATCGGGATGATTAATGTCATTATTATCCAGCGTACCGTTTACACTTGTACTGATTTGATCCAAATTGGGAAGCTTCACTGTTTTGGCTACACTCGCTCGTAAATTGTCTTCCGGAGTAATATGATAGAGGAAATGAAGAGATGGAGCAACGTAGTCAATGACGTTTACACTGCCGTAATCACGATCCGTTTTTTCATAGCGGATACCCGGAGTCAGTACCGCTTTTTCACTGACACTCCACTCATCTTGTACATACACGGCATATTTATCCTGACGCATCGTTACATTATCCGAGGGCAACGTCGTGTTTACTCCATTTATGATCGTTTGGACCTCATCACGCTGAGTAAGATGTCTATACTCTACTCCTGTTTTAAAGAAATGTTCGTTCATGGCATACGAAAGGTTACCGTTTCCGCCGTAAATATTAAATAGCGAATCGTCTTCTTGGTGAATGATTCGAGAGCTAATAGCATCTATAGAGCTCTGATTACCGACTTGTGTTCTCTCGTGTGTAATGAGTTTCCAATCTGCCATCATGCTTTGACCTATATGGTGCTCACCCAAAAGTTTCGCCACATAAAAATCACCGTTCGTATCTGTACGTTCATCGATATCACTCGTTACACTGCCCGAAGAAACTGTTTTATTATGCGTATCAACCTTCTCTTTATTCGTCCCTAGCGCACCGTCAAATGTATATTTAGACTTACTGTCAGCCGTATAGATCACTTTGGTATTCACACTAAAAGCGCGGGCATCGCTGTCATTTTTACCGTTTTGTTGACTAATAACTCCAAGTGTATCGGTATCTCTTGTGGTCGTGTCTACTTTTTTAGTATCGCTAAAGGTACCATTTACAAGATAACTTACTTTCCCCTGCTTTTTTTCGTATTGAGTAAAGACTGTTGCCATAGGAGAATCGCCATACGCGCCTGCGGTGATTTTGGCAATCGCCAATCCATCGCTTTTAGGCTTCTTGAGAATAATATTAACAATTCCCCCCATCGCTTCAGCAGAGTATTCGGCTGAACCGTTACTCATCACTTCAATACGCTCGATCATGTCGGGGCTGATTTGTTCCAGTGGACTTGCACGACGCTTCGAACTCGTTGTTACTTCTTCACCGTCTACTAAAACTTGCGTATACCCTTTGCCCGGAGCCCCTTTCTTCTTGCCATCCGAGATACTGACTCCGGGAGTGCGTTTGAGCACCTCAAGTACATTAAGATCACCGTACTGCGTCAGTTCTGTTCCGCTGATAATCCGTTTTGAAATTGAAGTTTCTTTACGCTCTTCGAGAGTTTGGGCTGTTGCCTGCACTTCAATTTTATCCAGCTGAAGAATTTCCTGAGCACAGGCAAGCGAAATAGAAAATGAGAGCAGCAAAGGGATACGCTTCATGATGAGTCCTTTTGTAATTTTGAACAATAATTTTTGTATTTGATTCGCAATTATACTGCGTTCGATTCTCTAAAACTCATAGAATCAATTTTTTCTCTATGGCACTGCGAATAACGTCTACACCGTACTTATCTCGAAGCTGTGTGATGTGAGCACTGAGACGACATGATCTTTCATCGCTTTGCGCATCGAGGAGTGAAAATGTTTTTGGTTTTAGAGCAGACGAAAAATTGGATGCGGACATCGAGATACTGTGTATACCATAATCAGGGAGATTGTCGATCTTTTCCATAGTCTCTACTGCGATTATTCTCATTAATGTTTCACTGAATGCTCTATCGATCGTGGTGGAAATACTGGAGCTTGCTCCCCCATTGTATTTGAGCTTAAAGTGATAGGTTGTCGGACTGACACCCAGTTTGAGTATCGTATGGGACAGATGGCGTGAGAGGATAATAACACGCCGTTTTATCTCTTCACGGTTCATCGTTGCCGTAAAATTACGCGATATTCCTATGGATCGGCGATCATGGTGAGATTGGACACTATCGTTGTCTGTACCGCTTATGCGTCTTAGCAGATCTTCACCTACCCTTCCCCACGATTGAAGCATATGGGCTGATTTTAGAATCTCTCCTAGCGTTTTTATCTTGTAACTTTCAAGACGTTTTGAGAATGCTTTGCCGATACCCGGAAAATCATTAATGTTCATGGGAGAGACAAATTCGATTATTTTTTCTTTGGGTACGATGGTGATTCCGTATGGCTTGTTAAAATCAGTCGCAAGTTTAGCAATCCATTTGGCGCTCGATGCCCCTATCGAGATGGGCAGATCGAATTTTACTAATATTTCGGCTTGCAATGCATGAATAAATTCATAAACATCCTCTTCCTCAACCCATCCGTTTAAATCTCCCCAAAACTCATCGATACTATACTGCTCTAAAACAGGGATTTTGGTTTGTAAAAATTCACGCAATCGTCCCGATAAAAGCTGATAAAAGAGGTGATCCCCATGTACGACGACGAGATTCGGACACATTTTTAGCGCATCGCTAAGCGTCGTACCTGTTTTTATCCCATAAGGCTTGCACTCATAGCTTCGGGCGATGACTATCCCGTGTACCCTGCCCTGATCATCTATAAACTCATTTTTCCAATTATTTGGATCAAATGTTTTCCACGTGCGTTCATGCTGAAAAAGGGAATTAAATGCTCCCACACGATGTGTCATAACGCTTTTCGTATCTTCCGTCGAAAAGATCGTATGATCCGTCCCTTTACAAACAACAACCGGTTTGCCTTTTAAATAGGGGGATCTGACACGCTCGGCAGAAACAAAATAACAATCTAAATCAAGATGAATGATCATAATGCCCCATATTTTTTAATCTGAAAGAAAGTCTAATCACTTTCACAGAGAAAACACCAATAAATGGCTGTGTGACATTTTTTTATCTGTATACTGTCGAAAAAGTTTGAAAGAATAGTCATGGATAGCACGATAGAGACAAGAGAAAGCTGTTATAACTGCTATCGACCACTAAAACTATGTCTATGTTCATCCGTAAAACCCATCCAAACCGCAACCAAATTTATCATCCTAATGCACCCAAAAGAGTTCAAAAAGACGAAAAATGGAACCGGTCATCTAACCCATCTCTCACTTCCAAATTCAGAGCTTTTTATTGATGTTGATTTTACCGATCATAACGCTGTTAACGCACTCATAAAAGATAACAATAATCTTTGCTATCTTCTTTACCCCGGAAAAGAGAGCATTCATCTCAATGCACAAAAAATCGATATCCAAAACAAACAGCTCGTTATTTTTATTCTCGATTCAACATGGCCATGTTCGATGAAGATGCTTCGTCTGAGTAAAAATCTTCAGCGCTTGCCAAAACTGAGTTTTACTCATACCAAATGCTCGCAATTTCAGATCAAAGAACAGCCGAAAGATTTTTGCCTGTCTACCATCGAATCAACTCTTACTATTTTAGAATTACTCAACGCACATGGAATAGAAAACATAAACGCCACTGCTTTTGACTCATTTTTAGAGCCGTTTTTATCCATGGTCAACTATCAGATTGGATGCATTTCCACAAAGCGATTTAGAATAAGACCTGAAAGAGACGAATCTAGGAACATTCATTAACATTTGGTTATGTCTTAATTACCCAATTTATACTACAATAGTGGCATGAAATATTCTTATCTACCTTTTTCTATTTTAGCTTTTTGTTCTATAACTGTGAGTGCAGCGGATAATACAGCACTTCTCTCCAGTGAAAAACAAACTATCTTGCAAAAACAGCAAGAGATCTATAATGCAGAGCACGAGAAACTGCGGACCAGTTGGATTGCACCCGTCAACCTTAACGCCACTTATGAGTATGATAAAAGTGCATTAGGAGATTACCACAGCGATATGAAGCGTGCTTCAGCCTCGGTGTCACAAGACATTTTTCGCTCCGGTGGGATCATCTATCAAATCCAGTACGCCGATGCCAAAATGCAGACCAATTCTGTAACCTTGCAAATGCAAACAGCGTCACTCAATCAACAGCTTTTTACCGCATTGCTTAACGTCCAAAAAAGTCTCCTTCAGCGTGACCAAAGCCGGCTTCGTTTGGATAATGAGGATATTGCTATCTTCATCAAGCGTCATTTATACGAAGCCGGAAAAGCCGACATAACTGAGCTTAATAATGAACTTATGCTAAAAAGCAGTGAACTAAAAACCTATGCAACGGCACAATACACTATCGCCCAGCAACGATATGAGGTTGCTAAAATCAGCAATATAGACCCTGAAAAATTCCCAATTCCCCGCTTTGAACTGATAGAAAAAGAAGACTTTCTGGAGAATCAATTTGACATGCGCTACGCACGATCTCAGAGTGACACCCTCCAAAAACTCTACGATGTCACACGCAGTAATTACCTCCCATCTCTGGCAGTCAATGGCAATATCGGCTACCAAAGCTATGACCCAAAAGAGCTCTCCGGCAGTTACCGCGGCGATACCTATAGCGCTGGTCTTTCACTCACAATTCCCCTCGTGTATAATGCATCATCCACGATTCAAGAAGCACAGGCTTCCTATCTCCAAGAAGTAGCCGCCACTGCCGATAAACGTCGTGAACTCGAATCCGCATATCGTCAGACAATCGAAAAGATCGAGAGTTACCGTGAATACATCACCATCACAACCAATAACCTTGCTCTTTATGATGATCTCATCCAAGCAACTGGGGCAGGAGTCAATGCCGGAACCAAAACAGGATACGATCTGCAAACGCTTAAAAATTCCAAAAATGTGGAAGAACTAGAGATCAAGATCAACGAAATCAATATCCAAATAGAACTTGCCAAACTTCATTTTTCCCTCAAACCTTCCAAGGAACTCTTATGACCCCTTCTTCTGATACCATCGAAAAAACACTTGGGCTTGAAACATCAGCCAAACGTCCCGTCCAAAAATATCTTTGGATTTTTGGGCTTATTTTAGTGATACTAGGTATTGGGGCTTGGGCATGGATAAAACATGCCGATGATAAAAAAATACTATACATAACAGCTCCTCTCGAAGTCAAGACACTAACAACCAAAGTTTCGGCAACAGGAAATATAGAGCCTACCAATACAATCGATGTTGGAATTGAAGTTTCTGGAACCATCAGCGATGTCCTTGTTGACTACAATGATCGCGTTAAAATTGGTCAAGTTATGGCACGGCTAGACACTACCAAACTCCATTCTAAAGTCGTCAGTTCAAAAGCGTCACTTGCCCGTGCTCAAGCCTCCATATCAGAAGCCAAAGCAACATTAAAAAATGCTCAAAATGAGTGGGATCGTGTCCGAACGATGTATGCATCAACACAAGGCAATTATCCATCCAAGCAAGAGATGGATAATACATCAACCACCGTAGAAAAAACCAAAGCACAATTAGCCGCCGCCGTTGCGCAAAGCAATCAAGCCACTGCACAGCTCAATGCCGATCAGGATGATCTTCGTAAAGCCGTTGTTCTTTCTCCCGTAAATGGTATCGTACTAGAGCGAAAAATCGAACCTGGGCAAACTGTGGCAGCTACAATGCAAACGCCTATACTTTTTAAAATGGCAGAAGATTTAACAAAAATGAGAGTAATTGTCAGCGTCGATGAAGCCGATGTCGGCGAAGTCAAAGAGAAGCAAAAAGTACAATTCAGTGTCGATGCCTATCCAAACCAAATATTCGAGGGGACAATTACTCAGTTGCGTATGAACTCCGCTGTCGTAAACGGTGTCGTCACTTATGAAGCAGTTGTTGAAGTTCATAATAATGCCCTTCTCTTGCGTCCTGGAATGACAGCCAATGCATCCATTATTACCGGTACGTTTACAAATGTCACAGTGATTCCTAATACAGCGTTGCGCTTTACTCCTCCCGTTTTGGATACGACTGATAATAAAAAACATGCAAAAGTTCAAGACGACAAAGGAAAATATGTCTGGATATTAAAAAATGAAACTCCGACAAAGTTCAAAGTCACTGCCGGACAATCCGATGGCATCATGACCATAATACATAACTCAACGCTAAAGAATGGCGATTTGATCATCACCGGGGTTGAAGAGCAGCCATGACCCAAGAACATCCATCTGTCATCGAACTCAAAGGGACTAAAAAATACTATGGAACAGGCGATGCCACTGCGTATGCCCTGCGCGGAGTTGATTTGACCATACATCAAGGGGAGTTCGTTGCCATCATGGGCCCCAGCGGATCGGGAAAATCGACGGCCATGAACATCATCGGATGTCTCGATACTCCCACCGAAGGACAGTATCTTTTCGAAGGGATTGATGTCGGGGGACTCACTCGTGACCAGAGGGCATTACTGCGGCGCAATTACATCGGTTTTATTTTCCAAGGGTTCAATCTGCTAGGCAAAACGTCAGCAGTCGAAAATGTTGAACTGCCCCTGCTCTATCGAGGCGTCCCCGCGCATGAGCGCAGAGAAATGGCAATGAAAGCGCTTCACAGCGTTGGGCTTGACAATGTTGCTCATCATACACCAGGAGAACTCTCCGGCGGACAGCAGCAGCGTGTTGCTATTGCCCGAGCTATTGTCACAAATCCATTAGTATTGCTCGCAGATGAACCAACAGGAAATCTCGATACCGCCAAAAGTATTGAGGTGATGGAGATTCTTCGCTCCTTTAACCGTGATCATGGTATCACCGTCATCATGGTTACCCATGAAAGCGACATGGCAGCCTACGCAACGCGGACGATCCATTTTCGTGACGGTGTCATCGATACTACCGAACATCAGGATATCACATGATTTGGAATGCCTTTATTCTGGCTCTTCGTGAAATCCGCCGCAGTGTAATGCGCTCTGTCCTAACGACGCTTGGTATCGTTATCGGAGTAGCTTCCGTCATTGCCATGGTGATGCTTGGTGATGCCACAACAGCTTACGTCACTAATAGTATTTCCAAACTCGGCAGTAATATGCTCATCATCCGTCCCGGACAAGACCGCCACGGTCCAGGCGGTGGAGATGCTACGGCCAAACGTTTTACCCACGATGACATTACCACAATTTCACGAGAGATCGGAGGACTCAAAGGTGTAGCACCCGTCTCTTCAAAAGGGGTACAAGCTGTCTATGGAAATCAAAACTACTCAACATCGATCGATGGAAGCAATAACGATTATTTTACGGTCAAAGATTGGGTATTTGAATCGGGGCGAAACTTTTTATCTTCCGAACTCCAAGGGGGGAAAGCTGTCTGCATCATTGGAGAAACCATTCATAAAGAGCTTTTCGGTGATCAAAATCCGCTCGATGCATCCATCCGTCTTGGAAACTTTTCATGTCAGGTAGTAGGACTGCTCCATCCCAAAGGTGCATCGATGTTCGGAATGGACCAAGATGATCTCATCGTCGTCCCCATCCGAATGTTCCAGCGTCGAATCAGCGGTAATCAGGACATTTCGACCATAATGCTTTCGTCCAACAATGCCTCAGGTGTGGAAAACATCAAAAACAGTGTCACCTCGCTCATGCGTGAACGCCGTCATATACACCAAGGTGATGAAGACGACTTCAATGTCCGCGATCTTCGTGAAGTAGTCCAAACCCTCTCTTCAACTACCAAAATGCTTACCCTATTACTGGGTGCCGTCGCTGCCATCAGTTTACTTGTCGGAGGAATCGGGATCATGAACATCATGCTCGTCTCTGTGACCGAACGAACACGTGAAATCGGTATTCGTCTGGCTATCGGAGCGCTCGAGCGTGAAGTACTCCTTCAGTTTTTAGTCGAAGCCGTTGTCCTCTCATCACTGGGAGGAATCATCGGTATGATACTAGGGATTAGTGTGGGAGTGGGGATCAACCTCTTTTTTGATCTCCCATTTGTTTTCAATACCTCGATTGTCATCATCGCTTTTTTATTTTCGACGATTGTCGGTATCGTCTTTGGCTATTTTCCGGCGCGTAAAGCTGCCCGTCTTAATCCTATTGATGCGTTAAGACATGAGTAAATAGATTAAAATTTATACACGTAGCTTAAAAACCAGTTTCTGCCTTCTCTAACTATTCCGCCATCTGTTGCATAGTAATAGCTCGGTTGATGAATTTCTTTGTTGAAAACATTTTTAACCGTAAGTCTAATTTCACTACTTGGTGAAAATCTATACGTTGCCGTTTCATCAAAAATATGTGTTGGACTCATGGTTGTGTCTGTCCCATCCGATACCACCCAGTACAACTTTGTAGCCGTTGTTTCAGAGAAATATCTCCATGTTGTCCCCAAGGAAAGCTCTTCGGTTGGACGGTAAACATACATTGCTTTAAGCATCACCTTCGATATGTCCGGCATACTTTGATCTACTAATACAATGGGTCTGTCCTCTGGCGGAATCGTATATTCAGAGTAAACATACGTTCCATTAAAATAGAAGTTATGTTCTCGTGCCGTATGATAAAAATACTCAAATTCCACACCCTTACTATAACGTTGTTTAAAATTTTGATATCCAGCAATAGTATCTTGAAACTCTTCGAGATCAATCACATTTTTTAATTGTGAATAAAAAAGATTCAAGGAAAACTTATGGTTAAGATTTGGTGAATAGATACCTTGAACTTCATACGTATCAGTTTCTTCTGGGACAATGGTACTGTCTCCGGCACGAGTATTAATATGGCCGTTTTGATACGCTTCAATCAGAGACGGAACACGAAAAGCAGAACCGTAGAGGAGTTTTAGAATCATACTATCACTGGCTCGATATACCAGTCCGGCTCTTTTACTCATCTGCACACCATAATCAGAATAATCATCCGCTCGCAGTCCAAGGATAAGATCAACATTGTCAGTAATGGATATTAAATCTTGAATATAACCGTACCCAATAGTTCTATCTGTATTTCTAGGCAACAATGTTGTAGTAGGATTAGCCCAGAATGCAGGCTCTTTTGATTCTCTATATCTAAAATCATTGTACAATACATCATTAAGAATCGCAGTACGATTTTGAGTAATCACATCTTCTACACTGCTGTAAAATTCATCCTTGGTGATATTGACCTGACGCACCCCTGCCCCGAGTAAAATATCATTAGATTTTATTTTAGGCAGTGTCAAAATCACCTCAGCTTCGAGGTTTTCTTCTGCGGTTTTTTCATGAGTATAAAATCCCTCTTGCATTGGAATACCTACAAGGAAAAAGCGTTGCATTACTCCGGCTACATCATTAATATTTGCTTTTATATCCGACTCTCTATGAGAAAATTTGGCTTTTGTTTCCAATTTGTAATCATTAAATGCTGTTTTATACGAAAGCTGTGAGAAAAAATAGCTGTTGTCGTGACCTTGATCTCTACCTGGAATCGGATTCAAATTCCCCTCAAAACTGTAAAAATTACCATAGCTACTTTGTTTTAAACGTGTTAAAAATTCAAAGCCGCCATTGATAGCTTTCAATCCTACAGAAAAATCTTTCATCGCTTCTTCCGTCCCCTGATCCTTATCCTTTACCGGTAATGATTTATTATTTTGCTTGTAATAGCCATCCGCAAACAGTTTCCAATTACCAACGGACGTATT
>JAYVLH010000046.1:0-18054 GCA_043759555.1 Sulfuricurvum sp. | reverse complement strand
GACCGTGTCGTTATCTATATGCCTATGATTCCTGAAGCTGCATATGCGATGCTCGCATGTGCTCGTATCGGCGCTATTCACTCGATCGTTTTTGGCGGATTTTCTGCTGAAGCACTAAAAGACAGAATCGAAGATGCGGATGCAAAAGTAGTCATTACAGCCGATGGTGCATACCGAAAAGACAAACCGTATATGCTAAAACCTGTTGTAGATGAAGCGTTAAGCGGGAATACACCAGTAGAAAAAGTTTTGGTTGTTGAGCGAAACAATGAAGATGTGACTTGGGTGGCCGGACGTGATTACTCGTACAACGAACTCATCAAACACCAGTCCACTAAATGTGAAGCGGAAGTGATGGATGCCGAAGATCCTCTTTTCCTCCTGTATACATCAGGATCAACCGGAAAACCAAAAGGGGTTCAGCATAACAGTGCAGGGTACATCTTATGGGCACAAATGACAATGGAATGGGTATTTGATGTCAAAGAAAATGATACCTACTGGTGTACGGCAGACGTCGGCTGGATTACCGGACATACGTATATTGTTTATGGACCATTAGCCATGGGTGCTACGACGATAATGTTCGAGGGTGTACCAACTTATCCTGATGCCGGACGCCCTTGGAAAATGGTTGAAGAGTATAAGATTAATCAGTTTTATACTGCTCCAACAGCTATTCGTGTCTTACACAAAATGGGTGAAGATGAGCCGGCAAAATATGATCTGTCATCTTTAAAGGTTCTCGGAACTGTTGGTGAGCCAATCGATCCTCCGGCATGGAAATGGTATTATGAGGCAGTCGGTGGAAGCAAATGCGCTATCGTGGATACTTACTGGCAAACGGAGACAGGCGGACACATCGTTTCTCCGCTTCCTGGTGCTACACCTATCAAACCAGCGTGTGCGACATTCCCTCTTCCGGGTATCATCGCTGAGATATTAGATCCGCAAACCGGTATAAAAGTAGAAGCGGGCGAGGCTGGTTATATGTGTGTAACACGTCCTTGGCCTTCTATGATTCGCGGAATTTGGGGTGATCCTGAGCGCTTCGTAAAATCGTACTTCGGTGATGTGAAAAAAGACGGGAAGCCGGTATACTTTACCGGTGACGGCGCGATTTATGATGAAGAGGGATACATCACCATCACAGGACGCACGGATGACGTTATCAACGTTTCCGGTCACCGTATGGGAACCGCTGAAGTGGAAGCAGCATGTAAAAAACATCCGAACGTTGCTGAAGTAGCGGTTGTCGGTAAACCGCATGAGCTCAAAGGTGAAGGAATTTTTGCTTACATCGTTCTCAAAAGTGATGACACCGTCGGTGAAGAGATGGAGATGGTCAAAGAGATCAACAAAGTGATCATGAAAGAGATCGGGAACATCGCTATATGTGATGATATTGTTTTTGTACCCGGGTTGCCTAAGACACGTTCAGGCAAAATTATGCGCCGTATTTTACGCTCCATTGCCAAAGGTGAAGTAATAACGCAAGACATATCGACACTCGAAGATCCGTCTATCGTTGCAACGATAGACGCGAAAGTAAAAGGGTAATTTTTCCTTTTCTTTCTCCTCCTACTTGGAGGGGAGTCCCCTCTTTTTATCTATAACTTCATCTTCATTGGTTATACTCATGTATTAATTTTAAAATAATGGATTATATATGCGACATAAAATAGGAAAATTTCAAAACAGTATTGCAACCTTGGAGCTAAAAGAGAGAACTCTTTACCAAAATACTTTAATTTTGGGAGAAGAGGGGTCAGGGAAAACACATTTAGCCAATAAAATTCGTCGTTTTGTAATGGAATGCGGTGTTCCTACCCTTTATCTTGATTTTTCTGATCCTGAAGTTGATCAAATCGAAGAAAAATTCAAATCAGACGAAGCATTTTTTTACCTTCGTTTTGATGAAAGTGAAGAGTTTGATGCGGCCTTGAATAAGGCAATAGCCGAACGTAAAAATATTTATATGGCTGTTAACCCTTCGTATTTTGCTTCTAAACGTAATATCAAAAGTAAACTTTCTCAGATGATTCAAAAACCTGAATTTTTGGATAATTATTATTATTTTTTCCATGAAATTGCAAATCTTGATGGTTTTTATACGAAATTTGAAGATTTTCTTTATTATATATTTGATCTTGTCAATCTCAAAAAATTCGGCTTTACCTTTCTTACGCAGCCACATGAGACGTTTGAAGATCCACGGATTAAACTATTGTTTACCTTTTTGTATTTAGGACGCTGTTCTAATGCTCACTATTATAATACAGCTGTGTTGCGAAGCCTAAAGACCAATACGTTTTATTATCAATACCGTACTGACAATCGTTCTTTACTTTTTAATCAGATACAAAGTGATATTGCAATTATTGACGATTAAAGCCATTTATTATTATAATTCGACCAATTTTAGAGTTTAGTCAAGGGAGCATACAGTATGGGAAGAGCGTTTGAATATCGTAAAGCGGCAAAAATGAAGCGATGGGGAAATATGTCTCGCGTGTTTCCAAAATTGGGAAAGATGATTACAATGGCAGCAAAAGAGGGTGGTGATGACCCTGATATGAATCCAAAGCTTCGATCTGCAATTTTGACGGCAAAAGCACAAAATATGCCTAAAGATAATATTGAAGCAGCGATCAAGCGTGCCAGTGGGAAAGATGTTACGACGATGTTCGAAATGAATATCGAAGGTAAAGCTCCTCACGGTGCTCTTATTTTCGTTGAATGCGCCACAGATAATAATGCTCGTACTATTTCAAATATCCGTACGTGTTTTGGTCGAGGTAAAGGTGAGACACTCAATAATGGCGCATTGGAATTCATGTTTAGCCGTAAAGCTGTTTTTAGCTTTCCTATTCCTGCTATGGATATTGATGAATTAGAACTTTCTTTGATTGACGCAGGCTTAGAGTCTCTAGAAGTTGAAGAAGGGGAAGTAACCGTTTATGGTGACTATACCTCGTTCGGTGCACTCTCTCACGCACTTGAAGAAATGGGACTTGAGCTTACAAAAGCAGCACTAGAGCGTATTGCTAATTCCCCTGTCGAGTTTACAGATGAACAAATGATAGACATTGAAAAACTCATCGATAAACTTGAAGAAGATGAAGATGTACAGGCAGTTTATACGAATATCGGCTAAAAAACTACTCTTCATTTACACTATGAAAGATCGTAGCATCGAGTAATAAAGTGTTTCCGAAATGTGCCTTGGTCCCTTTTGGGAATTCAGGGTCTTTTAATAAGACAGAAATCTTTTTGCTTCCATTCTTTTTGATAAGATGTTGAAGTTTTAACTCCCCCATTCCATAGGCAAAATCAACTAAATACCAAGCCCCAAACTCTTTTTTTAAGTCTTTAATATAGCGTATAGCTGCATCTGTAGAGAGACACATATCGGTGCGTTCATCATTTCCTTTTTTAATGGTAAGTCCATATGTACGACCTGATTGTGCCATAAACTGCCATAAGCCAGCCGTTCCTGCTCCATGTATATGGCTTCTAAAATTTGATTCACAATAGGGGATCAAGGAAAAAAATAGGGGAATATTGGCTTCTTCAAACTTTCTGGCAACAATAGCTTGCTCTTTTTGGGTTACCTTGTAGCGCTTTAGATAGCTTTTGTACGACGTGGCATATTTATCGCTAAGTCCTGAGAGGGCACTGATCTCTTCGTATGATTCTTCTGATCCAATGTCTTGCAATGAACTATTTAGAGATTTTACAGAAGGGGAAGCGTTGCTTAACGAGAAGAAAAAGAACGGTGCAGCGATAAGGCTGCAAAGCAGTTTTTTCATGCTTCGATATAGTCCAAATCTTTATGAAATGTTTCGTGCGTATAATAAAGAGCAATAGCTCCCAAGCTAAAGCATACTGCTCCCACGATTGCCCCTGCTCCTAATATCCCATAACTGTCTTTGAGCGCAATAAAGGATAAAGTGATAGGGACAACCGCACCACGAACAAAATTTGGGGCGGTAGTTGCTACGGTAGCACGGATATTTGTTCCAAATTGTTCTGCGGCCATCGTGATAAAAAGAGCCCAGTAGCCGCAAAAGATACCCAAGGCAAAGCAACTCCAATAAAAGGCATCGGGAGTAGCCCCAGTGAGGGTGTAATACCATAAAACTGTGATAGCAGAAAGAGTTAAAAAGAGGGCAAATGCTTTTTTACGGCTTTTTAATTTTTGTGAGAGATATCCGCTTGCGAAGTCTCCTATAGCTAAACCAATATAACAGTACATAAGTGCTGTTCCTGCGCTTACTGCACCGGTAATTTGAAGGGCTTTCGCAAATTCAGGTGAAAACATCACCAATACACCGACAACAAACCATAAAGGAATTCCAATAGCAATGGTCTTGAGATATTTTCCCAAAAGAACACGATTTTTAAAAAGAGAGAAAAAGTCACCACGTTTAATATGCTCACTTAAATTATGTTCAAACATCCCTGATTCGCGTACTCTCAGACGTAACATGAGGAGTGAAAATCCAAGTAGACCCCCAAAAATATAAGCGTTACGCCAATCGAAATACTGTACAACAAGTTTGGCCGCAACAACGCCTAGTACGCCAAAACTCGCAATACTCATGACGCCATAGCCACGTAAGTGTTTGGGAAGGATTTCTGCAACCAAGGTAACACCAGCGCCCAATTCTCCTGCAAGACCGATGCCTGCAATAAAACGTAACAGGGCATATTGCTCAACATTAGTAACAAATGCATTAAGAAAATTGGCAACAGAATAGAGAATAATAGAAGCAAATAAAACGGAAAGCCGTCCTTTTTTATCGCCAAGTATTCCCCAGAGGATACCGCCTATGAGCATGCCTCCCATTTGCATATTCAGAATAGTCGAACCCCACGAGGTGATTTCATCAGCGTTAAGTCCAAGCTCACTAAGGCTAGCTACACGGACAACTCCAAATAAAATCAGATCGTAAATATCAACGAAATATCCCATTGCAATTACAATAACAGGGAGTGTTAATACTTGGCGGATAGTAGAAAGGGACGATGATTGCATTAAATCTCCATACAGAATAATGATTAATTATAAATGATTTCAGCTTAGAAGTGCCATTATATGATTATGATTATGAATAAAAAGGATTGCGCATGCAAGAGGAAAGAAAAAAAATTATTCGTTATGCTTTAGATTATAGCATTGTAGACATCCATACGTATCACGGATATAAAGGTGATCTCGTAATCCGAATTACTGTAAAAGACAGAGAGGGTGTACTTGCTATACGAAAATTCGCGCTTTCTCTTGGAATCAAAGAGGTTGTTATTAAAGAAAACAAGGATCTCGAACAATATGAGATGTATTTTGTTACTGAAGATGAAGGTGCCTATCATATTAAAGATGTAGAGGGTCAGAAGAAGAAAGTTTATCATGATATATGGGATGATGAACAAGAATAACTATAGTGAAGGTATGGCAATTCAATTACAGATTTTTAAGCATTGATAGATATGATATAATCAAACATATATAATTTGGAAAAAATAAATGTTACAAGAAATTCAGAGAAAAATAATTCACTTTGCAATTGATTTAAATATTGAGAGTGTCATTACGTATGCGGGGTATATGGGTGACTTTATCGTAAAAATAGTCACAAAAAATAAAGAAGATGTATTGGAAATTCGGAAGTATTCTCTATCTGTTGGGGCAAAAGAAGTGGTCATCAAGGAGAAATTAGATACTGCACAATTTGAGATTTATTGTGTGACAGAGGATGAGGGGATCTATAAATTGCATAAAGCAGGAGATGTTTGGGGGAACTTATAATTCCATATAATGGAATTGATGAAGGGTTCATAGAGTTGGTGGAATGAGTTTTTTGATCGACGTAGCCGTTAAAAATACATAATCTTTTCCTGTCAGAGTCACTCGGAACTTTTTTTGCTGTAAATATTTTTTGCAGTAATAAACGTCTTTATACAGCAAAGTCATCTCTGAATAGGGGTAATTTGGCGCTTTGGCTCCATAGATCATCTCTCCTCCCATCCATCGGCAGTTTGGAAATCCCAAGATCAGCGCTCCATCGGGTGTTAAATACTCTTGAACGAGCTTCATAAACAGCGGTTTAAACTCAATTCCCGGACTTTGCAGTGTACCGATCGTGATGATGAGGTCAAAACGTCCTAGGTTCAAAGATGCAAGGTCATTAATGTCATGGACGTAAAATGTTGCGTTCCCCTCGTTAAAGCGTTCTCGTGCCTGTTCAATCGCAGAAGTAGAGTGATCAATACCGACGAGTTCTATGTTACTGTATTCTTCTTCTGAGAGGATTTGACGAATAAGGTCGAATTCATCTCCCGTATTGATACCTAAATTTAAAATTCGTTTTTTTTCACCAACACGTACACTTCGCAACGCTCGCAGATACGGGGAGAGAAAAGCAGGTTCTTCATTTTTATGAATAGCAGCGAAACGGGACTCTGTTCCGTATTTTTCTTCTTTTGCATCACTGTGGTGAAACGAATCGTTTAGATCGAGTTTCTCATAGGTGATTTGCACAGTATGTTCTGACATGATCTTAGGTGTCAGCATTCGGCAAAAAAGAATTTCTCCTAGATCACTCCATGCTTTGTAACTACGGTAAATATAGGTGGTTTCATCGATATGTATCAATTCTCCGGCATAGCTTCCTCGACTGATATCAGGATTAAGTACTTCTAACGAGAAGGTATTATCCTCATTGAGTATTTCATGCGCCCATGTGAGGACATCGTTGAGCGGTTCATCAGTAAATATTTTCAAAGTGGAAGCAATCCAAAATATTCATGTGTAACCCGCATCGGTTTACGCAGACGGTAGCGATAATCAGGGCGGGAAAAAGTGGATGCGGTCATAGTCTGGCCTTTGGAAGAACAATGAATTAATATATAAAATGGAATTTTATCATACAAGAGAACGATTGTTGCTTGTGTTTATTTATCAAATCCGATGTAAAAAAATCGGATGCTTAATTAAGATAGTTAAAATAATGTAGTTAGAGACTATTTGATGTACTCTTTATATCATCTTATTAGTAGCAATATTTATCATTGAAATTTGTAAAATGATCAAAAGGGCGATGCTAAACCAGTTCCATCCGTAAAAATTGGACAGATTGTCCCTGTATCTCTTTGGTTATTTCATTTTTGGGGATGAAACCGAGTTTTTCGTACAGTTTTTGTGCCGATGTATTGCTCAACCGCACGATCAGATAGAGTGAGTTTTTGCCCATCCACTCAAAAGACTCCCGTATAGTTGCGACCGTTATTTTTCTACCGAATCCTTTGCCGATTTTATCGGGTTTGAGAGCGATACGAAATTCTATTCCCTCTGTATCAGCACACAGAAGGGAGAAGCCGATGAGTTCGTTATGATATTTTGCCGCAAATATGCGGGTATTAGATTTTGGCAAAAACTCATCGAGCCATCCCCCCTCGCGCAGAGCGTAATCGAGTTCGGCAAATTCTGAGGAATAGGGTTCCCATTCGCGGATGGTTGCGATGTCGTCGAGTTCAATCGGTGCTAGTACTATGTCCAAACTGTTTCCTTTAGGCGTTTATCGTCTTAATCCACTCTTGCGTACTCATCCGAAACTCGATTTTGACCGCTTAGCAGCTCGGCTTCAGTCGTCCATCCCGCGCGGGAACTCTCACCGCGATAGGAACAGTTAATAAGAGATGTGAGAGAAAAAATGTCAACAAGACGCGCGTTGCGATAAATCATGATATTATTCTATCACAATGGTACGGCAGATTGTTTCGAAACCTGATAAGAGAGATTGAATAAATTATGGATGAGTCGAAAAATACAATAAAGTACATGATATGGATGATAGTAGCGATGCTGTTTTGGGGTATTGCATGGACGGCGGGCAAGGTTGCGGCAGAGCATTCCAATGCGCAAGTAGCTGCATTTTGGCGTTATGCCGTCTCTTTTATAACCATTATTCCGGTTATTTGGTTTATGAAAATACCGCTGAAAACAGACCGTATAGGGTTTATGTACATGCTGGGCGCAGGGGCGTTGACATCGTTGTTTAATTATCTTTTTTTTGCGGGTCTTTCACATGGTCAGGCGGGGTATGGGGGTACGATGGTCACCTCTCTCGCCCCTATCATTACCTATATACTCTCTATCTCGATTTTTGGGACAAAGATCTCATCGCGGCAGATCACGGCACTCTCCATCGGGATTTTCGGCGCTCTTATACTATTGCGTGTACCGTTTGATGGGTTCGCGTTTTTGAATGTCGAGAGCTCTTATTTTCTGGGATGTGCTGTTGTGTGGGCGATGGTTACTGTTATTGCACAAAAAGCTGCTAAACGAGCCCATCTGATGTTTTATACGCTGATCGTGTTCGGGATCACTGCGTTTATCAATATGCTGTTTGCCCTGCCGCACCATCCGTTTGATTTTGCTGCATATGACGGCGTATTCTGGGTAACGATTATATTTATAGGGGTACTGCCGGGAACGTTCAGCACCGCACTCTATTTTGTCTCAGCTGGAAAAGTAGGGGCACACCGGACAGGAGTGTTTATGTTTATCGTCCCCGTTGGAGCTATCGTGTCGAGCTGGGTCGTGTACGGTGAGACATTGGCACTCTCGACGCTAATTGGATGTCTGCTGGCGTTTGCTGCGGTAATTTTGTTTAATATGAAAAAGACTTCGAGAGTTTTGGGATAAAAAAATATAATTCCGCCCGAATGATCTTCTGACTCTAATCGATGGAATATTTACAATAAATCATGATGAATTTTTATCACAATTTTTATTTTAAGGGCATAATAGCATTTTTAATTACTAAGGAATTATGATGAATCAAGAATTACATTATGTACAGGAATTTTACGATCAAACAATTGCCTTTTTGACCAATTACAGTTTTCAAATTATCGGTGCAATAATTACCATCACTATTGGCTGGTTTATTTCTAAATACGCATACACATCATTATTACAATTTTTTAACAAACATGATTTTGATGTAACTTTGGGGAAATTTGCAGCAAATATCCTTCGAATATTGATTTTTGGTGCAATGATTATTGTTGCTATTGGAAAACTTGGTATTTCTATTGCACCCTTTATTGCAGCTGTTGGAGCTATATTTTTAACCGCCGGCTTGGCGTTGCAGGGGACGGTGGCGAATTTCGCTGCGGGGATTTCACTTGTGATTACACGGCCGTTTAAGATCGGCGATACGATCTCGGTTAATAGTATTTATGGGGTAGTCGAAGAGATCAAGTTGGCCTACACGACGTTACGAACTGAAGATGAAGAAATGATCACTATTCCGAATAAAAATATGATCGGCGAGGTGATCATTAATTCGTTCAATTACCGGATTGTTGAATCGAGTATAGGGATTTCGTATCATGATGACGCGGACAAAGCCATTGCCGTGATACGAAAGGTCATTGAGGGTTTTGAGAGTCTTTCGAGTGATAACAAATCAATTGTCGGAATACAAAAATTCGGCGATTCTGCTGTTGAGATTGGGATGCGTTATTGGGTTCCTACGCAAAATTTCTTTAAAATTCAGTATGCAGTCAATTTGGCTGTGTATAAAGCATTAAAAGATGCGAACATCACGATTCCATTTCCTCAAAATGACGTTCATATTTATAGAAGCGCTACTCTATGAAGAGACAGCTTAGCTACTGTTTAACAGTATCGGTAAAATTTTCTAAAGCAGCAGATTAAGTGTTGATTGGCAAATATTATCAAAAGAAACTGACATGATGTCAGATCGCATCATTGATAATATGGACGTTTTTGCAGAAGACTTTGAGGGGGTTGACCTTCATGGAAAAAAGATTACCAAAGCGGAGTTCGAGGATTGCACTTTTGTCTCGTGTGATTTTAGTGAAACTTTTTTTTACTCGTGCAGATTTGTAGAATGCCGTTTTGAAAACTGTAATTTGAGCGTGATGAAATTGACGAATACAAAAATGAGTGACGTCGATTTTAGTTCGTGCAAAATGATCGGGGTAGATTGGACGATGGGCGATTGGAAAAGCTTGCTCAATGCGGATCCCCTTCGATTTATGGAGTGTATTCTCAATGACAGCAACTTTTTTGGGCTAACGTTAGAGGGAATGGTAATGAAAGAGTGCCGTGCGAAAGAGGTTGATTTTCGTAATGCAACACTCAAAAATGCCAATTTCACCGGCACCGATTTCAAGGGAGCATTTTTTGCTAATACCCACTTGGAATATGCCAATTTTACCGACGCACAAAATACCTCGATCGATATACGCTCTAACCATCTTAAAGGGGCTATTTTCAGCCGATTTGAAGCACTGTTTTTACTTGAAACGATGGGGATTGTATTAGTCGATTAAGTCCATTTAATTCATCTTCATACAATCTTTAGAATTGCTGAGTAAAATTTTGAAAATCATAATAAAGGGTTCTCATGTTTTCACGTTCTATCCTATTTTCTACAGCTTTAATTTTTTCATCTGCTCTTATTGCGACATCCCTTCCTGACATTAAAATGCCAGATAATGGATTGTCTTTTCGTGAGATTGAAGGGTATCAGGATTATAAGGTTGTTGCTACACATTTTCGTACTGACAAAAAAGAGTTACGATATATTTTGGCAAATCCTATTGCGATTGAAGCACTTATGGCAAAAAAACAACCGCTTCCTGAGGGAAGTAAGATTATTAAAGTCGCCTGGAACATTAAACCGATGACAACATTTCCAGATGCACTTGAAGCAGATCAAATCCAACGGATCGAATATATGGTAAAAGATTCAAAACATTATAATCAAAATGGAGATCATTGGGGGTATGCCCGATATGTGAAAAAAGGGGATGAATATGTACCGTATGCAAAAGGTTCTGCAGAGTGTGTTGCATGTCATGCATCTGTTGCTTCGGACGATTACCTTTTCACAAGTTTTCAAAAGACCCATTAATCAGTGAAACATCGCATTGGGAGCTGATGTTTATATTTATGGAAGCGCTATTCTATGAAGAGATAGCCTTAGCTACTATATAACAGTATCGGTAAGAGTTTCTAACGAGAACGATGGGAATCGTGCTGGCAGATTGAGTTTATATTGACCTCTTTAAGGGGTATCGTACCTGAGACCCATATTACTGCAGGCAAGTGATTCTTTTGCACGACATGCTTGTGCGTAAAGTGTTGATGCCTGGTATTTGTTTTGTGCTGTGCCTTCGCCATTTTCATACATCGAACCAAGATTGAAACATGCTTTTGCATTTCCTTGCTCACATGCTTTGGTAAATAAGGTTATAGCCTCAGTGTAATTTTTTTCTGCATATGCCGCTTTGCCCTCAGTAAATGAATCGGCAAAACATGGTGATGCAATACCTGCTATTATTAATAATGATGTCAATCCCAGTAACTTTTTCATAATGTGAATTCCTTTTTTAATGTTTTTAGCGATAATTTTAAATGACCTTGTCGTTGTATTACATTGTTAGAGAACTCCTTTGGCAGATTTAGTCGGAGTAATACTCACGGAACATGTCATTCCTGCACTGAGTCTCATCCCTTTTGGAATTTCATCAATGTGGATACGAACAGGAATACGCTGTGCAAGACGAACCCATGTAAAGATCGGATTAACATTGGCCAAAAGGCGTCCATCAGTGTAGTTGTCACGATCACTAATCCCTCTGGCGATACTCTCGACATGACCTTTCAATGTATATTTTGTACCCAGCATTTTCATTTCTGCTTGGTCTCCAATATGGATTAAAGAGAGCTTGTGCTCTTCAAAATAACCGTAGACCCAAAAAGATCCGGCGGTGATGATTGCCATATGTTTTTCGCCAGTATCCAGATAATCCCCTTTTCTCAGAAGAAGGTTTGAAACCCATCCGTCTGTCGACGCTCGTACACTGGAGCGTTCTAGATTGAGTTTTGCGGTCTCTACTGCAATCAATGCTTCTTCGTATTGGGCATAGGCGATTTGAGCGTTAAATGTAGCGTCATCACGATTTTCAGCCGATATGATCTCATCATCTGCTGCATTACGACGAGAGGATTGACGTTTTTTCATCTCATATTCCGCTTTTCGTGTTTGGGCAATCGCTTGCACCTCATGCAATGCATGGAGAAAACGCTCTCTGTCGATTTGATAGAGGATGTCTCCTTTATGGACAAATTGGTTATCGATGACGGCAACATTACTGACCAAACCAGCTACATCCGGCGCTATCATGACAACGTCGGCACGAACGCGTCCATCTCGTGTCCATGGACTGTTCATGTAGTCATCCCATAGCATCAGTCCTAAAAAAATGGCCACTGAAACAACTAAAAAGGTAATGGCAAAGCGTAAAAGTTTCGATAGTTTGTTATTTTTATTCATTTTTTAATCCTTAATGATAAATAAGTAAACATGGGATACTAACTAGGCAAACAAAGACGGCTGTACGAAACAGTCCCGGGTGCCAGACATGATTGTAAATTCCACTATCCGCCATCAAGCGATCCAATAAAATCTGCATAACAGCTGCAGCTATGAAAATTGGAAGCAATGTCGGCATCTGAATTCCGGCCAACGTAATATCTAACGGCATGAATCCTCCTTTACGAGGGGAAAGGTTGTTAAATTAAGCAATACGGTGCGTATTAAGCTCAACTCGACGATTAGACTTTCAAAGCGTTTCAATTGTGTTGCTTGACTCGGACGATCAGTATTTCGAAGCAATACGATCATCTCTTTTAATGTACTAAGTAATGCTTCTCTGCGTGACTCAGACGGAGCCTCAAAATAGCTTTTGATCGACTTCAGTACCATAGTGATATCGGGATGTTGATAATGAGAGTAGAGTCTTTGCATACTCCGTCGAAGGGTTAAAATCGCCCGTCCGATCTCAAGTGTTGCAAGGAGCCACTCAAAAACGAGACGGCTAGAGCGCATATTCAATCTACCCTGTGTCGAAAACTGCTGTACCAAATCGCGTCCTGTACTCTCTAATGCACTGCGTTCAATATTTAATGGCCCTTCGCATACGCTGATTATTTGACTTCGTAATATTTTAGCAACCCTCTTTTGCGTCAGTGAACACGACCAAAAATTAACCAGTACATAAGCAAGACCACCAAAAAGGATTCCAATCAATGCGGCCAAAGAACTTTCCAAAAACTTGCTTGGTTCGATTTTATAGAACGGATCAAGAGCGCATTGACTCATAAACATAAATACAAAGCCGAAAGAAAAAGTCGCCAATTTCGGACGTGTTGTCATCCATCCAATAAAGGCCAAAGTTGGGGAGAGGAGAAGCCCTAGCGTCAAAAGATCGGAAGTATACGCCGGTATAATATAAAAATCATACAGTGCTGCTGTTACGAGAGCAACGAGAGAACCTTTAAAAAAATCTTTGACTCCATCCAGTGGACTTGGAAGTGTTCCAAGCAACAAACCGATGACAACTGCCATCGTGATCGTCAACGTAGCAAAAGGCCATCCGGTTAAAATCCAAAACATCATAGTCAAAAGTAACACGCCGCTTCCCCGCAGTGCTGCCAACGCAACTAAAATGTTATCAGTATGGGTGGAAAACCGTACCATTCGACTAAGTTCACGGGATGCAGAACCCGACAAACGGTGCTTTAAAAGTGAAAGGTAGGTTGTGCAGTGATTGTGCAACTCATGCAAAAGACGAATAATAAGATAAGCAGCCGAGGTAAATTCATCTTCGTTTTCAAAAACTTGCCGTTCTTGTTCGTATTGTGTCAGAAGAACTGTTTTCGCTTCTGAAAGTTCAACCAGCATATGATTTAAATCTTCGGGAGTCAATACAGTGTCAGGATGCATTTTTAATGCCGAAGCTATAGGTTCATATAGACGTTCCAATGCGTTCAGCAGGGGTGTCTTTTTTTCCTCTTGAATAGAAGCAATGATACTTTTCAGAGAATGAAAAGTGGTCGAGAGATTCATATACTCGTGGTTCAGCTGCGCGTAATGCTGTTGCTCTTTTTGGTCATTTCCGCTTTCAAAACTGCTGTTGATACGAACGGCATTAAGTCCAACCACCCCGCTTGAAAAACGTGTAACGGCAGGGTTGGATTCATCAAAAACTGCGAATACTGATTGTGGATCAGCAAGAGTGGAGAGCACATTATGGAAGCGTTCTTGTTCACTGGCAATTAACGAATCCAAAAGCCTGCGAGGAAAAATAACATCGCTGATCACTGTCGCACTTATAATACCGACTATCACTTCGGAAAAGCGTGATACCGCTATGTCAAAAATTTCTAACGGTGTTTCGATGACGGGAAGAGCGACGATACATAAGGTATATCCCGCCAATACAAACCCGTAAAACTGAAAATTACGGTATTTGAATCCTGCTGCCGTTGTTAGTCCGATCCAAAGGGCAAAAAAAGCGATAAACCACATAGGATCCTGAGCAAACAACCCCATAATAACCAGTGACATCCCTACACCCGCAATGGTTCCTAAAACACGATAGTAGCTTTTGGAAAAGACCAAACCGCTTTGTGGCTGCATAACGATAAATACCGTAAATATAGCCGTTCTTGGATCTGGAAGGTTGAGTGTCATGGATATCCATAACGCCAACAAAGCGGCTATGATTGCTTTGGCCATATACATTAAAACGGGAGCGTCAATCGTACGCCACTCGTAGAGTGTACGCTGCCATGGAAAGGTTTTGATCGAAGCAATAAGCATGTTATCGGCTCGCATTGGAATCCTTATTATCGGTGTACCCGCCGCCTAAGGCTTTGATTAGATCGATTTGAAGCAATATTCTGGTCTCATTTAACGATAGTGTGTCGATTTCCCCCTCGCTAACAATTTTTTGGGCGGCGAGGCAGGGGAGTTTATTGCTCAATCCGCGAAGGAGTTTTTTATTTGCAATGGCTCTATTCGCTTTTTTAGCATTCATTTCGTCAATGTGGAGTTGTTGCTGTGATTCCAAATGTTTGGATTGTTTAAGCAGCATTACAACCTCATTCGCTGCATTGATGACTGCCTCGTTGTAGTCATAGACCGAAGCATTGTAATCGCTGACGCTGTTTTGCAAATTGGCTTTTCTTTCTCCCCAATCCAACAGAGGCAGTGACAATGCAACTGCGCTTGATGGAGTATAGGAAGAGTGATCAAAAAGTTTTACCCAGCTAAATGAGGTGAAACCTATAAGGCCAGAGAGGCTTATATTGGGATAAAACTGTGCTTTTTTTTCCTCAATAATGTGGCTTTTACTCAGTGCCGTATATTTTGCAATAGCAACATCGGGACGGTGGGCTACGAGATTTAGCATAACCTCTTTTGGCAGGGGAAGATTAACGTCATTATTAATATGTGGCGTTTTAAGCATATCTGCGCGAGAAGGGAGAAAACCTCCCAGGATGCAGATTGCTTCTTTTTTCCCATCGATGGAACGTTGTAGTTGTTCAATACGCTGTTTGACTTGCGAAAGGGAACTTTTTTTATCGTTGATTAAGACAGCATCGATGAGTCCTAGCCGATACTGCTTTTCAACGATTCTGAGTTCATCTTTATTGGTTTGATCTAAAGCTATTAAGATGCCAATTCTTTCCTCATCGTAGTTCCATGAGAGATAAATTTTGCAAATAGCACTGCTTAAGGCTATTTTCGTCGTTTCGATGGATGCTTTTTGTGCCAAAGCACTGTTTTTGGCGGAGAGAATATGTGAGCTTCTTGCATTCCAAAAGTCAAAATCGTAATCAAGTATTAAAGAGGGTTTATATTCCGTGTTGGTACTGCCACCTAAGGGCGGTGGAAAGATATGGTTTTCACTGAAACGTTCACGTGTCACACTCGCACTAGAAGAAAGGTGAGGCATATTTCGCGATTCTACTGATTGAATGACATTGTTGGCTTGGGCATAACGTGCTTCAAGACTTCGCAGACTTGGTGCACTAGACAAAGCTTCCTCGAGGATGGAGTCAAGTTGTGTGTCTCCAAACCCTTTCCACCACTTACGTACGAGTTGCGTATCGTTGGTTTGAAAAAGATCAAGACTTTTTTCCAGATCATGCGAGAGGGTTGTTTCTTGAATCGGGGTTGCCTTTTGGATAGCAGGAACACACCCCAGCAAAAAAAACATGGCAGTAAAAGACAGAAATTTTTTTACGGTGTGCATTATTTTGTACTTTTGAGGTTCTCATAAATCAATTGCAGCATAGTGGAAAGCTCATCTTTTTGCGTACTGGATAAACCATGTAACGCTTTATCCATCACATCTTCGCCCATTTGAACGAGTGAGTCTTGAAGCTTTTTTCCCTCAGGCGTGATGGTGACGATATAGGCTCTTCGGTCATTTTCTTTGGCAGAACGTTTCACCAACCCTTTTAACTCCAGTTTGTCGAGCATCAGTGTAAGATTGGACTGCTCAAAATAGGTATCCTGTGCCAGTTCTTTTTGTGTCAGGCCCTCTTTTTCACTCAGACGGATCAAGATAACACGATGGGCATAAGAGAGGGCATAGCTTTTTAACTCTTTATCGAATTCATTTTTGAGGACATTACGCGCTTTTGCAATGAGAAAACCTATTGACTTGTCGGATTCGAAACTCATAACAACCCTTTGAATAATTTTAGAAATTGTAGAGCAGTCAAGCTTAAATAGTTATTATAATAACTATTACTTTAATATCTATATAAATAAAGCATTACACAAGGCAGAGGAGAGGTATACTTTCAAAAAAGAAGTTTTTATGTCTTTCCCTATTGTGTTTTTAGAGAATGTTGATTTGAGTTATGATTTAACCCGTATTTTAAAAAATATTTCCCTTCAAATCGATCAAGGTGAACATTGTGTCATATTAGGGGCAAACGGTTCAGGAAAATCGACGCTGATCAAGCTGATCAATTGTGAACTTTATCCGTCGATTAAAGACGAGCCGTTTAAACGTGAGATATTGGGTGAAGATCGATGGATCGTGTCTGAGTTACGTAAACATTTTGGGATTGTAACAAACGATCTGCATACTAAATTTTTATCTGAAGGAAGCCACCTAAGCGGTTTTGAAACAGTACTTAGCGGTTTTTTCGGAACGCTTGGATTATTTGGTCATTTGGAAGTTAATTCCAAGCAGATAGAGTCAGCTGAACGGGCCATGGTACGATTAGGAATTAAACATCTCAGAGATAAGCGTTTGGGTGAGATGTCGACGGGGGAGCTGCGCAAATGCATTGTTGCCCGAGCGCTGGTTCATCCGGTCAAAGCAATATTACTGGATGAGCCTACTGTAGGATTGGATATCAAAGCACAGTTAGATTTTATTCAGATGATCCGTTCTCTGGCCAACAGCGGTACAACGGTGATTCTCGTCACCCACCACATCGAAGAGGTGTTTGAGGAGATACAAAAAGCGGTGCTGATCAAAGAGGGATCGATCTATGCATCGGGAAAAAAAGAGGCGGTGTTAAACAGTGCTAACTTGTCGGATATTTTTAATACACCACTGGACGTTGAAAAGGTAAAAGGACGCTATCGGATACATCCGACGATGGAGAAGCTATCGACATGAACCCAGCCTCTAGGCATTTTGGAGTATCTCTGCAATCGCTGCAGAAGAATATTCGTCCCCCATGCCCCACAATACCGCTAGTCCATGGGCATTTTCGGCAATGTCACCTATACGCTCACGCGAAATATTTGCTGCTGACAAGGTAATCGGTGCACCGATAGAGTTAAACCAGTTTTCCAATGCCGCGATTCCCTCATCCGCAGTATTCAGACCGAAAACCTCTTTGGCAAAGCGTTCGAACTGAGCCGGATTTTGCCCTTTGTACCATTTCATCCATGCAGGAATAACAATGGCTAAACCCGCACCATGGGCGATGTTAAAGAGAGCGGAGAGGGCGTGCTCAATCATGTGGTTTGGGAAACTCCCGCTGCCTGTCCCTGAACTTGTTAACCCGTTAAGCGCTTGGGTCGAAGCCCATGCAAACTCGGCACGTGCGTCATAATTGAGTGGATCTTTGATAAGGATTTCAGTCGTTTCGATAACGGTTTTGATGATCGACTCAACCAAACGGGATTG
>JAYVLH010000045.1:0-5874 GCA_043759555.1 Sulfuricurvum sp. | reverse complement strand
CAGCAAGTACTCTTACTCTAACACTTGTAACCCCATCAGGGACTACGAATGTGCCAGTTGATAAAAATGCACGAACCTTACCACTACCGAATACCCCAAGTGATCCTGCGAATGATAGATCATTTCTTACCTCTAAACTTCTTCCCATTATAATGCTCCTTCAAATCCATGGATTCTAACACTAACACCTGCTATATCTGCATAGCAAACTACCAACTCACCAGCACTACAAACAATACCAGTGCGTTCCAATACACCATTAGCAGGTATTAGAGCGTTATATTCAACATACTCAGCTAAAGTTGGAGTAGATGTGGCGGTGACTGCCATACGCACATTTATGTTACCTGCGGTTCTATTTACAAAACTAGCATTCATTGTGGCTACTGTCCCCACTGGAACTGTATAAACAATTATATTTGTCGCTGCAGCTAAATCTGCATTTCCTAATTTTCCACTTGGCATTAAAAGCCTCCTATAAAGTAAGTTTGATTGTTAATTAAGCCCTTTATGGGGGTACCATCATACTTGATACGTGTCAGTCTAAATTTAGTTGTAGTTACTGCTCTAACTATTACTGTATCGTTTGTTGCGCAAGTAGTTGTTGAGCCACTTGCTACACCATCGATTAACATATTAATGCCAGCAGTAAATGAACAAGCACTCTCTGTAATGAGAGTACGCTCTGATCCAGCTTGAAGTGCATCAGGGAAGTTAGTAACTGTTGCTGTTCCGGTAAAGTTTATTTGGTTACCTAAAGCCCCCCAGATATCCGATGTGGTTGCAGTACTGATTACAGTAGCTCTTGCATAGTTTAGTCCGCCAGTCATTGAACCACCTGCCAGTGATCCAGTTGCGCCAGTTGCGCCTCTAGCTCCCGTTAGTGATAAGTTCCAATCTGCAAGAATACCGCTCCCGCCCGTTGCTTGTACGTCGATTACCAAAGTTGAACCACTATATGATACGACTTGACCGAACATATAGTTTGCGCCGTTGGCAGCACTAACCGCTGTCATCCAAATCCCCGATGTGTATTGTTCACTCGTCTGTGTAACAAACGTTTTACTACCGATCCCAATAGTTACACTTGATGTGCTTGTACCAACGAAAGCCCCTGCTATAGCTGCAGCACTTGCAGCACTTGCAGCAGCCTCGCTTGCTTTAGTTGTAGCAGTAGATGCATTAGCAGATGCACTTATTGCATTTGTGTTAACTTCACCCGCTACCACATTTATTTGTGAAGTAACTAAATCAATCTGATCTCCAACCGCATTAATCTGTGGTACTGTGGTTATAGATAGATAATCGTTTGTGGCTTCGTACTTAGCTACAAAATCATCTTGATCAGCTGGAAATACTAAAACAGTATCCCTATGTCGCAACAATGGTATAGTTGAAACAGTCGTGCTGATAGTGGCGGTAATAGTACTCATTTTAATCTCCTATGTAATTTATGTAATTATTGTTTGTTCGATTTGCCATCTAATTTCGTTTTTATCGAAATTGTTAGCAGTACCAGAACATTGTGTGATTTTCCCTAAAATAACGAGATTTTGATGAGTTGATGAAGTTGAAGGATCAATAACGAACATCATCGGTACGTTGACTAACACTTTTGCATCGGCTATTTTTCTAATTAGATCTTTCTGTAATACTATTGTACCAAAATCTGCAACACTCACTGTTTGTGACCCAATACGTTTATCAGGAAAGTTGACATCGTCTAGTGTATCACCCATATATACGGTCTTTCCAGCTATCATGAATCCGCAGTCAGTAGCTAACCCACTTCTTGAAAAAGTTACCCTTATCTTCACGCCTTTACGCAAAAGTGGGTAATACAACACATTTGATAAAGTGCTTGAAAACCCAGCATATCCGTAATCCCATGCGTCATACACATCCCCGTTTGTGGAGAAATTATAGGTTTGTGTAGCGATTACTACTGCTGAAATATCTAAATATTCTATTTTTACCTGCGTTGCTGTGAAGTTACCTATACCAATAACTTCTTTCCCACCTCTTGTAAATTCAACAATACCGTTTGCTGTCCAAGTTGTTTTTGTTTCAGAAAACTCATCGAGACACGCATAAATGTTTGACACTTCGTATTTATACCAAGCCGTGCCCTGATTTGTCAGTGGGTCTTTAGCTACGTTTGGAGTCGTTAGTGAGCCGTAAAGGGACTTATAATGATAATTACCAACACGTACTAGATCACCTAATAAATAAGCAGTTTGAGCCGTACCAGTGCCGGCACCAGCACCCGTTGCAGTGAAGGAAACCCCGATAGTATTAGTGGACGCTCCAATAAGTGTGAAATTAGTTGTATCGAGGGTTACAATTCTATATGTTTGCCCAACTATAAACGATCCGGCTGTTAGAATATTGTTATTCCACGCTAAAATAGTTGATACAATGTTTGAGTAAGTGAATTCAGTAATTTCTTGACGCACATAATTCATACTGTAACCACTATTCCAAAAGCAACTATACCTCTATCGTAGAACTTATAATTAAATGCTGCATCGAAGCGTATTTCATCATTTTCACGCCATATAAAAGGAACCGATGGCAATGGTGATGTAGCAGCAACCACACCTGTAGGGGTTATCGATACTCTTACCCCCCTGATTGGTGTCGTTGAACCATTCTCATCTAATATTCTGACACCTCTTTGAAGTATAGTGATATTAGCGCTCGCGGGTATATTTGCCGCAGTATAGGACGTATCGGGGAATACTTCTATGGATCCAAAAGGCTTATATATAGTGTTTTGCGCCATTAAATAATCCCTTCAACTTTTTCAAGTACGACCAGTGATCCGTTTTGGATATCTCTTGATTCTAACAAGATTTGTATTTGTTGATCTTGCTTTGTAATTATACCACTTAACAAAGAGTTGTTAGTTCGTAGCTCATTTACTAAAGCAGTCTGATTACCCATCATAAGAGAACCATTGCGCAATCCTTCTGAAAATGGGGCAGGGGTGATGATCTCGCCTTTATGGATATTAGCTAGCATGTCGTTTGTGACGTTTGCCGTACCCACCGCGAATGAAGGTAACCCTTTAGAGAGCGCCCAATTTAAAGATGTTCCTGTGGTCCACCCCATCATAGCATCAAGAGAATTAGAGCTAATCCCATTTTTAATTGCCGCATCATAAATGCTCATTAAATCGCCTGAAGCGACGGCGGCATTTACAAAAGCTATTGCCTCACTTACTTGAAATTTATCGCCAGTTTTTGACGTTATTACTTGTACATTAGGTTCTGATCCCACTGCCCCCTTTGCAGTGGCTCCACCTGACGATGCCCATGTTTGTGTCTTTCCATTAACTACCCATTGCTCTTTTAAAGAAATAAGGGTAGCTAGTTGTGCATTAAGAGTACTTGCTACATCAGAAATAGCCGTGTTTAAAATATCTATTTTAATTCTTGTATTTTCTTCAATTTGTTTTAAATAATCTATTTGAGTATAACTAGTTTCTCCAAGTGCTTCAAACTGATTGGCAGCAACAAGCTGTGCGTATTCCATGTCTCTTGAAAGTGCAAAGTTATCTTTATTAAATAATGCCGATGACGTAGCAGCTGCTTTCTTTATAGCCTCTGCATATCCTGCATAATCGTCTGTCCCGGATAGTCGTTGTGCTTCTGCCATAGCCGTATAAAACGCTTGGAGATTTTGTTCTGATGTGCGTGATGCACTTCTTAGCTTTTCGATAGTTGCTTTAATTGTATTTAAAGCACCATCCAGTGTTGATATTGATTTAGTTGTTTCTTGAATAGTAGCGTTATATTCATCTTGCGTTTTTTTCATTGCATCGGTGTTTTCTAACAGTGCTTTATTACTATTAAGTAAGTTTACCTCCGAATCTGTTAATCCGCCCGTGTCATATGCAAGTTGATTAAATAGATTTGATAATTCGTCAACATTCGTTGCAAGGGATACTCCTATAGTATCAGCTAGATATGATGCGCTTTGCTCTGGCGTTCTAAGCGACTCAATAAAACCATTAATATTCTTTTGGCTTGTAGCTATAACCGCTTCAATAACTGATGCCACATCATAAAATACGCCTGACACTTGCATTAAGGATACATACGTTTCACGTCCACTAACACTTGTTAAGTCAAGAGCATCAACGATCGACCTGAACCCAGCTGTTGTAGATGGCATAACCACATTAATATCTGAGAATACTTCCGATAAATGCTTTTGTGTGTTCGCTTGTTTCTCTGCATCTGTGAAATATTTATTATAATAAGCACTATTGTTATCCTGAAAATCTCTAAGTGAGCCCGATAAACCTACAAGGCTTTGTGAAATGCCAATAATATCACCGCTTACTGTTTTACCGATATCCCCTAAATCTTGAATTACGACCGCTTTTTCAGTGATAACACGAACCGCTGTTTCCAGAAGTCCTTCCCCTAAGTGTTGATATTGCATAATTAAGTTGCCAAAAATATTAGCAGCCATCTTATCGCCTTGAGCGGAAAACATGTCGTTTAGCTTTTTAGTGGCTTCATCCCCTGTGAGCCCTTTAAGATTTAAAGATACCGCTTCAAACTGATAGTCATTAATGGTTTTCTCTAAGTGAGTTCCAAGTCCCTGGTTAATAGACTTCATAGTGTCATCAAAGCTTTTGTAAATACGGCTAATCGAGTTGCTAGTAGCATCATCTAGCGCTGTATTTTGTTTGTTATATGAATAAGATGTTGACCCCCACGCTTTACGCTTTTTGGTCTCAGTATCTACAAATGAACTTGCCCCAACATTACCCATTACTTTTTGCGCTAACGTGCCTGCTGATATATCAAGCCCGCTTGCACGGATTGACTGTTTTGATGACCCACCTAGTCCTATTTTTGATAACATATTAGTAGCAAAAGATGTTATAGGATCAAACCCTATATTGCCACCTGTTAGCTTACTAAAGAACGCATCTACCTTTATCATAGAGTTTTCAATACCATTCATCTTACTAGATAAGGCTACCCCACTAGTATCCAAAGCACCACTACGGGCTAAGTTTGTAGCCGTACCTGTAATACCCCTAGCCAATCCAGTAACAGCTATATTGATACCACGTAGTTCTGCATATTCAGCTACATGTATATCTCTAAGTATGTTTGCAATATTAGTAATGGACTCTGATTGTGCACCACTACCACCACCTAATACCGTACCTTCAGTTGCTCCTGGTGGAGGAGTTACTGCCCCTCCTGAACCACCAGGAGTAAATACACCTATTGCAGCCAGTGCAGCCAGCGTCCCTGCGATTGCTATTAAATTATATGGGAATGGTAGGGAAGCTTGAGAGGCAGCACCCGTAAGGGCTGCCGCACTAGCCTTAGCTGTTTCTGCAGTCACGAATCCAAGAGCATTTGCTACGTACATTGTCAGCTTCTGCGTATTAGTCCATACCTCCCAAGCAAATCTTACCTTCTCCATAAAATCAATTGCTTTATACGCTGCAGTCTTCTCCCCAAACATCTTCTTATTTGCAGATAGTACATTCATAGTACCTTTAACTGCAGAAAGACTTTGCGCTTTATCAGCTTTAGTGTAGTCCTCAGCAGCCTTTGCACGGTCCTCATCAGAAGTGGTAAGACTATTTAGCGTCTCTAGGGATTTTTCCTTAATAAGCTCTGATTTCTTATATTCAGCACTTACTCCGGCAAGACCTGCAGTTAATGCTACAACCGAAGCAGTAAGAGCATCGAAAGGAGTTACATCAACTTCCCATTTGATGTCTATATCTGACATAGCTTTCTTCATGTTATAGATCTTTTCGTTTACTGCGAGTTCTTTATCTAAAGCAGTCTTGGCACGCTCCTGGCTCTCCTTATCCATAGATTGTTGGGCAAA
>JAYVLH010000044.1:0-3804 GCA_043759555.1 Sulfuricurvum sp. | reverse complement strand
GTAGCCAAGCGCGTGAATAAACGAAGCGCTGTACTCGATGAGATTTCCATTGGAATCCAAAATATGGACTCCATCGGTAGCTGATTTCAACAATGAATTAAGCCACAATCGATTTCGTTCCAATTGCGATGTTTTTATGCCGACTATTTTTTGATTCCGGATGAGTGATGCTATGGTCATAAAAAGGGTTAAATATAAAAATACACCAAAAATTGCCAATAAAAGCGGATATGTATTCTCAGTTGATCTATCAAATTCCGGTGTACTGTAAAAATAAATATCCCATTGACGACCCCCTACTAAAAGGGTTCTTTTAACCTGATATTTTGAGACATAGTTCTTATGTGAAAATGTACGATAAAGGAAGTTTTTTTCAAATTTTTTATCACCATCATATATTTCAAAATCTACAGCAGTATCTTTAAGAACTATAGCATTCAATAAATTGGTCATTCGAAATGGGCTGTAAATAAATCCGACTAACGATTGACGTCTTTCTTCAATCGTGTCTATCTTGTTCCCTGTTTTATACAATGGAAGATAGATTAAAATACCCGGCTGAACATCCGTGTCAATCTCTTGCAGCAATCTTACAGGGGCTGAAGCACACGGAGCACCTGTGTCTCGCGCTCGTATCATGGCTTCTTGGCGCTTTGGATTTGAATACATATCGTAACCGATAGCTTTTAAATTTCGTTGATCATGCGGTTCTAGATAAAGTATTGTGCTGTATTCATCGCGTTTACCTTTGGGATTTATTGTAAAGCTTGGATAACCATTCATCCGCATATCTTGCTCAACTCGTGCAATATCTGAAGATGCTACCATCAATGAAAAGCCCATACCCTGCATGCCGGGATAATGTTTATCGATTTCAACTGCTTGGATGAATCGATGCCACTCTTCGTCACTTACATCGCCACGCCCCTGAAAAAAAGCAACACCGCTACGTAACACTTGTTCATACCTATTTATCCGTTTTTCTATATAATCAAGGTTTATATGAACTTGCATTTCAAATAACTTTTGGGCACGATCTTCAAAATAGTTTTTGGATAACGACCATACGATTGTTGCTATTACAATCGAAATAAGCAGTATATAAGGTAGATAATATTGGTTTATAAAATAAAATTTTTTGATTAACCGATACCATGTCATTTTTTTAGCCATTATCCACACTTTTATTAATTTACAATGATCAAATCATAGTGTCATATAGTCATAAAAAAATCACAACACTATAGAAGGTTTTTTGAAAAAGAATGAAATATCATAACTCTTTAAGTAAATTTTCATAGGCAATCAATGCTTCTGGTATAGGCAAATTATAGTGTTGTAAAATAGGCTCAATCTCTTTAAAAGAGGCAACTCCATCTATACTGAATAAAGTTCTCGCACATTTTAATATCGCACATGTTTCAGGCTGCAATCCTTTTTCAGGTGTCATACAATAATAGAGAGAATCAACCAAAAAATCATCAAAATACCACAGCTTGAACAATTGAGCCGCCAATTCATCTCCAGAATTACCAAGCAGATTTTCCTCTTCCAATGAAAGCTCATAAGGAGTTTTAGACGTAAAAGTATGTGAAATATCACGAAACATCAGTACATACGAAGTGACCAAACGCCCTATTTCAAGAATAAAAGTAAGCCCGCCAAGTGATTGCAATATCGGGCGATGTGTTTTAAGCAGCCAAAGGTCTAAAAAGCACTGTTGCAACTCCATAGTCTTAAACCATCTATCCACAGTTATCCCATATGCAGAGAGGTCATTAAATACATGTGCTTTTAATGCAGCTGTCAGAGTCATTCCACGTATTGCACTGACACCAAAAAGGGAGATTACTTGAGTAATGGAAATGATAGTCTGACTGCATCCATGATGAGGAGCATTGGCATAACGGAGAATATCAGTATACAAAATAGGATCAGCTTCAATAACCTTCGCAAGCGCTTTATAATCGATATATTCATTATTACAAATCATATTAATCTGATTAATGGATTCTCGAAGCGGCGGAAATGATTCAATCGATTTAAGGTATTTATTATTCACACTAACCCCAATTGATGCTATCTTTATATTATAAAATCAAATAAGAGTATATCCAATCTTCGCTAAATTTCGAAGGGTACTATCATCTTCCATTTTTTTTCGAATTCGAAGTATTAGATTTTTGAGGGCACCATCTGACATTTCTTCATCCAATGCTTGTGAAAAATCCTCATAAGTGACAATCTTTCCTCGCTGGGACAGCAGCAGTTCTATCGCGAGGATTTCATTTTTTGTCAATATGATTTTTTCACCGTTTTCATGAATAAATGCTTTTCCAAAATAATCATACGTTAAAGTATCATTGATTTTTGCTTGGAGCATCCCATGAGATTTCAATCGATCGACGGCAAGATAAAGTATTTTTATCAAAGCATTGAATTCTATAGGTTTATGAATGTAATCGATCAAGTTGAGTTTGCATGCAGCTAATAGATCTTCAGTAGCAATAGATCCTGAAACAATGACAATGGGAATATTATCGTTATACTCTCGTATTTTTTTAGCAACATCGATACCGCTGATGCTGCCCATGTGAATGTCTAGTATCACAATATTAATAGAGTTGTTTCTATAAACATCAAGAGCCTCTACCCCATCTGCTACAGAAAAAACTTTTCCTACGACTAGGTTAAGCGTCTTTTCGGTGATCTCACGCAATGTGTCATTATCTTCAGCATACAGCAGCGATAGATTTTTAAACTCAATAAATTCATTAAATTTAGCCATTTTTACCTTTCTTGTTTAGTCAGCAAATTTATACGAAATCTCGATAAACTGATCAATATTTTCCATAAATAGATTGACCAATTTTGGATCAAAATGGCGACCACGCTCACTGAAAATAAAATCAATGATCTTTTCAATCGGCCATGCTTTTTTATAAATACGTTCACAACTCAAGGCATCAAACACATCTGCCAATGCAACGATTCGCCCGTAGATATGAATATTTTCACCGTTCAGTGCATTGGGGTAACCTGAGCCGTCCCATTTTTCATGATGTTCTTTTGCAATAATTGCAGCTGCTTGAAGCAAGGGTCTATTCGAGTTTTTGAGTATAGCATATCCGATATCGCTGTGTGTTTGCATTACGGTATACTCAGTAGGATCAAGCTTACCTGGTTTTAGCAAAATAGAATCTGCAATGCCGATTTTTCCAATATCGTGCATCGGCGCGGCACTGTAGATTAACCGTATCTGTTCCTCTTCCAATCCGTACAATTCTCCAAGCAGTCGAGAGTATTTTGCCACACGCCGTACATGGTTTCCGGTTTCTTGTGAACGCGTTTCACCCACTTCTCCCAGAAGTGATAACATCTCATGCTGTGTTTGCCATATTTCTTCATTGAGATCGTACAGTTCGGTGACGTCGTGACTGATACTGATATAATCAATAATATTTTCAAACTCATCCAAGATAGGTTTGATGGTGGTCTCAGTAATGTATCGTTCCCCATTTTTTTTGAGATTTTTTATCGTACCTCTCCACACTTGTTTGCTTAATATCGTTTCCCAAAGGTTTTCATAAAATTCAGGCTCCATCTCAGGGTGGCGCAAAATATTATGCCCTTTAGAAAGAATCTCATCAAAACTGTAGCCGCTTTTTTGACAAAACAGGTTATTGGCATAAATAATCTTCGGCGAATTCGCATCTTAAAGGAATACCCCTAAAAAATTAGTTGATTTTTTTTGTTTCAAATTTGGTTCAAATCAAGACCTAGATACAATAAACGATCAACTAC
>JAYVLH010000043.1:0-4405 GCA_043759555.1 Sulfuricurvum sp. | reverse complement strand
GTCTAATCATCATTTTAAAAGTTTATATCCGATGCCGCGTATTGATTCGATCAGAGCTTTATCCCCAAGCTTATTGCGAATTCGTCCCATCATCACATCGATACTTTTATTCGAAGAGTCTTCATTGATCGCGGCCACATTGTGAATGAGATCTTCTCTTGAAACAACCATCCCCTGTTTTTTAATCATATGGGCGAGAATGCCGTATTCTGCATTCGTAAACTCCATTGCTTTGTGTTTATACGCAATTTGCATCGCAGATTCATTAAGCTGAAAATCGCTTTCATTTTGTGCTTCTGCCTGTGAAACTGCATCGTAGCGACGCAATACCGAATGGATACGCGCTTCTAGTTCTCGCGGGTCATAAGGTTTTGGAAGATAATCATCGGCACCCAATTCTAAGGCATTAATTTTGTCGGTTACATCCGAGCGTGCCGATGAAATAATAATCGGAATATTTTGGCGTGCACGAATCGCTTCACACACTTCCAGTCCATCCATTCCAGGTAGCGTCAAGTCCAAAATCACCGCATCAAACTTTTCCAACTTCAATATGCTAAGCGCTTTGAATGGATCGTCTTCCGTCGTTACTGAAAAGTCGTACTGCTCTAAAAATTCGGTCAAAATCTCGGCGAGCTCGAGATCATCTTCTATCATTAATATTTTATTCATGCTGTTATTGTAACGAAATGTGGGTTAATGATTGGCTAAAACGCAATTATAAGAGAGTTTGATTTGCCGGAATACTACCGGCAAAACGGTTAGAACATAAACCACGCAAGAAGATAAAAGCTATTGTTGTCTGAAGCTTTATGAGTCTGTAAGTCAGTGCTACCGACATAGGTGCTTGCACCGTTGAATCTATCATAGCTGGTGTATTGCAACGCCAGTTTAATATTTTGGAGAGGAAGATAGTCAATTTCTGCCCCCTTCCCGCTGCTATTAGGAGAAAAATTAGTATTGTCTGCATACAACATATCATCGGATGTCCCCGTTGTGGAAAACATCCCTACAGAAGCACCGTATTTGTTATCATAGTAATAACTAACCCGTGCTCTTGTAGTCGCTAATGTGTTATTTTGATTCGTTGCACCGCCAGTAGCAACACTGCCATCAAGCGTTTGTTTCTCCCAAATTTTGGTTGCTGTTGCTGTGACGATATGGCTACCGTTTGTGTACTGATATTCGGCATCAATCGCATGATCTTTATATTGATCCAACGGACCGCCTGCATTAGAATAGACAGCAGGATTGATTTTAGTATTCATCATATAGCCGCCTGCCATCACGTAATTGTTGCCAAAGTTTTGTTGAAGCGCTACGCGGGCATATGGGGTTGTCCCATCAACAAGGGCAACATCCCCTTTTAAACCTTGATTTTTCCAACCGAAAAGGCCCATAATTCCACCTGGTTTTGCACTGCGGTAAACAGAAAGCTCAGCATAAAGAAGATCATTCCACATAGCATAAGCTCCTACTCCGCCGACAGCCTGACCCAATGAACCGTCAACTTGTGCTGTTCCAGTAGCTGGCGTATGTGACATACCAGTTTGTGCATACGGAAATGACCATGCGGGGCTACTGTTCCATAAATCTGCTACAGAGGGATTATTATTGACACTAACTCCGTATATCAATTCTTTATCAGCAAGAGTAAGCGAGTCCGCATAACGGATATCAATGTTATCGAGAGCTACATTGCCGTTACCCAAATCTTTGCTTTCTGGAAGATAACGAGATGGACTGTCTGTAAGTTGAATAAATGCCCCTGATTTATCCGTTATTTTCCCGGCATAAAAAAGACTGATTTGAGGAACAGTAATAGCACCGTTTTTGGGGATAACTTCGTTGCCATTGTCATTATTAGTGTTGTTGCTAACATCAACCATAATCATGGCGGCTAAAGGGGAAAATAGGCTTTTCTTTTCTCCATTGGTCATCGTATAGCCGCGCATCTTAAATTCACGTCCTGTTTGTGTCAACTCAGGGAAAATGGTATGACAGACAGCACAGTCAAACCCCGTCTGACGCGCAAAGCTTGGAACCGCATACGCTGTATCAACAAATGCGCTTAGTAACAATGCCCCTGTAATAAGATATTTTGGTAACGTTTTTTTCATGTGCACTCCTGCAGTATTATAAATTTTGACTATAGTATATAGGACAAATATGAATTTTTGATGAATTTAGCTGCAGGTATTGACACTCTATATCAGGCGAAGAGTTGAGCGGCTATGGTAAACTATGATCAATATTTAGTGGATGATAGAAAAGGAGAATTATTGTATATTTTAGTGATCGATGATAATGAAGAATTGCTGTATGGACTGCAACAGCTACTGCGAGATGCCCATTATCATGTCGATGTTGCAACAACAATTTTGAGTGGAAGTGAATGTCTAAATCATAAAAAGTATGATTTAATTTTACTGGACTGGATGCTGCCTGATGGAAGCGGAATAGATTTACTAACTCGTTTGCGTCGTGAAAAAATTACTACTCCTATTCTTCTTTTTTCATCTAAAAAAGAGGTGGAAGACAAGATAGAAGCCCTTGATGGCGGAGCTGATGATTATCTTGAAAAACCGTTTTCAAATATTGAGTTGTTGGCACGTATTCGTGCATTGCTGCGCCGTGAAAGTACTCAAAAGCAAACATTTATAACGATTAATAATCTCACTGTCGACTTTTCTACTCGTAGTGTATTGATTGACAATAACCCGGTCAAACTCTCTGCCAAAGAGTTTGAATTGCTCGAATTACTGGTGCTTAATACCAATACGGTCTTAACACGCTACCAAATCTCAGAGCATTTACATCGAGATTTTGACCATCTTAGTGCCAGTAATATTGTAGATGCCCATATCAAAAATTTACGAAAAAAATTAAATGCCGATAGCCTGATAGAAACCGTTCGGGGTGTCGGCTACAGAATTGTTCATTAAACCTAAAAGGTTTTAAAATGAAAGGTTGCAGTAGTCCCGCAGCCTTCCCCTTCACTTGTTATACTCAAATCACCGCGCAATAAAACAGCAATCCGTTGACTGATTGCAAGACCCAAACCACTCCCTTCTGATCCACTATGATTTTTTGGTGTTACTTGATAAAACTCATCAAACAAATTTTCTAATGCGTCATGTGCTATTCCACGGCCACTGTCTCTAACTTGCAAGACAAACGTGCCCTCTTCATGTGCAAGCCGTACATCAATAAAACCGCTCTCTGTATATTTAATAGCATTTGAGAGCAAATTAATGACTACTTGTCCCAAAAGACGCGCATCACTCATCAATATGGCATCAAACCGTTCAAACGCTGTAGTTATATCAAGCCCTTTATCTTCAGCCAATGGAGTCACTAAATCCAACGCACTCTCAATAATCCCAATCGGATCACACACTGAAATATGTGGTTCCATTTTCCCCGATTCAGCTTTGGCTAAATCCAAAACATTATTGATGACTCCCAGTAAATGGTGAGCAGAATTTTCAATTTTTCCCAGTGTCTCGACCATCGGGTCAGGTGTTTGAGGCTGTGTCATAAGGTATTGTGTCAAACTCAGTATAGAACCTAAAGGGGTACGAAGCTCATGCGACATTACGGATAAAAAAGAAGATTTTGCCTGTAATGAGGCTTGTGTTTTTCCCAATAATTCGATTCTTTCCATATTCATGCGCGTTGTTGACATCAGCGTGTTAAAAGAATGCGCCATAGTTCCAATTTCATCACTTCCAGATTCCAAAACCGTTTGAGTATAATCACCCGTCACGGCAATCTTTCTAGCTGTATCCGAGAGTGAACGAAGTGGCTTAACAACTTGAAGAATAATACCCCAAACCAAAAATGCGATTAACACTATTGCAATACCAAAAATACTCAAAAAAAGCGTTTGTACCCGATATAGCGATGTAAGGACTTCTTCTTTTGCTATCGCACTGTGCAATACCCACCCTTTAAGCACTTCATTTAATGCAAAAGTGTCATGCATATAGTCTCTTGTACTAAAAGCCACATCCGTATTTCTATAAACATCCAAAAGGGATGCAGGCGGAGCAAGCCATCGATGCAGATTTTGATTGGCTCGCAATTGATGCGTAAAATTTTTGAGTGGATAGGACATTACCAAATAACCTAAAATATCTTGGCTATAAAAAGTTCCGTGAATCGGGGTAAAGAAATAGAGATTTTGCCCTAAAAAAAGATAGGATTTTTTATTTTCTAATGCATAAACTATGCTCTTTGCTTCTGTGGAATAGGTATTAATTTGTGTCAAGTCTGATGAAGCGGAAACGGTAAAGTCACGCGATACTGTAAATAAGACGATGGATTCATCGAGATCATCCGCTTTTTGTTTTAATATACTGGTAATACGCTGATCCATATCACGCGTAACCATATCATTCAT
>JAYVLH010000042.1:0-22836 GCA_043759555.1 Sulfuricurvum sp. | reverse complement strand
CTCGTGACTCACGTATCGTTGAGCGTAAGAAACCAGGTCTTCGTAAAGCACGTCGTTCACCTCAATTCTCAAAACGTTAATCGCTACGTTCTATCTCCCCTTTGTGGGGATTTTCAGCTTCTCTTTTTCTTTTTATTATCATCTATTACTTTTACAAACTTTACCTTTAGATACTTGATACAGTTTCTTGTTATACAAATCATCCATCACTTTAACAAAAGCCAATGCGTCTTTTTCAAGTTCACTGTCATGAAGTGCAGGTTTAAGATGCTCATTCACATAGGTAAAGGTGAGAGGCTCTTTATTCGGTTGAACAATGGCTACCTTATCGTGGACGCGCAATGCGAAAGTATCATTGAACATCATGAGCACCATTTCTTGTTTTTTGTCACTGTAAATGGAGTGCCCCAATACTGGATAAGTGAGATCAGCGCCAGTCAGATCAAGGGCTGTGGCAAGAACATCGGGCTGCGTAGTTAAGCGATCAAATTTTTGAGGTTTTAGTCCATCAGCCAAGATGAGTGCCGGGATGTGAAACATATTGACGGGCACGAGATCGTCTCCATAGACGCGAACATTGTGATCAGCGACGACAACAAAGACAGTATTTTTATAATAGGCCTCTTTTTTCGCGAGTTCGAAAAAGCGTCCGATAGCAAAATCGGAATATTTAACGGCATTTTCAACGCACTGATGCGGTTTTCCCTGTATGAATTCTATTTTTCCATCCGGAAGTTCAAAAGGTGAATGATTGGATGAGGAGAACATGACGCTGACAAACTTCTCTCCTTTGGTAGTGTAAGCTTTGAATTTTTCATTGGCTTTTATGACCAAATCTTCATCGCTTACTCCCCATGTGCTGACGAATGTAGGATTAGTATAGTCTTTTTGCTCAAGTACTTCATCAAAACCATTCCCCATATACCAACTGCGCATATTGTCAAAGCGCCCCTCGCCCCCATAGATGAAACATGATTTATATCCCATCGGTTTAAGAAGTGATGCGACAGTGAAAAAATCGCTTTGAGATTTGTTGCGCTTTACGACTTCTTCACCTGCAAGCGGTAACCATCCGGATGTCATGGCCGAAAGCCCTCGGATAGAACGGGTGCCATTGCTGAAAAGATTGGTAAAGGCTAACCCTTCATGGGAGAGTTTTTCGAGATTAGGGGTGATGGTTACATCGCCACCGCTGAAGCCAACAAATTGGCTACCGAGTGATTCTTGGATAAAAATAACCAAATTTTTTGGCTGAGAGGAATGAAAATGGGTGGATTCGGTGCGATTAAACGGCAACTCGCTCCCAAGCGGTATATTAAGACGCTTAGAAACACGTCCGTAGGCTTCGGCTAAATTTATTTTTCCATAACTTTGGGTCAGCTTATCTGATTCTTTGCTGTAGCTATAATACGCGTATCCGATACTATAAAGAGAATTTTTAGCAATTTCGTTTGCCATACGGTTGCAGCTGTAAAGGGCATCGGAAATGTTGGCGGGTCGATGACCGAAGGAAGATCGGATTCCGATAAAAAGCAATGCGGTAATGGGTATTAAAAGAAGCATTCGCTTCCAAAGCGGAGTGCGCAATGCTTCTTGAAGTTTAAGCGGTGAAAAACGTAAAAATGTCCATGCCGCAAGTATCAGCATGACCAAAGCTACTAATAGTTGAATCGGATACTCTTTGAGAATCATCGACGATACCTCTTTGGGATATTTTAGATATTCGATAAAGAGATAATTGGGACGAACATCGTATTGTGCTACAAAAGGGAATGTGGCGTTTTCAACATACAAAGCTATAAGAAGAAAAGTTAATAGATAACCATTGAGCAAACGAGCTGCAATTTTGGCAAAATATTGTGGTGTGAGTGAGAGAATTAGAGCTGGGACAATCAGTATTATAGAAGTCGTCATAGTATCAAGTTTGAGACCATACAAAAAAGCCAAAAGTGATTCAATAAAACTGATGTCATTTAAACGATCTATATAGAGAGCGTACAATCCTATTCTACCTAAAATGAAAAGTACAATAAAAAGAAGATAAATTTTGAGCAATTCTTTTAATATATGCATAAAGCCCTCATAAATGGAATAGGGTATTATAGATGATGATCGGATAATAGCAATAATTTACACAGTGTTAATCGAAAAGAGATTATTATTCGATACTTTTTATTTTAGATAAGGTCATTCTTTTGCTTATTAAATCTTCCGGTGCAAAAGCACGTACAATTATTATCACAGTTGCCATATATTTAACACTTGTAGGCAATGTTGCATTTTTTAAACATGTGGTCGATGTGTATCCTCTCTCGTGGAGCAGTGCCCCTTTTATTGTCTCATTAGCTCTCGTTTTGATAAGTGTTACGACGATAGTTTTATCACTGGTTAGTTTTCGTTATACCCTTAAATCGATTATGATTTTAATCTTAATACTCTCCTCGTTTGTAGCCTATTTTATGGATACCTATAATACGGTGATTGACCCTCATATGATACAAAATATATTGGAGACAGATTTAAGTGAATCCTCTGATTTATTTAGCTTTACTCTCGTTTTATATGTATTATTCATTGGAGTGATTCCTTCGATCATCGTCTATCGAGTCAAAATTGCACCTATGAATTTTAAATCGACGTTGCTGGAACAAGGGAAAGTAATAGGGGTTTCTTTGGGGATTGTTACACTTTTGTTATTTTCATTTAGCAAAAACTACACGTCATTTTTTAGAGAACATAAGCCGTTGCGCTATTATGCAAATCCGGGGTTTTATCTCTATTCGGTCGGCTCGTATATTCAAACATCATTGTCACATCCGTATACGGGATTGCAGGTAATTGCAGCGGATGCAAAAGCGAATTCGACGAGCGAAAACCGTAAGTTGGTGATTTTGGTAGTCGGTGAAGCGGCACGATGGGACCATTTTTCTCTTAATGGGTATTCTCGTGAAACCAATCCATTGCTTAAAAAAGAAGATATTGTTAATTTTTCCCAGTTTACTTCTTGCGGAACGGAAACCGCTATATCTGTTCCCTGTATGTTTTCTTCTTATGGTAGGACAGATTATGAGGGAGAAAAGGCACAGCATACCGAAAATATTTTAGATGTTTTAAAACGTTCCGGTGCCAATATTTTATGGCGGGATAATAACTCAGACTCTAAAGGGGTTGCTGCGCGTGTTACGTATGAAGACTACAAAACTGCGGATAAAAATACAATGTGCGAGGATGGAGAGTGCCGTGATGAGGGGATGCTTGTAGGGTTGCAAGAATACATAAATGCACATCCAAAAGGGAATATTGTCATTGTCCTTCATCAAATGGGGAATCATGGTCCAGCCTATTACAAACGTTATCCAAAAGAATTTGAGAAATTTACCCCTGTATGTAAAAGTAATCAGCTGGAGCAATGTACTCAAGCAGAGATTACTAATGCGTATGACAACGTGCTCCTTTATACCGATTATTTTTTAACCAAGGTGATCGATGTTCTTCAAAAGAATGATCCTAAATTTGCGACAGCGATGTTTTATGTGAGTGATCATGGAGAATCTTTGGGAGAGAAAGGGCTCTATTTACATGGTTTCCCCTACGCGATTGCCCCTGAAGCGCAAAAACATGTCCCTGCCGTGATGTGGTTTGGAACAAAATTTCAGGTGAATAAAGAAAAACTAAAACAGAATGCTTCACAGCCGTATACCCATGATTTTATATTTCATACATTGTTGGATATGGGTAATGTCAGCACTGCTGTGTATCGACCAGAACTGGATATTTTGCATGGAGTCCACTAAAATATCGGAGATCATTTTTTATGTGATACGGTACGGAAAAGAACATTAAGGTTATTGATGTGTAGTAAATCCAAAAATGGGGTGAGATTGAAATATTTATTTTTTTTATTCGTATTCAATTTTTCATTGATTGGATCAACCCTTCACTTAAGCACCTCTTCCAATCCTGCACGTCTTAATCCTCTTATTGCCACCGATTCAGCTAGCGGGGAGATTGCCGGTTTTATTTTCAATGCCTTAGTAAAATATGACGAAAGCGGTCAAAATGTTATTGGAGATTTAGCCCAGTCGTATCAACGTATTTCACCCACAGAAATAGTGTTCAAGCTTCGTCACGGCGTGACATGGCATGACGGGAAAGCATTTACGGCTGACGATGTTGTTTTTACGTATGAGCTTATTACATCCCCGAAAGTGATGAGTCCTTATGCAACCGATTTTAGAGTAGTCAAAGAAGTTCGTGCTCTGGATGCGTATACAGTACGGGTAACCTATACAAAACCGTATTTTAAAGCCTTGGAAATATGGATGATGGGAATTGTCCCCCGTCACATTCTTGAAAAAGAAAAAGATATTATGGGAAGTAGCTTCAACACGCATCCAATCGGAACCGGTCCCTATATTCTTAAAAAGCTCGAATTTTCTAAGCAAATAGAGCTGGAGGCGAATCCCAACTATTTCGAACATCGTCCTAAAATTGATACGATTATGTTTCATGTTATTGCGGACTCTATGACACGATTTTTGATGCTTAAAAATGGTGAGATCGATGTAGGTGATCTAGAACCAATGCAAGTGGAGCGTCAATTGGACAAAGATTTTCATAAAAAGTTCAAACAGTTGGAGCTCCCTTCACACAGTTATACCTACTTAGGATTTAATCTGCGTCTTAAGAAATTTAAAGATCCAAGAGTTCGCGAAGCGTTATCCTTGGCAATTGACCGTCAAGAGCTCGTGGATATTTTATTTCTTAATCATGGGAGGGTGTGTACAGGTCCTTTTTTACCGGGGAGCCGAGGGTATAATCAATCGATAAAAGCACCAAAGCAAGACCTTATGAGAGCAAAATCTCTTTTGAAGTCGGCTGGATACGATGCTGCCCATCCATTGAATTTTGAGATAGCAACATCCAACTCTAATGCCATTCGTCCCTACGCTGCAGAAATATTACAACGTCAGTTCTTGCAAGTGGGAGTCAATGTAACCCTCAAAGTTATGGAGTGGCAAGCTTTTTTAAATACAGTTGTGATGCCTAAAAAATTCGATGCCGTATTACTGGGATGGGGATTGTCTCTTACTCCTGACCCTTATATGGTTTGGCACAGTGACGGGGATGTCCCGGGTGGATTTAATATGATTGGATACCATTCCAAGCACACAGACCGTTTAATTGAAAAAATGGAAAGTTCAACACTTCCTGAAAAAACGGCAGCCTTGCAACGCGATATTTTTGCCTCAATTATTGCCGATAATCCGTACTTATTTTTAGTTATTCCCAATTCAATTAATGTGTATAATCAACAGATTAAAGGGGTTGAACCTACGATAAATGGCATTTGGGAAGATTACATAGATTGGGAAAAGAAATGAAGAAAATTATTTTATTTGATTTAGATGGGACATTAATCGATTCAACGGAAGCCATTTTAGAAAGTTTTTACCACTCTTTGAAGGTGCATGCAGAGATTAATAATGTAACGGACAAGATGATAACGTCACAAATTGGCCATACATTACAGGCAATGTTTACCGGTGTTGGTATAAGTGAACAGAACATTGAGGCCCATGTTGCGACCTATAAACTTCATTACCGAGACATTTCACGTCAAAAAACGTTTATGCTCCCTAACGCAATAGAAGCGATACAAGAAGCTTCAAAGTTTGCACGCTTAGGTATTGTGACAACAAAAACGGGTCATTACTCGAGGGAGCTGATGGAGCATTTTGGTGTTATGGACTATTTTGAAGTATTAATAGGATTTGAGAATGTCGTCAATCCAAAACCCCATCCAGAGCCGATTTTAACGGCACTCGAGCAGATGGGCTCAGGTACAAATAATGTGTGGATGATTGGTGACACGCGGCTTGATTTGGAAAGCTCAAAGCGTGCTGGAATAGGTGCAGTTGGTGTGTTAAGCGGATATGATAATTTTAAACAATTATCTACATTTGATTTTATTATAAAGAATGATGTCCTTGAAGCAGTACAGTTAATCGCAAAAGAGCTCTAAAGTAACATATAGTCTATGCTTTTAAATCTGTTGAAAGTGAAAAGCTACATTTAAGAGCAAGTTACCTAAAATACACGCATTGATAAACTTTAGTCATAGGGAGAAGCCATGCTCGAAATTCGATGGCATAGTCGTGCCGGTCAAGGTGCTGTAACGGGTGCAAAAGGTTTAGCAGACGTTGTGTCTACTACAGGAAAGCACGTTCAAGCGTTTGCGTTTTATGGTTCAGCTAAACGTGGCGCTGCAATGACGGCATACAATCGTGTTGATGATAAAGTCATTATGAATCATGAAAAATTTATGGCTCCGGATTATGTTTTAGTGATTGACCCTGCATTAGTGTATATTGCTGATTTTACGGCATTTGAAAAGCCCAGTACGGTTTATATTATTACTACACACTTAAGTACAGAAGAACTAATTGCCTCTCAGCCTAAGCTAGAAGGTAAAAAAGTATTCACCGTTGATTGTATTAAAATTTCGCAAGAGACAATCGGAAAAGCGATCCCTAATACACCAATGCTTGGTGCATTGATGAAGGTTTCGGGTATGTACGAGATGGACTTTTTCAAAGAAAACATGATTCGTGTATTGAAAAAATTACCTCAAAAAATCATTGACGCCAACATGATCGCGATTCAACGCGCTTATGATGAAGTGAAATAAGGAGCCTTGGATGGAAAAAGCAGGATGGGACGGGTTTGAAATCGGTGCGATGCTTCGTACGTTTGATGGAGCAATCCAAAATATCGCAACAACATTGCCTGAAGACAGAGCATATTCACAATCAAGTTCGTTTACCGCGAGCGTAGCGGATTGGCGTATTGAAAAGCCATTATTTAACAAAGACTATTGTATTGATTGTCAGTTTTGCTGGGTTTATTGTCCGGATATGTCAATTATTGCACGTGATAAAAAAATGGTAGGAATTGACTTTGATCACTGTAAAGGGTGCGGAATTTGTGTGGAAGTATGTCCTACAAATCCAAAATCACTTCTAATGTTCCCAGAGCAGCAAGATGAAGATATAGCATTAGAGCAATGGCCTAAAAAAGAGAAAAAAGAAAAAGAAACAGAAGTAGAGGAAGACTAATGGCTGATACTATGGAACTACGAGACATCGAAGTCTGGGATGGGAATATGGCGGCGAGCCAAGCGCTTCGTCAAGTGCAAGTGGATGTAGTAGCGGCATACCCGATTACTCCATCAACTCCTATCGTTGAAAATTATGGTAACTTTACAGCAAATGGCTATGTAGACGGCGAATTTGTTATGGTTGAATCTGAGCATGCGGCAATGTCAGGCTGTATCGGAGCATCTGCTGCTGGCGGACGCGTTGCTACTGCAACAAGTTCACAAGGTTTTGCATTGATGGTTGAGACATTGTATTCCGCTTCAGGTATGCGTTTGCCAATCATTTTAAATGTGGTTAACCGTGCTATTGGTGCTCCATTGAATGTTAACGGTGATCACTCGGATATGTATCTGGGACGTGACAGCGGTTGGATTCAGTTCGATGCCTATTGTCCTCAAGATGCGTATGATTTGAATTTTATTGCGTTTAAAGTAGCTGAGGATCACGATGTTCGTCTTCCTGCTATGATTCACCAAGACGGGTTTATGACTTCTCATACAGCTCAAGGTGTTAAAACGATGACGGATCAGCAAGGCTTTGATTTCGTTGGTGAGTTTAAACCAATGAATGACATGCTTGATCTTGATCATCCGGTAACACATGGAGTTCAAACCGAAGAAGATTGGCACTTTGAGCATAAAGCACGCCAACATCATGCCCTAATGACAGCAGCACTTCCAAAGATTCAAGATGCATTTGATGCATTTGAAGCGTATACCGGACGTAAGTACAATCTCGTTGAAGCGTACAGTGTAGAAGATGCGGAATTAGTCGTTGTCTGTATGGGAACCTCTGTAGAGACAGCTGTTGAAGTAGTGGGTGAATTACGTGCGCAAGGGATTAAAGCGGGCGTAGTCGGAATCCGTGTACTCCGTCCATGGCCTTTAGAGCAACTTGCAGAAGTTTTGAAAAATGTTAAAGCAATTGCTGCATTGGACCGTTCAAGTCCTCATGGCACTGTTGGAATGCTTTTCAATGAAATTGCGGGTACGTTGTTTAACAGCGATACAAATGCTGTATTGACGAACTATATTTATGGTTTGGGTGGCCGTGACTTAACTAAAGCTCATTTGGTAAGTATCTTTGCGGATCTTAAAGCAAATATGGATGCGGGTAAACCAACAACTGCCTTACAGCAATATATTGGTCTTCGCGGACCTAAACTCTCATTTTTTTAAGGAGTGAACGTGTCAGAAATCAAAAAAATCAAAAATTTAAAAGAGTTTTCAACCTCTGCTGATCGCTTCGAAGGTGCAAATTTACTTTGCCCAGGTTGTGCTCACTCAATTATTGTTCGTGAAGTCTTAAATGCGACGAATGATGATTTAATCCTTGCAGCCTCTACGGGATGTTTGGAAGTATGTACTGCTGTGTATCCTTATACTTCATGGGATGCTTCATGGATTCACATCGGTTTTGAAAATGGTTCGACTGCCGTTGCAGGTGCCGAAGCAATGTACAAAGCACTTAAAAATAAAGGTCGTCTAAAGCAGCCAGACCGCAAACCTAAGTTTGTCGCTTTTGGTGGAGACGGTGCGACATACGATATCGGATTCCAATGGATTTCGGGTTGTTTCGAACGCGGACATGACATGATGTATGTTTGTTTGGACAATGAAGTCTATGCAAATACGGGTGGACAACGTTCATCTTCAACACCAATTGGTTCGTCTACAACTACTGCACCAGCAGGTAGAACAAGTTATGGCGAAAAGAAAAATAAAAAAGACATGCTTGCTATTATGGCAGCACATGGTGCTCCGTATGTAGCACAGGTTTCTCCAAGTAAATGGAAAGATATGGTCGCTAAAATCCAAAAAGGATTCGCAGCTGAAGGCCCAGTATTCATTAATGCAATTTCTCCATGTACAACTGAGTGGAAATTTGCACCAGAAGATACTATCGCTATCACTGATTTGGCAACAGATTCTCTGGTATTCCCATTGTATGAAATCATCGATGGTACAGAGTTGAATATTACCTATCGTCCAAAAAATATTATTCCTGTTCGTGATTATCTTGGTGCGCAAGGGCGTTTTAAACACCTTTTCACTAAGCAATATGAATACCTTATCGATGAGTGGCAAACACGTGTCGATGCAAAATGGGAACAGCTACAACGTCGTGAAGAAGCACGCGTATAATCTTTTACAATTCTCTCTTCGGAGGGATTGTCCCTCTTTTCTTCCAAATATTCTTTTCTCAAAAATTTTTAGTTACTGTCGCTAACACTTCGCTAATGCATTATAGGTATTCTATCAATGTGAAATGAATTTTGAATTGGTTTTATCATTCATGCACTAACTTTGAAAAGATGAGTAGGAGTGTTAAAGATGAACAGACGTACATTTATTGGAATGGCAGCAGTAATGGCATTAGGTGTTTCCGCATTTGGAAAAGTGAATACAGTTACAACTGTAAGTATAACTGAAGCTCAAAAAGCGTCACTTTTATTTATGTATCAAGAAGAAAAAGTAGCACGGGATGTGTATATAACATTGGGTAAAAAATACCCAACAGCAACGACATTTGCAAATATTCAGCTTTCTGAACAGCAACATATGGATGCAGTAGAAAGTTTGTGTAATAAATATGGTGTTGATATTTCGAATGTAAATGAAGCCATAGTGGGTAAATTTGTTTTGCCAGAGCTACAAAACTTGTATAATACACTGATTGTTCAAGGCTCAGTATCCTTGTTGGAAGCTCAGAAGGTAGGTGTTGCAATTGAATTAAAAGATATCACAGATATTCTTGCTGCAGAAGTTGGGATGCCAAGTGATGTAGTTCAAGTGTTTGAAAATTTACGTTCCGGTTCGTACAGTCATTTGGATGCATTTAACAAAGCGGTTGCTGCGTTACAATAAAATATTTTATCTAGCAGTACCATTTCGGTACTGTTAAATGACTTTTTTCCTAGCCATTGGCTAACAATCTCGCTACAATAACTTCCATATAATTATTAAAAAAAAGAATCAATTACCATGTATCGTATGACGTATAGCAATAGAGGTGTCCACGGCTGTTCTGCACGCGGAATAGCCGTGCGTGACACTGTAGAAGAACTGCTTGAGCTGGCAGAAGCACTAAAAGATACTATTTGTAATATAGAGATAAAGTCAATAAATTCGGATAATACTAAACCGATGCAGATAAATGATAATATGAAAGAAGTGTAATGAGGCAATATTTTTTAGTTATTGATGCAGGAACGGGAAGTATTAGAGCTATTATTTTTGATACGATGGGAAATCAGATAGCTATTGCACAATATGAGTGGAGCCATATATCAGAAGAAGGGGTTTTAGGCTCTATGGGCTTTGATTTCACTCAAGGATGGGAGCTTGTTAAGCAGTGTATCCAAAAAGCTGTTGTAAAAGCAGGGATTTCTACAAAAGAGATTATATCGGTATCTGCTTCGAGTATGAGGGAAGGGATTGTTGTTTATGATAAGAATAAAAAGGAGCTGTGGGCAGTTGCGAATGTTGACAGCAGGGCAGGGGTTGAAGTAGCACTGTTAAAGCATGAATATCCAAATATGGAACATGATTTTTATAAATCAAGCGGACAAACGTTTGCTCTTTCGGCAGCCCCTCGGCTTTTATGGCTTAAAAATCATCGACCGTCTGTGTATGAAAACGCAGCGTACTTTACAATGATTAGTGACTGGATACTTTTTAAACTTTGCGGGGAGCTTTCATGTGAACCATCCAATGCGGGGACAGCAGGCGCATTTAATTTAGAGAAGCGTACATGGGACAAAACTCAATTTAGCCAATGCGGATTGAAAGACATATTTGTTCCTATCCGTGAGAGCGGAGAAGTTCTTGGAGCTGTGACACAGAGGGCTTCTGCTGAAACAGGTTTAGATATTCATACACTTGTTGTAATGGGTGGAGGAGATGTTCAAATCGGGACGGCTGGTTTGAATGCCAATAAATTAGGCGATGCGGTAGTGTTGGGAGGGAGTTTTTGGCAGCAGGTGGTTAATATTCCCTCGGACACTCTATTATCCGATGAGATGCTGCTACGTGTGAATCCTCATGTTGTAGGAAGAATGAGCCAGGCAGAGGGGATAACCTTTTTTACAGGGCTGGTGATGCGATGGTTTCGTGATGCTCTGGGGGGCGGGAGAAGTTATGGTGAGCTTGAAGCATTGGCATCACAGACACCAGTGGGCTCGTATGGAATAATGCCTATTTTTAGTGACCGTATGAATTATGGAGAATGGATACACGCATCACCATCGTTTATCGGGCTTGGATTAGACAGCAGCAAATACAATATAGGTTCCATGTTCCGTGCATTGGAAGAAAATGCATGTATCGTAAGCGCCATCAATCTCGAAAATATCAAAGCATTTAGCGGTGTATCACCCAGCTCATTGATTTTTGCGAGTGGTGCTTCCAATGGAACACTTTGGTCACAAATATTGGCAGATGTGACAGGAGTGGAAGTCAATGTACCGGTAGTAAAAGAGGCTACGGCGTTAGGTGTAGCCATGGCTGCAGGTATTGGGGCAGGAGTTTATAAAAGTTTTGAGGAAGCAGGCAAAGAGATTGTCAAAATCGAGAAAACATATGAGCCTAATGGTAAAAATTATAGACAGTATCAAGAATTAAAAGAAAAATGGACACAGGTGTATGCCAAACAAATGGAACTGGTTCGTGAGGGGATATTAGAGCCTATGTGGAAGGCTCCGGGTATTTAAAACCCATACGCCTCTGCGTCTAAAATTTCTAAATCCTCTGTATATTTGTCATCCACAAACGGTTCATAATGTGATTTGTAATACGCATAATGTTCGGTATGTTTATGCCCTTCAAGGGCATCATTATTTGCCCATGACTCGACGGCAAAGAACTTTTTAGGATTGCTTTGAGATTGGAAGATGTAGTAAAAAAGACATCCAGGTTCTTTGAGTGAGGGTGCTACCATATCTTCGAGAAGTTTTTTGACGGTCTGGATATGTTCTTCTTTGGCGATAAATGTAACTCTTTTGGTTATTTTCATACTTATGTCCTTATTTTTTTAATTTAGCCTGTTCAAGTTCCCAATATTCCATCTCAAACATTTGGGCAAGATTAAGTGATGTCCATGCTCCAAGTTGTTCACCGGACAAGATGGCAGTGATGGTATGCTCAACAATATCTGCGATAATACGAGACTCTTTTTCATCTTTTCCCAGTGCGACTGCACCTAAGCCTTTGATAATTGCGTAACGAGGAGCCAGATCGAGACAAAGATGTGTTTTGTGGCTGTATTTGTCAAAATAGCGCTGATAATCGTCTTGAAACTCTTTGATTCCCATTTGTATATCTGCATCAATGATAGCTGGAAACGGTTTGATACGAATGACGTGCTCAGGAGTAAGCTCACCTTGTTTCATAACTCTTTTGAGATTGGGGAAAAGTGAGAGTTGTTGGGCTCTAGGAGAGTCTATAAGAACGGGAAAAATGGAACAACCGCGTACTGCTTCGACCGCATCACAGAGTTTTTGAACGTCATCTGCGTTACTTTCACTCTGACATTTTTCGCTAGGGAGTGTTACGTTTTTTTCTAAGTAATTCTCTGCAATAGTGACGATATTTATCATGTTTTCATACGCAGTTTTTGCATCATCATCAAAAGTAAAGACACCGTGGTTGAGAAGAATGATCCCCTCCAGTTTTGTCCAATCAGCATTTTTGGTGATGTTATAGACATGTTTTGCAAGTTCAAATCCGGGCATAACATAATCAATGAGAAGCATATTTTGGCCATATAGCTCTTCCATAAGCTCTTTGCCGTTAGGGGTATTTGTGAGGGTTACAACAGCATCGGCATGAGTATGATCGACAAATTTAAAAGGGATTATGGCGTGCAAAATAGCTTCAATGGAAGGATTTGGAAAGCTTTGATCGCTCATCGCTTCACGTTGCTCATAGACCATTTGGGTATCGCTAAGGGATTTCCTCGACGCCATTTCAATGAGAACGTTCAAATTAACAGGAGAAAATCCACCTTTTTCAATGGTATCGAGGTTCCAGCCGCTCCCTTTTACGTAGAGTAATTCATCGATTTTGACTGAGGTATTGCCTCCGCCATGGAGGACAAGATCTTTATTTTTCCCGAGAAGTTGAGATGTATAAACCCGTAATGCTAATGGGTCATGTTCATATTGTGCAGCGATAGTATCTTCAAAGAGACTTTTCATAATTTTAGTTCCTCACTTTAGTCGTCAAATTATAGCGACGCAAGGATGAAATGTGGTACCATTGCTTCAACTAAAATAATATTTTTAAGGATTCCCATGCCACTTCTAGATAGCTTCACCGTAGATCACACCATTATGCCAGCACCTGCAGTACGTCGTGCTAAAGGGATGAAAACTCCACATGGAGATGACATTACGGTGTTTGATCTTCGTTTTTGCCGCCCGAATGAAGAAATTTTATCGCAAGAGGGGATTCATACTCTCGAGCATTTGTTTGCCGGGTTTATGCGTGATCATCTCAACTCTACACAGACAGAGGTTATTGATCTCTCTCCAATGGGATGCCGTACCGGTTTTTATATGAGCGTCATCGGCTCACCTACGGAAGAAGAAGTTGCGGATGCTTGGGAAGAGTCGATGAAAGATGTTTTGGCGGTTGAGAGCCAAAGCGAGATCCCTGAACTTAATATCTATCAATGCGGAACGTACACAATGCATTCATTGAGTGATGCAAAAGCGATTGCCGAAAATGTACTTCGTAAAGACATCGATATTATGGATAACGATGCGCTAAAGCTTGATCTGTCCAAGGTTGATTAATGTTGCTTTTACTGCCAATGGATGGCGATGATACGCAAGAATCTGAACTTTCATCGATTTTAGAAGCCGCTTTTTGGGCAACAGTGGAAGTCGAAGAAGGTCGTGTCATAGAGATTAATTTTTATAAAGAGCGTACGGAGATCGAAGGGTGGATTGATGCTGTTATTGTAAAGAATAATTATGAACCGGTGATGGAGTTTTTGGAGCAGCAAGTAATGGTACTTGTAGCTCATACACAACGCACGATTGACGATGTGGTAGAAGCTTATTTGTTTAGAGAGTTACACGATTTGGCACTATGATTACCCAGCTTCTCCATCCTACGCCCAATACAAAAATTATGGTTGCAACCAGTCATATGGACAGTATGATGGAGGAATTAGGCTCTTTTTTATCTCCCTATAATGGTACTATAGATGTTTCACTTTTTCCGGGAGAACATGCAGAGTATTCCAACCCTTCCATTCATAAAATACACGCAATAAAAGATTACAAATCACCTGCTTTTGGAATCCCTCGTGATTATGCAGCCGTGATTGTGCAAGATGTTCTTCATTTTCATGAACTTCCTCTCAAATTTTTACAGCTTGTTTATCGTACATTGCTTAATGCGACCGAAATCATTATTATCCAAAAAAATGGATCGATGAGTATCCATGAAGTGGAAGAGTTGTTGGATAAGGCAGAGTTTCGCGCTACAAATACTATTATGGATTTGATAGATGGTTATGAGGTTATTGTGGCAAAAAAAATGCACATGTGGGGTAATGGACTCTAATGAACTGGGTAGAAAGTGAAGACGGCAGTTTTACGGCATTTAGTACGCAGTACGGTGAGCATTATCATTCGACCAAAGACGGTGCACTAAATGAATCATTGAAAAAACACATTGAACCAGCTTTCACCCTCCATAGTGATAAAAATCATCTTAAAATCATCGATATTTGTTTTGGCTTGGGGTTTAATACCCTTTTGAGTCTCTATTTTAGAGATACTTTTTTCCCTGAAACAACGCTTCAAATCTACTCTCCCGAACTGGATGGTGAATTGGTTACATCGTTGGTGAATTTTCCTTATCCTGAAATATTTGAGCCGTATCGTAATATCATTACAGCCATAGCGACGATTGGTGGTTACGAAGATGAACGTACATCGATCACTGTTGAGATTACCGATGCACGCAAAGCGATGCGAGAGCTGGAAGGGGACTGGGATGTGTGTTATCAAGACGCTTTTAGTCCCGCCTCAAACCCTCTTTTGTGGACAAAAGAATATTTCGCTGATGTGGGACGACTGATGGGAGAAAATGGTATTGTCACTACGTATTCCATTTCTTTGGCAACACGGTTGGCTCTCTATGAAAATAGGTTTAACATTTATTTGAATAGTGGTGAGGGGTATCGAAGTGCCACTATAGCTTCTTGCAGAGATTTAGATACATTTGAAAAAGTGGATATGGAGCATAAGAGTAAATGTAATCCGATGGTGAAGAGCCTTAGCGACGAAAATTTGGATTTTTAAGACGATAATTATCGATGAGGTGGCGAAGACGGTTGGGATTGAAGCGCCAAAAATGCTGGTTATTAAAGTCCGGATGAGTAAGCATTTTTTCGAATAATTTTTCTTCGGTGATTTCGTCACTGTTACAGTCAATCATGATTTTTTCGAGTGTTTCGACGGATTTGGGTGTAGTGTCATCATCATTGAGCAGTTTATTAGGAATGAAAGCATACACTTTCCACACGGATAATCCTAAGCCTGCGATAAATGATCCCATCATTAGCCATTGGATCTTACTCATTTAATACAACGCACTGATATGATCGACATCATTCCAGCTCATATCCTTTTTATTTTTTGAGGTATTTAAAATGTGGTACATGTAGCGGGCGAAAACATCGGTTTCGATATTGACGCGTGTCCCTTTTTTATACGTTCCAAAAAGGGTTTCACGCATCGTGATGGGGATAATAGTGAGACGAAACGAGTCTTTTAATACCTCATTGACAGTGAGACTGACACCATCGATGGAAATTGACCCTTTGGGAGGGATGAGCGCTATAAATTTGGGATCAACGTCTATGATGACGTCAAAGCTATTGCCATTATCCGTAATAGAGCGTACGGTTCCGATGGTGTCTATGTGGCCTTGGACAATGTGCCCCTCAAAACGATCACCCATCATCATGGCAGGTTCGATGTGAACTTGTCCTTTGAGCTTTTCAGTAGCAATGTGTTCGAGAGTTTCTGGGGAGAGTTCGACAGTGAATCCATCACTTTCTATACTGACGACCGATAAGCACGTGCCGTTAATAGCAATCGAGTCACCTAGTTTTGCTTTATGATGTGCACGAAGCGACAAACGATTTCCTCCAAAACTTTTGACACTTGCCATCTCACGAATCAATCCTGTAAACACACATAGCCCTCTTCAATCGTTTCAAATTTCCCCGCTGCAAATCCTAAAAAGGCTGCATTCAAGCGTATTATTTTAGCGAGATTTTCATCAGGATTTTCGAGAAGCTCGATCATGGCTTCTAAATGCATCTCTTCTTTGGATACGATAGGTTTAATCCCAAAATCTTCAGGATTGATATGATGGGTTGTGCTTTTACCGTTTTCGACGAGTTTATATTTGGTATTTTTGAGAATTTCGGGTGTTCCCTCATGTCCTTGGACAATCAAGAGACGCTTATAGTGTGGCGCATAAAGTGACGCATAGAGATCAAAATAAGGAGCGTGGTGCATCCCGATGAGGGCAACTGGAGCTAAGAAGTTCAGCTTTTCAAGTGTATTAAATGCTGTACGGATGCCTATGTCATTACGAAGTGCAGTTAAATTACTGAGATTGGCAATGAGATTGCGGCGATGGTGAAGTGTGAGATTGGAAGCTGTGTGTTTGAACAAATCGAGAGTTATGCCGTATTTTGGTCCCAAGGGAATGTCGTAAGTGGCATGAACCTCAAGATCATGTAATAATTCTGCTGCCTTGAGCATGATAAAAGGAAATTTTGTTTTTCCGTCCATGGGATAACCTATTTCAATGCCATTGCTTATATGTGATATCAGTTTCTCTGCTAGATAGTCTACGCATCCGCTTAACTCTTCTTCGCTTTCACTTTGTACTCTCCATCCGAGTAAAAAAGCACTGCTAAGGGTATCGGGAATACGTCGTTCGATGATAAGGGAAAATGCATCTTTAGCTTCTTCTCGTGTGAGGGGGCGATTTCCTTTAGGTCCCGTTCCTACGGCTTTGATGTAATTCAAAAATCGAATATGTTCAGGGCTAAAAGAAGTATTCGTACGAGTTACCAAATGATTTTCCCCTCTTCTTGAAGTCCTTGTATGATCGATTTGGCTTTTTCATGTCCGTTATACGCTGCTTTTCGACACCACTCAAGAGCTGTATCATGGTCTTCTTCGCATCCAAACCCTTGGTCATACATAAGACCTAGATTGTATTGGCTCTCAGCAAGATTTTGTTGGGCCCCTTTGGTAAAACAGATAAATGCTTTGGGATAATCTTGAATTACGCCATGTCCTTCTTTAAAGAGAACACCTAGATTATTAAATGCTCCTGGATGTCCACGTTTTGCAGCTTCTTCATACCAAAATGCTGCCTCGCTAAAGTTTTGAACGCATCCCAAGCCTCGTTCTAGGCTCAGTGCCGCTTCGTATTGTGCTTGAGGAAAGTTTAAAACAGCTGCACGAATAAGAAATTCATGTGCTTTATATTGATCGTGCTGTACGACAATTCCATCAGCATGCATAAGGGCAAGATTGAAAAGTGCAGCGGGCTCATCGAACTGTTCTGCTTTAACATAAAACTCATAAGCAGTAGGAAGATTTTTTTCCACTCCGAGCCCTGACTGGTACATAAAACCAAGAGAGGAGAGGGCAATCGCGTTCTCTTGTTCAGCTAAAACGGTGAAAAGTTCGAAGGCTTTTAAATAGTCTTGAGAATTGTAAGCGTCAAATGCGGTTTGTAGCATAATGTGTTCCATTTTTTAAGTGATTGTAGCTAAATTCTATTAGGTGATTTCTTTGATTGATTTTTGAAAGACTATATTTACTTTTTTTTCAGTCTCTTAACACTAATGTAACACTTTTTCGTTACATTTTTATCAAATTTTATTAATCAAAGGGTTTTAGTGCAGTACAACACTCAAAAATTATTGCTAGCGGTTGTTATGTTAGTTGGAAGTATGAATGTATTGTACGGATGTTCAGCATGTGGATGTACAACAAGTCCGGGATGGGAAAATCAAGGATTTGTCTCAGAATCAGGATGGATGGTTGATTTGCGGGAAGATTATATCAAGCAGGGGACGTTACGTCATGGTACGAATGGTGCAGGCGATGTATCAGGGTTAGCGGAAGTCGAGCAGTTCACGACTCAGTATTACACAACGTTAAGTGTTGATTATAAAAGTGTAACGCCCTTTGGTGTGACGCTTGCACTCCCGTATATTGATAGAGAGCACGCAACAATAGCGGGAGGTGAGACTGAAGCTACGCATTCACATACTAAAAGTTTAGGTGATGCTCGTCTCGTTGGACGTTATCAAATAAAAGACTTTGAAGGAGCATGGGGTATCAGACTGGGTATTAAGCTCCCTACAGGCAGTTATACACAAACCTTTGATTCAGGTCCCGGTGCAGGAGAAGCACTCGATCGAGGCTTGCAGCCTGGAAGCGGAACGACAGATCTGATTGCAGGGATTTATCGTTATACCAGTTTGAATCATGCATGGGATTATTTTGTCCAAGCAGGATATAAAGGAGCTTTGGATGAACGTGAAGGGTATAAATCTGGTGATTTGTTAACCGCGGATGCAGGACTTCGCTGGATAGGAATGAAAGATTTTGTCCCTCAGTTAAATCTCAATACCAAATATGAGTCCAAAGACAGCGGTAAGAATGCAGATGGTGATAATAGCGGCGGGAAAAGCGTATATGTCAGCCCTGGTGCAACAGTTGGTTTAAGCGAAAATCTAAAAGGCTATGTTTTTGTCCAGCTTCCTGTTTATTTGGATGTGAATGGATACCAGCTGGTCCCTTCATGGACAGGATCAGTAGGTATCAACTACCATTTTTAATTTTTAATGAAGAGGGAGACTATCGTCTCACTTTTCGATCCCCTCTATTTTTTTCTTTAAGCTTTGTAATAACATCTTTCATCCGCTCTTTTTCTTTTAAAAGATCATCACGAATCAAGTGCTCTTTATCTCCATCTATCGCAGGATCGAATTCCAAAGGAGTAGGGTCGTAATCTTTTAAGAGTTCTTCTAAAGTTTTAGGTTTGTCCATTGCATCTCTCGCATCAAAGATTTTGCTTAATTTTATTATGTTTATGCTTTAGATTTTAGTGCTTTCAATTATAACGGTTATAATTGCGTTAATAATTTACGCAAAAGAAGTAATAATGAACTATGACGTAATCGTTGTCGGGGGTGGACACGCAGGTATCGAAGCCGCGCTGGCCTCTGCTCGTATGGGACATAATACCCTGATGGTCTCGATGTTGGCCGAACAAGTCGGGGCAACAAGCTGCAATCCGGCAGTAGGCGGTTTGGCAAAAGGACATTTGGTTCGTGAGCTAGATGCACTTGGCGGTGAGATGGGATTGCTTACGGATGAAGCAGGAATACAGTTTCGGATTCTCAATATCACTAAGGGCCCAGCGGTACGAGGAAGCCGTGCGCAGATTGATATGGACCATTATCGTGTTATCGCCCGTAATACAATTTTAACAACGCCCAATTTGAGTTTGATTCAAGAAACCGCAACGTCTTTGATTATCGAGGACAATACGATTGTGGGCGTGCAAACGCACTTATTGAATGAATATCGGGCAAAACGTGTGATATTGACCACAGGGACATTTCTCAATGGGATGATTCATATCGGTGAAATCCGCCAAGAGGCAGGACGTTTCGGAGAATTTGCTGCCAAAGGTCTTACGGATTCCCTCCGTGATGCAGGGCTGAATGTTGGACGTTTGAAAACGGGTACATGCCCAAGGGTAGACAGTTCTTCAATCGACTTTAGTGTTATGGAAATTCAAGATGGTGACGAACTTCCCAATCCGTTTAGTTTTCGTACGGATCGCGAAAAATTCGCACGAGAGAAAAAGCAGCTTCCTTGTTATATTGCCTACACCAACGAAGATACCCATAGCTTAATCGAGGGAAATTTTCACCGAGCACCTTTATTTACGGGTCAGATTGAGGGTGTTGGTCCTCGATATTGCCCAAGCATCGAAGATAAAGTCAACCGTTTTCGAGACAAAGAGCGTCATCACCTTTTTATTGAACCTCAAACAAAAGAAAATACGGAGTGCTATATTAATGGAATGAGTACATCACTTCCTCCTGATGTTCAACGAGAGATGATTCATTCAGTCCATGGGATGGAAAATGCCAAAATTGTCCGTTACGGCTACGCCATTGAGTATGATTATGTTGATCCGACAGAGCTAAAACATACACTTGAGACTAAAAAAGTAAAACATCTTTATTGTGCTGGACAGATAAACGGTACAACTGGATACGAAGAAGCGGCAGCGCAAGGTTTGATGGCGGGAATTAATGCTGCTTTGTCATTAGAGGGAAAAGAGCCTCTTGTTTTGCGTCGTGATGAAGCGTATATAGGGGTGCTTATTGATGATTTAGTAACCAAAGGTACAAAAGAACCGTATCGGATGTTTACCTCGCGTGCGGAATACCGTCTTCTTCTTCGCGAAGAGACAGCGGATCTGCGTTTGGGGCGTTATGGCCATGCTTTGGGATTGATTGATGATGCACAAATGGAGCAGATCGAGAAAAAACGACTGCAGATCAACGAAGGGCTTGCTCTTTTAGAGGAAACGATTTTTACCCCAACCAAAGAGTTCTTAGCATTTTTAGAGTCAATAGATGAAGAAAAAATAAGCGATAAAATTGCTGCAACACAACTTGTTTCACGCAAAAGTTTTGATTTAGAGAAGCTTGTAGCGTTGATACCTAGTTTTTCGACACTTGATCCGTATATCCAAGAACAGATTTTGATTGAAGCGAAATACGCTCGTTATGTGGAAAAACAAAGCGAAGACGTTGAAAAAATGTCACGAATGCTTCATATCGCTATTCCTGAAAACTTTGATTTTAAATCGATTTCCGGTCTTTCAAATGAGATTGTCGACAAGCTCGGACGATTTAATCCTCCGACGTTACAAGCCGCGTCACAAATCAGTGGCATGACTCCGGCAGCCTTGGATATTTTACAAATATACATCAAGATGGCAGGAAAAAAATGAGATTATTTTATTACGTCCATACGGGGCACCGAATTGGTCTGGATCGTTTTCGTCGTGCTGCTGCAATTTTAAATGAATTGGCTGATTTAGATATCACTTTACTGTGTTCGGATTACCGTATTGCGGGAGAAGCTAGAAAATACGGAATCAAGAAGGCGTTAGGGCTTGATTTAATCCGAAATATTCCTCAAATTGCCCATCATGGAGACAAGATTATTGTGGATTCTGCTGAGATGAATCCTACTTTGCATGAAGATATGAGTTGTTTTTTTTCGACCTTTATCCGTATCAGCGATGAGCCAAATGAGAGCCGTTTGGAAAAAGAGTTTCTGATCTCTCCTTATTTGGAAGATGAGAAGACGTGCAAGGGGATCGCAGTTGATCCAAAATATGAAGAACAATTGCCTAAAACGATTCCAATGGCTCTCTTTTTTGGGGATGATGATTATGAAAAAGATTTGGAAAAATATCAAGCTTTATTTGCACCGCATCAGATGGATTTATTGATGGGTTTTTATCATTTTCTAGGGTATGAAAAGGTTCTTTCTGAGAGTTTTAAGACGATTTATGAGAGTGACGATTATGATGAGGTAATTCAACACACTGACATACTGATCACAGCTTCCCCGATGGCTGTACTCCAAAATTTAGCAGGAGGCGGACATCCTATCTATTTACAGCGCCCCGATTATGCTCGGGATTTTCTCCCGTTATTTGAAGAGATGAATATTGCTATCATTGATGGTTATGATCAAGAACGACTTGCAGAAGTTATAAGCGTACAATTGTCTAATAGTTATCATAATTATCAAAAAAGTAACAAAAAAATTAGTGAATTCATCCGAAAAGCTTTTAATTTATAGACATTTAAACCATTCTGCTTTATGATAGTAAGTTAAATTTCTAAATTAAGTGAGAAATGATGGAGAATGAAAGCAGAAGAGGGTTTATTGGTAAAGCCTTTGGTGCCGTTGCTGCTGTAGGTGGGGTTGCCTCACTCATTGCAATGAAGAAAACATGGGATCCGCTTCCAAGTGTTATGTCTGCCGGTTTTACAACGGTAGACGTATCACCACTTGAAGCTAATAAATTAGAAATCGCTGTATGGCGCGGAAAACCGGTATTTATTCTTAAGTATACTGAGGATATGAAACCGACAGATGGTCGCAGTGTTAAAGTGGGTGAACATTATTACTCCGTTATGATTGGATTATGTACCCACTTGGGCTGTATTCCTGCCTATCGTTGTGACCAAAAAGATTTTAAATGTGCGTGTCATGGTGGTGAGTTTACTTCTGCAGGCATCAATAAATTTGGTCCTCCTCCAAGACCACTTGATATACCTCCCTTTAAAATCGATGGCACAACGCTTGTCCTTGGTGAAGAAGGTCCTGAATATAAAGCTATGATGGCGAAAGCAGGAGGAGCATAATATGGCAGAGTTTAAACAAGCAGATTCTATGTATGAGTGGTTTGATCAGCGCTTAGGAATTGACAAATTCATAAAAGTCATGATGACCGAGTATTGGATTCCTAAAAATATTAACTTTTTATGGGCAATGGGTGTTTTATTAACCGTAATG
>JAYVLH010000041.1:0-34193 GCA_043759555.1 Sulfuricurvum sp. | reverse complement strand
TTATTAAATAAATTGACATCACAATGGATTCTTGTTGATGTTGGCGGCGGCTCAACAGAGATTATTGTGGTCACAGAAGACAAAGTAGAGTCAAAAAGTTTTCCTATTGGAATAGTAACACTTAGTGAAAAAGTAAAAACTGTGAATGCTTTAATGCAAGAATTACAACAATACCGTGAAACTATTGCCCTTTATTTATCGTCGCTAAAGCTTGCAAAAACACCTGAGACACTTGTATTAACAGCCGGAACTCCGACAACGGTTGCTGCCTATATCTTGGGTATGAAATATGACACGTATGATGCAGTCAAAATCAATGGTGTTCTTCTGACACGTGAAGATTGTGATCATGTATTGCATGAATTATTAACAATGGATGAAAGCAGTCGTGCGTGTTTTGTTGGCGTAGGAAGAGAAGAGTTGATTATTGTGGGAATACAGATTTTAGAGATGATTTTTGATGCATTTTCTCTCAATAATGCAGTTGTGATTGATGATGGATTGCGTGAGGGGGTTGCTTTGAATTATTATTTTAAGAATCAAATCCCCAATTTAACGTAATTTATAGCTTATATCTTCTATAATATCCAAATTTTTTAAATACAAATTAAACTTATTTTACGTAAAGGAGATGAGATGCAAATAAGCGGTGCACAGATGGTCATTGAAGCACTTATTGCCGAGGAAGTTGAAGTCATATTCGGTTATCCTGGCGGTGCCATCATGAATGTATACGATGCAATTTATCAACAAAGCTCATTTCAACACGTGCTCACACGTCATGAACAAGCAGCAGTTCATGCTGCTGAAGGATATGCGAAAGCCTCTGGAAAAGTGGGTGTCGCGATGATTACATCAGGTCCTGGATTTACTAATGCGGTCACGGGTATTGCTGATGCTTATATGGATTCGATACCTCTTGTAGTTATCAGCGGGCAGGTTCCAATGTCATTGATAGGTACTGATGCATTTCAAGAGATTGATGCTGTTGGGATCAGTCGTCCATGTACAAAACACAATTATTTAGTAACAGATGCCAAAGATTTGGCACGCATCTTGAAAGAAGCCTTTTATTTGGCACGTACGGGCCGTCCAGGTCCTGTACACGTCGATATTCCTAAAGATGTCACAGCCCAAATAGCCAATTTTGATTATTCAAAAGAAGTAGAACTCGAAACCTATAAACCTACTGTTAAAGGTAATATCCGTCAGATTAAAAAAGCGGTTGAAGCGATTGCTAATGCTAAGCGTCCATTGCTGTATCTTGGCGGTGGTGTTATCAGTTCTGGCGCGGCCGAATTGGTAAGAGAGTTTGTTCGGATGACACAGATACCGGCAGTTGAGACCTTTATGGCACGCGGAACATTGCATCATGCTGATCCGTTACTGATATCAATGTTGGGGATGCATGGTTCGTATGCTGCGAATATGGCGATGTCAGAAACTGATTTAGTTATTGGTCTAGGAGCGCGTTTTGATGATCGTGTTACAGGTAAGCTTTCGGAGTTTGCAAAGAACGCACAAATCATCCACGTAGATATTGATCCGGCTAGTATTTCTAAGCTTGTCAATGCTCACTTTCCTATTGTTGGTGATGTTAAAAATGTAGTTGAGTCTATGATGACGTTAGCTAAAGAACAAGTAGATCCTTTGCGTTATGAACCATGGCACAATACGATTGCCAATTTTAACAAATTACACCCGTTGTCGTATACAGAAGAAGGTGATCGATTAAAACCACAATGGGTCGTTCAGCGTATCGGTCAGCTTTTGGGTGATGATGCCAATATTTCTACTGATGTTGGACAGCATCAAATGTGGACTGCACAATTTTATCCATTTAGTCGTCCGCGTCAGTGGAACAGTTCGGGTGGATTAGGAACGATGGGCTATGGTTTTCCAGCAGCCATCGGAGTAAAACGTGCCGATATGGATCGTGTCAGTATTAACATCACTGGTGATGGATCGATTTTGATGAATATTCAAGAGCTAATGACCGCAGTAGAATACAATCTTCCTGTTATCAACGTTATTTTGAATAATAACTTTTTGGGAATGGTTCGCCAATGGCAAACTATGTTTTATGACAAGCGCCACTCAGAGACAGATTTGTCGATTCAGCCTGATTTCGTGAAACTTGCAGAAAGTTTTGGCGGAGTAGGTTACCGTGTAACTACCAAAGAAGAGTTTGATGCAGCATTGAAAGACGCAATCGAAAAAAATGTGGTTGCTATTATTGATGTTGTAGTTGCACGTTTCGAGAATGTATTGCCAATGGTTCCTGCCGGCGGATCGCTCTTTAATATGATGTTAGAATATAAGGATAAATAATGGAACAAGCACGACGCGTACTTTCCGTTATCGTTTTAAATGAGGCAAGCGTTCTTTCACGTATTGCAGGTCTTTTTTCAGGACGCGGATATAATATTGAATCGCTTACAGTGGCACCGATTCCAGACTCAAAATACTCACGAATTACGATTGTTACGGCAGGCTCTGTTAAAGTAGTAGAGCAAATTACAAAACAGCTGCATAAGCTTATTCCTGTACTAAAAGTGTATGAACATGCAGATTTGGTCGAAAAAGAGATGGCAATGGTTAAAGTACCATTGAGTGAATCTCTTGGTGATATTGAAGCACTTGCGCATGCTTACAACGGCCGGATTGTTAATGTCGGAAGCGATACGTTGATTGTTATGGTCGCGGATGAACCGATGCGTGTTGGGCATTTTTTAGAAGCCATCAAACGCTTTCATCCTAAAGAGATCGTCAGAAGCGGCTCTGTTGCTTTGGAGCGCTAAATGACTCTTGAAGAGATTGTTCAATTTCTTGAATTTGATGTGTCACTAAAAGATAATTATCTTATCACGGGGATCAATACCCTCAAAGAGTCGACTGTTGGAGAAATATCATTTCTTTCCGATTCTAAATATGAAAAAGATCTTGAGTCAACACATGCTTCATGTGTTATTTTGCCTGCATCCAAAGCACATTTATTACCTAAAAATGTTGTAGCACTCTGCAGTGACGAACCCTATCTCATGGTTGCAAAATTATCTAAAGTATTTTCTAAAGATATTGTAAGTAGTACCATTGCTCCTGTCGTTGGCGAAGGAAGCATTATCTATCCTACTGCCCATATTGAATACGGAGCGCGCATAGGTTCTAACTGTACGATTATGAGCGGTGTCTATATTGGATGCGATGTTGTGATAGGAGACAACGTACTTCTTTATCCTAACGTTGTTATCTATCGCGATTGCATCATTGGCAATAACACAATGATTCATGCTGGAAGTGTTATTGGAAGTGATGGGTTCGGATATGCTCATACCAAAACGGGTGAGCATATCAAGCTGTATCAAAATGGCAATGTTATTCTTGAAAACGATATTGAAATAGGGGCTAATACAACGGTTGATTGCGCTGTTTTTGGTTCAACAATTATAAAACGCGGTTCTAAAATTGATAATCTCGTGCAGATAGGACATAACTGTGTTGTCGGTGAATATTCTATTTTGGTTTCACAATCAGGACTTGCCGGATCAACAATATTAGGTCGAAATGTTGTTATGGGCGGGCAAAGTGCAGCAGCAGGGCATCTTACGATTGCTCCATTTACAACGTTGGCAGCACGATCAGGTGTTACAAAAAGTATCACAAGGGGGGGAGTTTATAGTGGCTTTCCTCTTATGGAACATAAATTATGGCTGAAGCTTCAAGCAAAATTAGCTAAAATATTACAACCTTAAGCTTTTAGGAGAGGTATGAGAAAATTAACGCTATTAACACTTCTTACAGCGCAACTTGTGTGTGCAGATAGTGATGCAGTAAATGCTCGTATGCCTGATATTGTACTTGATGCGATTAAACATTGTGAATGTTTAAAAGAGTCAAATGGTGTTTGCAACCCTAACGTAATACGTATTAATGCAGATGAAGATGCACAAAGAGCACAAGCTGCTGGATTTGCGGTAGCTGGACATATTATACGATGCAATGCTACTGAAGAGTGTGCAGCGCAAGCGCAAGCACTTATAAATGGCGGAATTGTAAATTTAGATCTTGGACCCTATCAAATTAACTACAAATACCATCCAAATCCAATTCTTCAAGACTATTTTGTGGATGCAAATGAACGTGAGTATGCTAATCAGATTATGATGGGATTGGTAAAAAGCTTTGGATACTCATGGGAAACATTAGGTCGTTATCATCACTTTAGTGCAACTGACCGAACACGTAATGAGCGTTATTACCGTAAAATGTATGCCTTTATCTATGGTAATTCTACCAAAGTCGCGAGTGTAGAACAATAATTATTTTTTAAGCTCACTTTAGCGAAAATCCCGATAAACTCTTTATATATCAATTTACTAGGGGCATTTATGAGTTCATCAGCAGCTATTATCAAAGAAATACCATTAAACGGAACCAAAAAAGGGGTTATTGCGGTAAGCAAAATTGATGCTCCTTATGGTGAGGGCAGTGACAGTGTTGCTAGTATTGGGATTTCACTTTCGGGTGATGCCAAAAATCCTGAATGGAAAGTTCATCTTCCATTAGGAAATATTGATGATGTGATCGAAGCATTGCAAAGTATCCAGTAAGTTTGTCATTTCTATTTTATAGGCAATGACAAAGAGTTGAGTGTATGCCGTATCTACCCACAAGGGGCACGTGAAGTACGGCATGATAATTTAGATAACTATTTTTTTGAAGCTACAAAGTTAGAAATACGTTTGATTCCTTCACGGATACTCTCGATATCTGTAGCGAAGCTAAAACGAAAATAACCTTCACTTCCAAAACCAATCCCGGGTACTACCGCAACTCCTTGCTCTTCTAGAAGCTCTTTACAAAATGTCATCGAATCATTGCTGACTTCTTTAATATTGACAAAAAGGTAAAATGCACCATGTGGAGAGAGGACAGAGAGACCATCGATTTCATTAAACAGACGTACTGCTTCATCTCGACGTATCTTGAATGCTTCACGCATGGATTCTATATCAGCATCAGCGTCACCATTGAGTCCGACGATGGCTGCTTTTTGGGTAATTGAATTGATATTAGAGGTACTTTGACTTTGTAATTTTTTGGTTGCTTGGATAATCTCTGTGTTTGCAGCAGCCATATACCCAAAACGCCAACCTGTCATTGCAACCGACTTACTCAGACCATTGATGGTAACCGTTCGTTTAAACATATCATCACTTACTGCTGCAGCCGATACGAATTCACCGTCATAGATCAGTTTTTCATACATTTCATCACTGGCAACAATAACATTTGTTCCTTCAAGTACTTTTCCTAATGCGGTAAGCTCAGCGCGTGTATAAACTGCACCAGTAGGATTAGATGGGGATGTAAGAACAAGCATTTTTGTTTTAGGTGTTAACGCTTTTTGAAGTTGTTCAGGGGTGATTTTAAATCCGCTGCTATCATCAGTCATAATCTCAATAACAGTACCGCCGCAATATTGTACCAGTTCAGGATAAGTAACCCAATAAGGAGCTGGAATAATAACTTCATCTCCTGTTTGGATTGTACAGGCAAAAAGATTATAAAGGGAGTGTTTTGCACCATTATTGGAAATAATTTGGTTTGCTTTATAGTCAAGTCCATTATCACGCTTGAGTTTTAATGCGATAGCGGTTTTTAGTGCTGGAATACCGTCAACAGCGGTGTATTTTGTAAATCCTTCGTTAATTGCACGGATAGCTGCATCTTTAATGACTTGTGGAGTGTCAAAATCAGGCTCACCTGCTGAAAAACTGATTATATCTTTACCTTGCGCCTTTAACTCTTGTGCTAACGTTGATATAGCAATGGTAATCGATTCTGATAGGGTATTAACGCGATCGGTTAGCATGGTATTGCCTTTAATTTTTTTGGAATTATAGCATAACCTTCTTTTGGCTATATCAGAGTAATCTTATTTTTGCCGTCTTTTTTACTTTTCATAAGTGCTTCTTGTGTTCGTTTGATAATACTATCGATATCGTCATTGATAATATGCATTGTTGCGCCAATACTAATGGTTAATTCGATGGTTTTTCCATTGTAAATAAGGTGAGAATGCTCTACTTTATGCAATATTTTTTCTGCAACACCCATTGCTTTTTCTTTGTCACAACGATTAACGATAATGGCAAACTGATCTCCACTGTAGCGGTAAACGGTATCGCCACCTCTTACCATTCCTTTAATAGTCTGGGCTAAAAAGTAAAGTACTTTATCACCGGCTAGATGACCAAATGATTCATTAATTCGTTTAAAATCATCACCATTAATCATAAGTGAAAGAAGTGGAAGTGTTTGATTCTTCCCGTTGGCTAAAATATTGCTAAAGTCTTCCATATATTTGTGATGATTTAACAGATGCGTTAGAGGATCTGTCGTAACTTCTAGTAATGAATCATCGAGTTGTTCGTGGAGTGCAGCAATTTTTTCTTCAGATTTTTTAAGTTCTTGTGTCATTTGGGTACTAAGGACCAAAAGACCGTCAATGAGACTTAAGTGAGGGCCATTACTTTTCTCTGGTGAGTTATTATAGGAGACTAAAAGATCATTTTGCTGTGTGGCAACGTTTACAATGGCTTCATGGCTTTTTGAAAAAGTTTTAATTGCAAGTTGAGCTAATTCAATATACTTGGCTATGGAATCGATCTTCTCATCCATGCTCGAATCTTGGCTGAGAGCATTTTTTAAAAATGTATCTGAAAGTGCATCAAAAATCCGATTAAAATGCTTTTGATATTGAGTTGGATATGGTGGTATGTGTGCCGCCCTTAAAGCTTCAATGGCTTCATCATGTATAGCAACGATCCTGTCATAGATTGAGATTGCGTCATCGTTCATGAAATATCTCCCATTAGATAATTAAATAGATGCTATTATTTGTGACATATTGTATTTGTATATTATCATATTTTTTAAAATAATGAATAATAGGTGTTTCATCAATAGTAAATCACTAATACTTTATAATATAGGTATCTCAATATAAATGGATTACAATGTTCGAATTAGGCTTTTTAGGAACGCGTGCAGCGTTTTATATGGATTTAGTGACCCTTCATTTTGCACTTTTGCCTTTTTTACTGGCTTTTTCGATACGTCAAGCAGTTATTGGAAATATATCACTGCATTACAAATCACAAATGGTTATTTTATTTCTAACAATTGTCATGGTTTTGATTTTTGAGACAGGTGTTCGTATTAGTGGTGGATTTGTTGAATATGTCAAAATGTCACCTGTTTCGTATGACTTTTTAGTTGTATTTTTATCCGTACATATTTTAATAGCCTTATTGGCTGTTGGCGGATGGATTTACCTGATGATAACTTCTTATAAAACTTACAAACTCGAGGGATTAGCGGGGATGGGTAAGCATCGTAAAATGGGAAAATGGATTTTTGCAGCTCTCACGGTAACATCTATCATGGGCTGTAGTATTTATGTGTTTTTATTTCTACTGTAAGGTAAAAAAATGACAGAACGTTTTGACAATGCCGCTGCAGGTTGGGATAGGGAAGATACACGACAAAATATTGCTTCAGGTGTATTTCAAACGCTTACCAGCCGAATAGCTTTATTAAATAATATGAAAATTATGGATTTTGGTGCGGGCACCGGATTACTCAGTTTTAAAATAGCTCCCTTAGTTCACACGGTTGTAGGGGTTGATCTGTCCACTAAAATGTTAGAACAGATTTCTGCTAAAAATAGCGGTTCTATTAATGTCATTCCTCTTTGTCAAGATATACTAATGGACCCTATGGATGAGCAGTTCCATGGTATTGTCAGCAGTATGGCAATGCATCATGTTGAGGATACAGATACCTTATTCAAAACATTTTATGATCATTTGAAAAAAGATGGTTTTATTGCTATTGCGGATTTAGAAGCGGAAGACGGCACCTTTCACAGCCACGGAAATGACGGAGTTTATCATTTTGGATTTGATCGTGATACTCTTCGTGAAAAAATAGAAAAAGCCGGTTTTTCTCATGTTCGATTTCATCATGCTCATACGATAGAAAAAGAGATCGGGCGTTATCCTATCTTTTTAGTTACAGCGATCAAGGAAAGACGGTGAAATATCTTTTATTTTTTCTTGCAGCAGCTGTGCTTCATGCGCAAGTAACACTTTCTACGCTCATCGAATCTGCGCAACATAATGAAAAGATCACAAGTTTACAGCAACGCTCAAACGCCGCAGAGTTGAGTTATCAAGCGACTAAAAACGCTTATTTTCCTCGTGTGGATGCATTTGGAAAAAGTGACTATGTTGATAATAAAGGCGGTTTTGATGCTGCCCAAAGTTATAATGCAGGTGTGAAGGCAGAAGTGATCCTGTTTGATGGATTTAAACGTGAAAACCGCTTTGATGAGTATAAATCACTTAAAAATGCAGCTGACTCGAATCTAAATGCAGGCAAAAAAGAGCTTTCGCTTAATGTCATTAAACGGTATTTTGAGTTTCAAAATACACTTGAAGAGATACATACTTATTCGCTGGTTCGAGATCAGCTTCAAGCACAGTTAAGTCGTCTTGAGAAATTTTTTAGCGCAGGGCTTGCTAGTGAAGATGCACTTATGCGACTACGATCAGCTCTTGCCAATGCTGAGTATGAGATAGAAGATTTGGGTTATCAAAGCGATCGTCAAAAAGCTGATCTTGAAACCATTACCAATGAAAGATTCGCTGAGCTTTCACACGCTAGTATTGTGGCACCAAAGCTTGTGTTACCGCAGGAACTTGATGTTTTGCACTCACTGCGTCATTCACGAGATGCTACAAGGTATCAAGCACAACAAAGCGATGTCGGTTTTCTTCCAATTCTTAGTGTTGCCGATCAATATACGGTTTCACACTATGTGGATGATCCTATTGCGTCTATGCGCGTCTACAACCAAAATAAATTCAGCCTTTCGCTTACGGTTAATTTACTCGATTTCAACACTATGTCGACGACAAAACAAGCGTTAATCGCCCAGTCAAATGCGCAATCCAATGATCTTGCTTATGCATCCAAAGAGGCCACAACCAACTTGGAAATGGCCCAAAAGTATATCGTACGATCGAATGCTCTGACTGAGGCTGCACAAAGTTCCTTTGATGCTTCCAAGAAAACGTTTGAGACTGTCAAACAAAAATACGAAGCCCGTATCGTCGATTATGTTACGTATCTCGATGCTTTGCGTGCTCTTACCGATTCAACCAATCAGCTAAGCCGTGCCAAACGTTCTCTTAACTATGCCTATGCGGCGTATTATTATTATGCTGGATTAGACCCAAAGGATTTTGTACAATGAAATATTTATTCTTTTTTTTCTTGAGTTTGGGGATGCTGTCGGCTGAAGATATATACGCAACTTTTGATGTTGTTGCCGCGAAAGAGGCGAATTTAGCTCTAGCAACGTCAGGGGTTGTCAAAACATTGCGTGTTGATGTGGGCAGTCGTGTCAAAAAAGGGGATATTCTTCTCGAAATTGACAATGATAATCTTACAGCCGGAGTTGAGTTAGCCAAAGAAAGTCTTAAAAAAGCGCAAATAGAAGAACAGTTCTCGAAGCAAACCTATGATCGATACAAGAAAGTTGAAAGTGTTATTGATGCGGAACTTATGGATCAAAATACGCTTATGTATCAAAAGTCTTCGGCAACTCTTGCAGAAGCTAAAGCGCAACTGCGCTATCAAAGTACACTTGTCGAGAAGACGCGTCTACGGGCCCCATTTAATGGTGTCATATCTGAATGCAATGTTGAATTAGGTGATGGTGTCGGCGGTAGCGCTATGCCTTTGTTGAAACTCATTAGCTCTCCGGATGTCAAGCTTTTGGTTATGTTTGATGAAAAATACCTTTCCAAAGTGAAAAAAGGCTCTGTTCTTCGTTACCGTGTTGATGGAGAGATTCAATGGCACAATGGACGTATCTCAAAACTGTATCCTACTATTAATCCTAAAAACAGAAAAGCGACTGCAGAAGTTTTAACCACTAATATAGCTCCCGGTTTGTTTGGTGAAGCCTATATCGTTGGAAACTAATTATGTATAAGTTTGCGATCAATCGTCCAATAACTACGCTGATGCTCGTGATGACGTTTATCGTTTTTGGGCTTCTTTCTTTTCGCTCTATGCCTGTGGCGCTTTTTCCTAGCATTGATTTTCCAATAGTAACTATACAAACTGCGTATCCAGGCGCTGATCCTGAAACGGTTGAATCCAAAGTAACGGATAAAATCGAAGAAGCGGTATCGGGAATCGATGGAGTCGATAAACTGATCTCGACAAGTTATGAAGGGCTTAGCGTCGTCACAGTACAGTTTAAACTCACTAAAAATATTGAAGAAGCGGCGAATGATGTTCGTGACAAAGTGGGCACGGTAAATCTTGACAATGATATTAAATCGCCTGTTGTTAAAAAAGTGAGTGTATCCGGTGCCGCCTCCATAAAGCTGTTTGTGAGTACACAAAAAGGTGACAGTATTGCTTTAATGCGCTTTGCGGATGAAAAAATTAAACCAAAACTCCAGCGTATTGAAGGTGTTGCGAATGTGAAGATCGTCGGGTATCGAGATCGTGAAATTCGAATATTTACGGATCCCTATCTTCTCAACAAATACGGCATCTCCTCTGATGAACTCCAAAACCTGATTGCACGTGAAAATGTCCGATCCGGCGGTGGAAAACTTATTTCTGCAAATAATGAACTAATTTTGAAAACACGCAGTGATGCAATGAATATTGATGAATTAAAAAAATTAACTATTCGTCCGGGTCTGCATTTGGAAGAGATTGCCCGTGTTGAAGACGGTCTAAAAGATGCTAAAAGCTACTCACAGTTCAATGGTCACGAAGGGGTGCTGCTACAAATACAAAAGATATCAGGCTCCAATGATTTAGAAGTCATAAAATCGGTCAAAAAAATGATGCCTCAACTAACAAGTTTAGCCTCCAATGATTTTTCGCTTCAGCTCATCGAAGATCAATCGGATAAAATCCTTCTCAATATCAATAATGTGAAGTTTGATCTTATTTATGGTTCACTTTTGGCTGTTATCATCGTCTTTTTCTTTTTACGTAACCTCACGGCTACGATCATTTCTGCACTGGCTATTCCTACGTCTATTATTGGAACTTTTGCTTTGATCGATGTGCTTGGGTATGATCTTAATCGTCTTACATTAATCGGTTTGATTCTGGCTATTGGGATATTTATCGATGACGCTATCGTCATAATCGAAAACATCTCTAAAAAGATGGAACAGGGGATTGAGCCATTTACTGCTTCATTTGAGGGTGTTAAAGAGGTTGCATTTTCTGTTTTGGCTATTTCTTCCATGCTTCTTGCTGTTTTTGTTCCTGTTGCTTTTATGGGAGGTATTGTTGGGAAGTTCTTTAACTCGTTTGCGATGACTGTGGCATCGGGTGTACTGATTTCATATTTTGTTGCCATTATGTTTATACCGACATTGGGTGCACGTCTTCTTAGTGGCAGCGAAAGTGCTTTCTGGTCTAAAACGGAACCGATGTTCCAAAAAGTTGATCAACTATACCGAAAGCTTTTAGAATTTTTTATTTGCTACAAGGGAACTACGCTCATTGTTGTCCTTGCGGTACTGATTTTTTCTTTAACTTTGGCTGGAAAAGTGGGTGGGACTTTTGTTCCTATCGAAGATATGTCAGAAATGAGGGTGATGGTCAAAGCACCCGTGGGAATTTCACTCGAAGCTATGAAAAAAGAGATGAAACCTTTAGTCGATGCACTGCAAAAAGATAAACGTGTTGAAACGGTTGTTTTGACCATTGGCTACAATCCAGCGCAAGAGGCTCATAAAGCGATGATCTATGCCAAACTGCTCCCGGTAAAGCAACGTGAGAGTCTTAAAGAAATTATTGGATTCTATCGTGAACAATTCAAAGTTTATACGCATCTGACTATCAGTGTCGAGAATGTTCCTCCTATTGATACGGGTGAGAGTAATTCGCCTATTCAAGTGGTTCTTACCGGACCAGATCTCAAAATACTGGAAACTAAAGCGAATTTATTGATAAAGCTACTCAAAGACAGTAATGGGACAATCGATACGGACAATGATTTTGAACCTGGAAAGCCTGAAGTTCGTATCACGATCAATCGTGAGAGCGCTCAACGTCTTGGCATCAGCGCAAAATCTATTTCATATGCTATTAGTGCAGCGTATTCTGGAGAGAATACTGTCTCGAATTTTGAGCAGGAAGGTCGTCAGTTTGATATCACTTTGCGGTATGCAGATCAATACCGTAAAACGATCGATGACCTTAAAAAAATACAGATATCATCATCTTCTGGAGAACTGATCTCTCTTGATGGCTTGGTCAATCTAGAAATAACTAAAGGAACCGCATCCATCAACCGTTTTGATCGTGAACGAAAAATTCTCGTTACCTCCAATCTCAATGGAGTACCGCTGGATTCGATTGTAACGCTGATTGATTCTAAACTTCCGCCTTTGCTAGGTGATGGGTATCACTATCGCTACACGGGGGATATTGAACGTATGCAAGAGACGATTGAGGCGTTTGGGTTTACGGTTGCATTGGCCGTTATATTGATCTATCTAATTCTTGCCGCGCTTTATGAGTCTTTGATACAGCCTCTTATCATAATGGTCGCAATGCCGCTTAGTTTTACCGGTGTTATTCTTGCTCTTTATTTAACCGGAAATCCGTTTAGTATTTTTGTCATGATTGGGATCATTTTACTGTTGGGTATGGTAGGAAAAAATGCTGTTTTGGTAGTCGATTTTGCCAATGCTGCTATCAAAAAAGGGCAAAACGTCAACGAAGCACTTTTGGAAGCCGGTGAAAAACGGCTCCGTCCTATTTTAATGACCACATTTGCTATGGTTTTTGCTATGTTACCGTTGGCTCTTGGCGGAGGTGCCGGGCATGAAAGTAATGCCCCTATGGCGATTGCAATTATTGGTGGGCTTATCAGTTCAACACTGCTTGCCTTGTTTATTGTACCCATCCTCTATCGTGTGATGTACCCGTTAGATTCGTGGCTGAGAAAATTTTATGAAAAAAAGCATATTTAAGGATAATTGGAATAATATAATTTATCAGCAGATCGTGAGGTATCTATGCACAACGAAATGACAAAAATTAATTTTACAATGCGTTACGTTTTAGGCATGATATTACTTGCAATTCTCTCAAGCGGTGCTTTTTTTATTCTTAATATAGCGGTTAAGACGGCTGAATCAACGGCATTGATAGTAAATATGTCAAGCAATCAACGGATGCTGTCTCAGCGTGTTGCATTGCTTTCACATAATTATTTGCTTCATATACACCAAAACAATTCAAGTGATGCGATAAGAACAAAGCAATCGCTGATTGATGCGATTACAGATATGAAAGATGTTAATGAACGTCTCTCTTCAGGCATTATCAATAAAACAGTTACCGTAAAATTATCCCCTGAACTTCATAACCTTTATTTTGGGTCAATGAATTTAAAACGCCGTATTGATGCTTATCTTGAGTTGGTGAATCACGTTTTACTTAATCAACATAATAATCCAAACAAAGATAGGTTATTTGAGCTGACAACGATTTCAGATACTCTTTTACCAGATATAAATCAGGTTATTTTACAGTACCAAAAAGAGGGGGAAGAAAGCATCTCTGGAATTAAAAATTTAGTATTAATTGTATGGATAATGACTTTTTTCGTTTTGTTGATGGAAGTTATTTTTATTTTTCAACCCATGAGCAATAAATTTCGAGAATTTTTTCAAAAAGAGATATGGAATAAACATAATTTTCAACAAGAGATAAAGATAAGGACACATAGTCTTGAACAAGCAAATGAAAAACTCAAATATACTGCTTCGCATGATCCCTTGACAGGCTTAAATAATCGACTTAATTTAGAACATGAACTAGAAAAAATACTCTTGCATTATCAGTATAATCATATTCCTTTTGCTGTCTTGATGCTGGATATTGACTGGTTCAAAAAAGTCAATGATAACTATGGGCATGATGTTGGCGATTTTGTTCTCACAGAATTATCAGACCTCATTCGCGAATCCATTCGAAGTGAAGACAGTGCTTATCGTGTTGGAGGAGAAGAGTTTGTTGTTGTTCTGAATCGAATTTCTGAATCAATGGCGATAGAAAAATCACAAGCAATACGTAAAATTGTGGAAGCGCATCCTTTTATTTTTGGAAAATATAACTTTAAAGTTACTATTAGTGGCGGTTTGTATCATCCTGAATTGCTTAAAGCATCCGATATCCATGGTGTAATGAAGCTTGCTGATAATGCCCTTTATACGGCAAAGAATGAAGGTCGTAATCGTATTGTTTTGGCACAATCTTTTATTGAACCCCCCATGATGTCAGATCCGACAACAGTAACCCTGATACAAGCACGCGGTATTAGGTGTGAAACAATTCTCTTTACTGATTTTGATATTGTTGATATTTTGGGATATTCGAATGATATGCTCACTAGTGGTGTCATTACACTCCAAGATATAGTTCATCCTGATGATCAAGATTGGTTTGATAGATTGGCTTTACGCAAGTCATTTATGACAACATTGCGAATATTTCATGCGCATGGAAATATAAAAATTGTCAAAGTTACATCTACCCCTTCAGAAAATGAACTATGGAAACTAGAAATCCAAGACCCCCTACGATTGGCACAAACGGTTGAAGATAAGACAATTCTCCAAAATTTTGAAGCTATTATGGATAAAGCAGAAGATTTTATCTATTTCAAAGACCGTTATCATGTATTTACAGCTGGAAGCCGTAGTCTTGTTAATTTGACAACTGTACCGACAAATGAGATATTGATAGGAAAAACTGATTATGAAGTTTTCCCTCGAGAATTTGCCGATAAGTTTTTTAAACTTGAAAAAGAGATATTTACCGGTGAAATAGAGGTTTCGCATGAAATTCAGCCTTTTTTAGACAATCATGGAAATGATGGCTGGGTTGATAATCGAAAATATCCAATTAAAAATAATGATGGAGAAATTGTTGGACTTTTGTGTATCGCGCGAATTGTTACGGATTTAAATTTGTTATATCAGAGTAAATCGTGAAATTTTATAATTCATGTTTCTGTATACTCAATAATTGAGTTTTTAAGGTGCTGGTATTTATAAGATAGGCTCTATTGCTGTCACGCTCATTAATTGTCTTTTTTTTGACTTTTCTAGGGCATAATGATGTCATAAAGCCAAGACAAGGATTAATGATGCGTATCGTGATTGTTGGCGGTGGAATTGCAGCCGTATATCTAGCTAACAGTATAATAGATCAAGAACCCCAATCGGATGTAGTGATTGTATCCGAGGAATCCCATGCCCCGTACGATCGTATCCATCTATGTTCGCTGGTAGATAATTGTCAATGTGTTGTTGATTCGCTTTCATTGGAACTGCATCCAAAAGTACACTTGGAACTGAATCAAAAAATCACCATGATTGATCCTGAGGCAAAGCGTGTTTTTAGTGAACATGCATCATTCCATTATGACAAACTGATTATTGCAACCGGTTCTTTCCCTAAAACTTTATTTGACATTTCATCCATAGAGAATGCTTCGACATTTCGTAATGAACAGGATTGTGCGAAAATAACCGCTGGTATGAAAGAAAAAAATGTCGTTATAGTGGGGGCAGGGCCAATAGCGCTGGAACTTCTCGATACCCTGATGCACAGTGCAAATCCTAAAACCATTACCTTACTTATACGGGGTGATTATTTGTATTCACCTGTGTTAAGCCGTGAGGGTATGGAGCTGATTCGTCATATTTTTGAGTCAGATTCCCGTATTCAGCTTTGCTTCAATGACCAGATAGTCGATAAAACAATCGATAAAAATCAACTGCTTAGCATTACTACAGAAAAAAAAATGATCGAAGATCCTTTTCTCATATTTGGGGTAGGGATTAGTCCCAACATTGCGTTTGCTCGAGAGACTATCGAGTGCGATCGGGGAATATTGGTTACCGACACAATGCAAACATCATCTTCTGATATCTATTGCGTCGGTGAGGCGGCACAACTGCGCGAGGGCAGCTTTATCGCCGGACGTGTCAAAGAGTGTACGCTTCAAGCGGATGTTGCCATTACCAATATACTCGGACATGAAGCTCATTTTCGTGAAGAAGTCTCTATTGACGGGTTAAAAGTGGGATCCTTTTTATTTGCCGATGTAAGCTCTCCAGATTTTAATCCCAAAGATCCCGACAACGAAACGATTTTGATCTCGCATGAAAATAGAATCGACCAGTACATTGTCAACAAAGACCGGCTGAAGCGGTTTATCGGGATCAATACTAACATCGATCTGCTCGCACTCAAAAAACTCATGGAAACTGATTCACCCATCGATGCTGCATATCTTTACTCGAACCGTTTGATGTCGGAAAAAGGACGATTGATATGCAGCTGCGAAGGGGTACATGAGCAAGAACTAATCGACATCATCAAAGAAAATGCGGTAATGTCATTCGCACAGTTAAAACCATTTTCCAAAGCAGGGCGAACGTGCGGACGGTGCAAACAGGATATTTGCGGGATTATTACTGCAACACCTGTCGATCCTGTAGAAGCGGCACGGCTAAAGTTGCAGCGTGAAGAGGATGTGCGAAAAGAACAGCTTGCCAAAGTGCATGCGAGGATCGAAAAATACAATCTCCTTCACCCCAAAAATAAGCTCAGTCCAGAAAATTTTGAAGAGGCGCTGAATACATTCGAAATGAATCGAGAATTTAATAAGTGGGTGTCAATGATTACAGCATCGATGCACTTGCATCCTAGCTTCGAGGATACCGTAAAAGAGGGTGTAACGCAGCTCAATAAGATCCCGATTATTTGGCTCGAGCTGGCGGATTGTTCAGGAAATTCGGAAGGGTTTATCAAATCGGCTCATCCGAGTGTCGATGATCTAATTCTCAAATACATCTCACTGGATTATCATGAACTGTTAATGGCAGGATCGGGAGAACAATCGGAAGCGGTACTGGATAATATTATTAAATATGACTCAGGAAAATACATTCTGATTGTTGAGGGAGCGGTGCCTTTGGGGCTTGATGGGAAGTTTTTGCGAATTGGTGCTAAAGGGGAGACAGGATTGGAACTGCTTCATCGTGTTTCTAAAAATGCCGCTGCGGTGATGGCTGTGGGATCGTGTGCATTTGATGGGGGTGTAGTAGCAGCAAAACCCAATCCGACGGGTGCGGTTGGAGTAAGTGAAGCGCTGGGCAGGGCTGATATCATCAATCTCCCCGGCTGTCCTGTCAATCCGATCAATATTGTGGGAATGCTTTTGCACTACATCATGTTCGATGAATTTCCAAAATTGGATACAAAAAACCGTCCCGTATGGGCGTATGGATTTCGGGTGCATGACAACTGCGAGCGCAGGGGGCACTATGATGCGGATGAATTTGTTCTTGAGTGGGGAGATGAAGGGGCAAAAAAGGGATGGTGTCTGTTTAAAATGGGATGCAAAGGACCGTATGCCGAGTTAAACTGCTCATTGGTCAAGTTTAATGAGGGGACGAGCTGGCCGGTTCAGGTAGGACATGGCTGTTTCGGCTGCGGAGCGGGAAAAATTGCGTTTGATGAATATGCCAATCACAGAGAATTAAAGGAAAAGCCGCATGAATAAAAAAATTGTTATTGATCCGATTACCCGTATCGAGGGACATTTACGAGTTGAGGTAGAAATTGATGAAAATAATATCATTCGTGAAGCATGGGCCTCAGGGCAATTGTTTCGAGGCATTGAAACCATATTAAAAGGACGTGACCCGCGTGATGTAGGATTGATTGCACAACGTATTTGTGGCGTATGTACGAATGTCCATTACCGTGCTTCTATCAGTGCCGTGGAAGATGCGTACAGCATTACCATTCCACAAAATGCTGAGATTATCCGCAACCTGGTGACGTTGTCACTCTTCGTCCAAGATCATCTGGTTCATTATTATCACCTTCATTCACTCGATTTTGTTGACATTACCAGTGCATTAGAAGCCGATTGTCTAAAAGCCTCGGAAGAAGCACGACGATTTACCGATCATCCCTACCGGAACTCTGTCGAACACTTGGAAAGTGTCAAAGAAAAATTGAGCGGTTTTGTCAAAGCGGGGCGTTTGGGCCTTTTTGCTAACGGTTACTGGGGACATAATGCATATCATTTAACCCCTGAACAAAATCTCATCCACATGGATCATTACCTTGAAGCTCTCACGATACAAAGGGAGATATCCAAAGCGGTTGCTATTTTTGCCGGTAAAACACCTCATCCACAAAATCTTGTTGTTGGAGGGGTAACCAGTGTCGCTGAAATCCTGAATCCTCAGCGTCTAAATGATTTTCTCTTTATTATCAAAGAGGTCAGAGATTTTATTGAACGTGCCTATATTCCTGATATGCATATGATAGTCGATGCCTATCGTGAGTCGATACAATTGGGTGAAGGGCGTGCAAGCGGAAATTTTATGGGGTGTGGCGGATACTATTTTGGTAAACAGTCAGTTTTGTTTGAATCCGGAGTGATTCATGGGCATGATTTTGAGAATATCGCGCTATTTGATGCGACAAAAATTACCGAAGAGGCTTCGCGCTCATGGTATGAAAATGATGCACCTCTCTCTCCTTATGATGGAGAGACAACGCCGTTTTATACCGATCTTAATGATGACGGAACGCTTAAAAGTGAGGGTAAATACAGCTGGGTCAAAGCCCCACGGTATGATGGCGAGGTGATGGAAGTAGGGCCGCTTGCGCGTATGATCATTGGTTATAGTAAAAATTCTCCCATAATTCGTCCCTATATGGAGCGCTTTATGAAAACGTCAAAAATGGAGTTAATCGACTTTTCGACGACGATCGGACGAAATGCATCTCGTGCTGTAGAAGCACAAATATGTTGCGACTATCTGTTTGATATAATGAGCGATTTGATAGAAAACGTCAAATATTTCGATGAAACAACGTGGACCAAATACGTTTTTGAAGAAATGCCGCATGAAGCAAAAGGAGCCGGAATTTTTGAAGTTCCACGCGGTGTGTTAGGACATTTTGTCCGAATCGAAGAGGGTAAAATTGCAAACTATCAAGCGGTCGTTCCGACAACATGGAATGCATCACCTAAAGATTCGCGTAATGTACGAGGTGCTTATGAAGAGGCATTGATCGGAGTCACTCTTGCTGATCCCGCACAGCCACTGGAAGTTCTACGGGTTATTCATTCGTTCGATCCGTGTCTGGCATGTGCAGTACATGTGATAGATGGTAGAGGAAGGGAATTGTCTCAGTATAAAATTTTATCGGTAGGTTCATTGTAAAACACTCTTTAAACTTGTTAAAACTGTTCTGATTATTCAATCAATATCAACATTTATTTTTGAATCATATACGTCCTAAAATAAATATGAAATTGATTTTTTAATTAAATTATATGTTATAAATATTAATTTAAGTTATTCAGGCGTAGCATACTATCAGATATATATTGTAAGGAGTGAGTCATGTCCGATAAAATAGATGCGGTTAAAAAACTGTTTACGTCTAAGAGTTCACGTATTGAAACGAACAAAGGTGAGTCGTATTATCAAGAGTTGTTTCTAAAATGTGAGGCTCGCTTAAACGAAATGCGTTCACATGGCCCTGCTAACAGAATTGATTTTGCAGATCTTTTAGAAGAGAACGGAATCGATAGACGAGAATTCATGAAGTGGGCAAGCGCAACAACGGCTATGTTAATGCTCCCTCCTATGTTTACGCCATTGATTGCTGATGCGGCGGTTATGATGAATCGTGCACCTGTCATTTGGATAGAGCTACAAGATTGTGCAGGTAATTCAGAAGCATTTTTACGTGCTGATGGTCCAAAAATAGATGAAATTGTACTGGATATTATTTCACTTGAATTTCATGAAACATTAATGGCGCCATCGGGTCATCAGGCTGAAAAGCAGTTGGATGAAGCAATGGAACATTTCAAGGGAAAATATCTTTTATTTGTAGAAGGCTCTGTTCCTCTTGGAATGAATGGTCAGTATGGAACTATCGGAGCAAGCGGTGAGACTTTCCATGACCATCTTCTCCGGTGTGCAGAAAATGCGGCAGCTGTTGTTGCTGTGGGTGCCTGTGCTACATTTGGAGGTATTCCGGCTGCATCTCCTAATCCTACTGGTGCGGTAGGGATGATGGAGGTGATTAAAAACAAACCTTTGATCAATATCCCTGCATGTCCTGCAAATCCTTCAAATATGGTAGGGGTTGTCTTGCATTATGTATTGACCGGGCAATTGCCGGAACTCGATTCATTGCTGCGTCCTAAATTCGCATTTGGGTATCGTATTCATGATAATTGCGAACGCCGTGCTCATTTTGATGCAGGTGAATACGTCGAAGAGTGGGGAGACGCTGGAGCACAAAACAATTTCTGTCTTTACAAAATGGGTTGCAAAGGTCCAATGACGTTTAACAACTGTTCCATAGTCCGTTACAATGAAGCCATCAACTGGCCGATCGGTGTCGGACGCGGATGTATCGGATGTTCGGAACCTGATTTTTGGGACAAATATGCGTATGAGCGTCCGATGGCGGATGCAAAAATAAAAGCACCTACAGGTGGAGTTGAAAAGAGTGTGGATGAATTTGGTTTGGGCTTGTTGACCGCAGCTGGACTCGGTATCGGTATTCACGCAGCAGCGAGTGCCGTAGCCGGTAAGCGAGAAAAATCAGGAGAAAGCCATGAGTAAGCATATTGTAGTTGACCCTATTACCCGTATCGAAGGACATTTGCGTATCGAAGCGGTAATTGATGATAATAATACTATTGTTGATGCCTACAGTTCAGCCACTATGTTTCGCGGAATTGAAACGATTCTTCAGGGACGTGATCCTCGCGACTGCGGACTGTTAGCAATGCGCATCTGCGGTGTCTGCACGGGGACGCATTATCAACGCTCTATCGAGGCTGTTGAAGATGCATTTAAAATCACTATTCCTAAAAATGCCCGTCTTGTAAGAAATTTGATCCAAGGCGCTTTGTATGTCCATGATCATACGGTCCATTTTTATCATCTTCATGCTCTCGATTATGTAGATGTCGTTTCTGCTCTTTCAGCAGATCCCGCTAAAACAGCAGTTGAAGCACGTAAATGGGCTAGTGTTGCTGGCGTAACTCCATTTTGTGATGGTGAAGGTGAATTTCAAGCGATTCAAGAACGCGTGGCTAAATTTGTGAAGCAGGGACGTTTGGGGATTTTTGGTAACGGGTATTGGGGAAATCCTCACTATAAATTGACACCGGAACAAAACCTCATCGGTGTAGCGCACTATTTGCAAGCGTTGGAAATTCAACGTAATCTGGCCAAAATGCAGGCGATATTCGGCGGTAAAAATCCTCATCCTCAATCCATCGTTGTCGGTGGTGTAACGTGTGTTCAAGATATTCAAAATCCAGCCCGTATTGCTCTTTATAAAACATTATTGATGGAAGGGCGCAAATTTATCAAAGAAGCATACCTGCCTGATGTCTATATGGCAGGGACAATGTATGCAGGAGAAGCGACAGATTCCAAAGCAACGTTTAGTGAGCTGATGGGTGGCAAAGGAGTCGGAGGCACCGGTGGCGGATTGCTTAACTTCATGAGTTACGGTGATTTCCGTCTCGATGATACTGGTTTTTACAGTTCTGCACTTCTTTTCCCAAGTGGAATCGTCATGAATGGAGATCTCACCAAGGTACTGCCATTAGATCAAGAGAAGATTGTCGAAGATGTAACGCATGCATGGTATAAAGGTGACAAACCGCTTCATCCATATGAGGGGCAGACAATTCCGGAATATACTGGTTTGGATAAACAAGTTGATGGTATTGCTTATCTCAAGACCAAAGAAAAATATAGCTGGATCAAATCACCAATCTATAACGATACGCGTGTTGAAGTAGGACCGTTGGCCAGAATGGTGGTTGGAGTAGCTTCAAAAGATGTACGTATTACCAAATACGTGACCGAATTTTTAGAGCGAGGAAAACTTCCAATCACTGTGCTCTTTAGTACTATAGGTCGTACTGCGGCACGTGCTATTGAGACATCGATGATGTCCGATGTATTGATCGAATGGGTAGATGAACTTGCAGCCAACGTTGCAGCTGGTGATAAAAGTACGTGGACAGAATTTGATTTTGATAAAGTGAGTGTCAGCGCAAAAGGTTTAGGAATGGCAGAAGCTCCCCGTGGTGCCCTAGGACACTGGGTTCGCATCGAGAATGGAAAAGTGTCCAACTATCAAACCGTAGTTCCCTCAACCTGGAACGCGGCACCTAGAGATCATAAAGGGCGTTTAGGGGCGTATGAAGCGGCTTTGATCGGAACCAAAGTTGCCAATCCGGAACAGCCACTGGAAATCATACGGACTATTCACAGCTTTGACCCTTGTATCGCCTGTGCCGTACATGTCGTCGATACCAAAGGTAAAGAACTTGCTGTTTACAAAGTAGCTACTTCTTGCAGTATCTAAGGAGACAATTATGAAACAGGGGTACAAACAAGTCAAACGTATGACACCTGCCATGCGTATTATCCATTGGGTGAATGCGTTTAGTATGATTGGAGCCGTTGTTACGGGACTCTATATCGGTCATCCTTACTATCAGACGTTTATAGCCGATGGTGCAGTCGATAAATATGTCATGGCCTGGAATCGTTATGGGCATTTTATGATTGCAATTATTTTTGATGTTACATCGATTGTTATCGCCTATCTTTATTTTTTTAGTCGTTTTGACAGACCGTATAAAAAACTAGTACCTAATGGAAAAAATCTAACCGAGTTTGCTGCAGTTTTAATTAACTTGTTAACACTTAACCGACGAAAAGAGTTTGATTCGTCACATTCTGACAGTTTTAATACGGTTTATTTTACGATATTTCATCTACTTCTTGTATGGATGCTGTTAACGGGGCTTCAACTTTATGTGCATGGATTGGAATCGGGGATCAGTTCAATAGGAGCATGGTGGCCGTGGATATTGCATGCGGCAACTGACTGGACAATCGCTGCCACCGGCGGAAACAATATGGATGTCCGTATCTCTCATCATTACACCATGTGGTGGATCATTTGTTGGGTAATTTTTCATATCTATTATCAGGTTTGGAGAACTATTTTCTGGCAGGAAGCTGATATCGCGATTGTTATTGGTGGATCGAAGTTTGTTAAAGATGAGACATTAAAATAATCGAATTTGTGTTGGAAAAGGGAAGTTATGGCATTTACGTTAGAGGTAATGACTTCTTTTTCTCAACCTACGATTAAAAACTATCTAATATCCATTATTCGCTCTTTTGGAATCAAAGCAGTTGTCCATCAACAAAAATCAAAAATAATCTGTGCTTTTGACAGCAGTGATGAAAAGGTTCAAGTATGTCTTGAATCAATCGGAGTAAATCTTCCGGCTTCCTGTTTTATGACAAGCTCTCAGCACTATGATATTCATGGAGAACCTGAGTCGATTCCTGATTTTGAGGTTGAGTATCCGATTGGATTAGGTTTATGCCCGAGTTGTCAAAAAGAGATGTTTGATCCCTCATCAAAACGCTATTATTATCCTTTTACCCAATGTACCCATTGCGGCGGTCAATATGCTTTTTTTGAACATTATCCTTATGCGCGGGCGAATACAGCACTCAGTTATATACAGCCGTGTCTGACGTGCGCAGAAGAATCCAGAACTCTTGGGCGTCGTGAAAAACAGGTGTTAAACTCTTGTCATGAGTGCGGTATACCGGTCAAACTTATCCACAAAGATAAAGAACGCTACGCGAATGATTCTGGAAGTTTTCGCACCCTTTTTGAAGTCTCTGCTAAAGCATTACGAGATGGCAAAACACTGCTCATGAAAACGACGATGGGATACCGTCGTTTCTACCGCAGTGAAAAACTGGAATACGGTTCCGTATTAATGCTGGTCAATGCAGCGAAAATCACCGACTATTGCTCATTGATTCATGATGAGTTTAACGCATTGCTGTGTATTGAACGGCCAATATTACATGTGGCACTCAAAGACGAAATCTTGAGAAGTACGTTTGGCACATCCATTGATGTCAAATACCCCGATGATGGCTTTTGTATCTTACTAGGGAAAGAGTTGACACTTTTGGGGATGGACTATATTGTTTATGAAGAGTTGGAATCACCATGCGAATCTGATTTTGTAATGGAGTATGATCTGAATATTCAGCACCAGAGCGATATGCGTCTTTTTATTAACAAAGATATTAAATTTATTGCTTCCGGGGAGAGAGTTTCATTTCCTTCAAGGCTTGTATTTGGAACGGATACTCTGAGTATTGCACATGGTCTTGTCGGTATCAAAGACGAAAAAGGTATGATATTTGATCAGATGGAACGCTTTGTATCCGCGCAAACGCACAAAGTCATTCAACTCGAAGTAGAAGCTCCGCTAGTAGAATCAAATAACTTTCACACGATGGCTGAGGATGAAGCCTCCTTTATGTCAGTAATTGCGGAACACGAAAAATTCGGAACCAAGGTTGTCGGTGCATATTTTCAAGGTGAACCATCTTTGCTATATTACGATGGCAAAAAAGTAATTCGTATCGTTCCTCCTCATATATTTAGTCCGATAGGATTAATTGAGAAAATTAGTACATTGCGTGAGGGTTCGGATAGACTGGTGGGTAATATCAAAGACAAATTGCCGGATATGTATGATTTACTGTTGGAGCTTGAACACAGTAACGCCACCTTTTTTGAAGCGACCGCTCTGATTTTAGGGTTGGAAGAGAAGAACTATGAAGGCGTTATGAAAGAGGCGCTAAAATTCATCGGTAAAGGCGGGCTTCAAATCGATACCAAAATACATGACAACCGATTTAATCACGTCGCCTTTTTATCCAGTATCATCAGCTATAAAATTGCCGGTGTAGATTCAGTATATCTGAGCTATTCTATCTTTGAATCGTTCGGAGACTATTTCAGTGAATTGTTAAATGATATAAAAGGGAAAACCAAGGCCACGGATATTGTGTTGTGCGGTACTTATTTTGCCGGACAATCTCTTTTTAGCCGTTTGCAGAGGAATCTTAAAACAACTAATATCTTAATGAATGTAAGTTATCCGATCGGAAAGGAAAATTGCGTTGTCGGTGGAGTTTTCTTGTAATCAAAGCGCCAGTATTCTTATCCAAGGAATAGTTCAAGGGGTCGGTTTTCGCCCCTTTGTCTATCGTGAAGCCAAGAATCATGGCATTGTCGGATATGTTATCAATACTCCCGATGGTGTCAGGATCGATGCACAAGGTATTCAATGTGCAGCATTTATAAAAACTTTACAAACAAACCTTCCTGAACACGCCCGTATTGACTCATTTGTTATTACAAAACGTGCACCTATGGATACCACTGATTTTAAAATTTTGGAGAGTACCCTTGGAGAGGGGAATGTGGCTATTCCTCTTGACACCGCTTTATGTTCTGCGTGCCAAGCAGAGATGGATGATCCTTTTAATCGCCGATACCGTTATCCTTTTATCAACTGCACCGATTGCGGACCTCGATACACTATACTTCAAATTCCTCCGTATGATCGTGTCCGTACATCAATGAAACATTTTACCATGTGTACACAATGTCACACAGAGTATACCGATCCAGCTTCCCGCCGTTATCATGCCGAACCGATCAGCTGCCATGATTGCGGACCTAAAATTATCTTTTTGGATAATAAAGGTCTGATATGTGAAGGTAATCCGATTACTTTGGCTGTTGAAATGCTCAAAGCTGGGAAGATCATTGCCATCAAAGGGCTGGGCGGTTTTCATTTGATGTGTAATGCTACTAACGATACAACCGTGAGCGAGTTGCGCCGTCGAAAACACCGCAAAGGTAAGCCTTTAGCTGTGATGTTCGCTTCCTTGGAGCAGCTCGAAGCCTATGTAGAGATTAAGGATGATGAGCGTTCACTGATCACTGGAGCGGTTAAGCCGATTGTGATTGTAAAGGCTAAAGCAGGGACAAATCTTTCACCTCTTGTCGCCCCGCTAATCGACGGTCTTGGAGTATTTCTTCCATATACGCCTCTTCATCGTCTTCTTTTTGAATCCATCGACTTTCCGTTGATCGCGACGAGTGCGAATATAAGTGATGAACCGATCCTGATTCGTACCGGTGAGATAGTGAACCGGCTGAGAGATAGTGTCGATGGAATTTTAAGCCATGACCGCATCATTGTCAATGCGCTTGATGACTCCGTGGTACAAGTAGTGGAAGGGAGAGTTATGATGCTTAGGATGGGACGCGGATTTGCTCCCCATACAATTGCTCTTCCTCATTCTTTGAGTAAAAGTATTTTAGCAGTCGGTGCCCATCAAAAAAGTGCTGTTGCATTGGGGATTAAACAAAACATGATACTTGGCGGTCATATCGGTGATTTAGGAAGTGTTGAAGCGGACAGCTATTTTGAGCGGTCAATTCAAACCTTTAAACGATTTTACGATAGTGAACCATCGCTTTTTATAAGTGATTTACATCCAACTTACTCCTCAACCCAGTATGCATTGGTTCAAAAAACGGGACATGCTGCTATCCAGCACCATTATGCCCATATTCTTGCTTGTATGGCGGAGTACACTCTGGATGAAAAAGTGCTTGGATTTGCATTTGATGGGACAGGATACGGAGATGACGGTAACCTTTGGGGCGGTGAAGTTTTGATTGCCGATACACATACCTATGAGCGAATCGGATTTTTAAAACCGTTTGCCCTGCTCGGTGCTGATAAAGCGATCAAAGAGCCTCGCCGAATTGCGTTGTCATTGTTATTTGAAATCTACAGCTTGGATGAGGTATTGGTCTTGGTTTCTCCTACTGTTGAAGCATTTTTAGAGTATGAAATAAGAACACTTCATCATATGTGGGTTAAAAAAATAAATTCTCCGTTAAGCAGTTCGATGGGGCGTCTTTTTGATGCGGTTGCTAGTCTTGGGGGATTTATCCAGAGTCTGGACTTCGAGGGGCAGGGTGGTATGATTATGGAGTCTTTTGTCGATGAATCCATCACAGAACCGTTTGAGTTAACCATTCTGAACGGTAAGATAGATTTTTCTATGATGGTAAAACAAATCATTGCATTAGAGACTCAAGAGGAGTCGAAACGAATCATTGCAAGCCGTTTTATTGCTACAGTTGAGGCAATGATGCAGTTTTTCGCTACTATGCACCCTGAGTTACCAATAGTTCTGGGCGGAGGGGTATTTCAAAACCATGCATTGATGTCCCGACTCTATCGTAATTTTGTCTCTAGCCGATTTTATGCTCAGCAGAAAACTCCAATCAACGACGGCGGGATTGCATTGGGTCAACTCTACTATGCGATTCATAATACAAAGGAAAACAATGGATGCTAAAGTTGCATTGATCGGTTCAGGAAACGCATTTTTTATGGATGAAGGAATCGGCTTATATGCAGGCAAATATTTGAAAGAGAATTTTACGTATGAGCCGGCATTAGACATCGTCGACGGCGGAACGCTGGGATTTAGATTGATGCCGCTGTTGCAGGAGTATAAATATGTGATTATCGCCAATACCAGTTCCGATGACTCAAAAGCAGTGGGGACAATCGATGTCTTGAGCGGTGACGAATTGATTGCCAATCAAGGAATCAAAAAAACGGCAAACGAGGTCGAGATTACCGAAATGCTCCAAATTTGTTCTATGGCAAATCACTGTGCATCAGCGACAATGATCAGTATTGTTCCCGAAGACATTATTAGCGTTGCGGTAGGGACAACACCAGCATTACGCGAAAAATGGGCTGAATATATTGACATTATCGTGGATGAACTTAAAAAACGTGGCATCAACAGTACCAAAAAAGAGACTATCATGGGGCTTGATGAGATTCTGGATCAGTTTTCCAATCCGAGTATCGAGCACGGAAAAGGGTTCTGATCTATGTCGGTTGTTGTGTTAGGTGTAGGCAATATTTTGGAAAAGGATGACGGTATCGGAATTTATGCTTCTGCCTTTCTTGAAGCCAATTACACTCTCAGTGATCATGTCAAAATCATCAATGGCGGGGTCGAGGGGATCAACCTGCTCAATCTTTTTTTAGAAAACGATCATATTATTATTCTCGATACAATCAACCTCGATGATAAACCCGGAAGTATTTATAATATTCCTTCATATGAACTCAGCGGTTATGGTTTAAACAGTGGAGGAGCGCATGAAATAGGGGTAATGCAGTGTTTGGATATGATTGAGCTTATGGGAAAAACCATGCCAAAATCGAATGTGATTGGGATTGTCCCAAAGAATATTACGTTTTATATGGGATTGAGTGACGTGATTGTAATGCAGTTTGAGCCCTATATTACTGCTATTTTAGACTATTTGCAAACATGCGGCATTGATGTTGTTAAACATGAAACACCGCAAACACTCATCGACATTATTGATACTTTTAAATACCCCAAACATACGCTGAAAAGGGAACTTTAAACTTGATCGATCTATACTTATTTCAAACTGTATAATTATTTAGAGGGCACCATGGAACTGGGTACAATAGTCATCTTTTGGTATGGTATATTACATGCATTCGGGCCCGATCATTTGACGGCTATTGCCGATTTCTCTATAGGGAAAGAGGCTAAAAAAACATTTATGATCGTTAGCGCTTTTGCGGTAGGACATGGGATAATGCTTTTTATATTTGCAAAAATATTGGAACAATATACAATCCCTGCAGAATTTTTATCTTATGGAGACATTATCGCTTCCAGTGTGATTCTCTTTATAGGAATGTATTTGCTTTATTTGGTGTATGCAAATAAAATTCACTTGAAAACGCATACTCATGAACATAAAAGACATATTCACATTTGGTTCGGTAATGAACATCAGCATGAATCTTCTACGACAACATCGGCATTTAGTGTTGGCGTTTTGATGGGGATTGGGGGAGTGCGCGGTATGCTTGTCACTCTCGGAGTTCTTCATGGTCAAGTAGTAGATTTTACGATGATTCTTGCTTTTATTACAGGAGTTATGGTGGTATTTTTTAGTTTTGGTTTGGTCATTTCGTGGATTAATAAAGATATTTTGACCAATATCAAAAATGTTAGACGTGTTTTTACTGCGGTGGGCACTATTTCGGTCCTAGTGGGCGGAAATATGCTTTTGTCATAATAGACTGAAATAAAATTACACTATTGAGGAGATTTTAAATATGTGCAAAGATTGCGGATGCTCTATTACTATGCATGATCACGAACACGATCATCACAACCACCATCATGGAGATCACCAACACTCCCATAATCATCAAGCAGCGCATGAGACATTGCATCACAACCCTCAATTAAATGATAGCAAAACAATTGCGGTGATAAAAAAGATTTTGGATAAAAACGATCATGAAGCACACCATAATCGAGAACATTTTAATGATCACGGAGTATTAGCAATAAATCTAATGAGCTCACCTGGCAGCGGTAAAACGGCTTTATTAGAGGCAATGGCGGGAGTGGCTGCGTTTAAATTTGGAGTGATTGAAGGGGATTTAGAAACGAGCCGCGATGCAGACCGTCTGATTGCCAAAGGTATCCCTGCGGTACAAATCCAGACAGGAAGTGCGTGCCATTTGGATGCATTTATGGTACATAAAGGGCTGCATGATTTAGCTATCGCAGATTTGGATGTCTGTTTTATCGAAAACGTCGGCAATCTCGTCTGCCCGGCGAGCTATGATGTGGGGTCGCATCTAAATATCGTGCTGGTCTCTATTCCTGAAGGTGAAGATAAAATCGCCAAATATCCGGTGATGTTTCGTCAGGCTGATTTGATCCTCTTTACCAAAACAGATCTGCTTCCTTATTTTAAATATGACATGGAACGTGAGAAATCGGAAGCCCGTAAAATCAAACCAAATGTCGATATCTTAGAGGTCAATATTAACGATGAAGCCTCTGTAAAACGGGTTATAGATTGGATTGAATTTAAACGAAAGATGAGGGCCTGAACATGTGTTTATCGATACCCTCAAAAGTCGTCAAAATTGATACCGAGCTTAACATTGCAACCGTTGACACGATGGGAGTACAGCGAACTGCCGGTTTGAATTTAATGGAAGAGGGCTCTATCAAAATAGGCGATTATGTTTTACTCCATATAGGGTTCATTATGAATAAAATCGATGAAGAAGATGCAATGGAATCTTTGCAGGTATATCAGGAGATTCTTGAAAAGCTTGATGAAGAAGAGCGTCGAAAATTGGTACTAGATGATGATAATTGTCCTAGTAGAGAAGCTCTATGAATTCATTGGAGCTAAAAGATCTATATGACGGATTTCGCGACCCTGATGTAATCAAAGGGTATCAAAAACTGATTGCGACAGACGCGCAAAAGCTCCCCCTCACCATCAATATTATGGAGGTGTGCGGCGGACATACCCATACTATCATGAAGTACGGCATTCTTCAACTTCTACCAAAAAATATTAAATTCGTCCACGGTCCTGGATGTCCTGTGTGCATCATGCCCAAAGAGCGGATCGACCATGCCTATGTTTTGAGTCAGCAAGCAAATGTCATCTTGGTGACGCTGGGCGATATGATCAAAGTTCCCGGAAGCCACGGTAGTTTGCAAGACGCACGAAGCAAGGGTGCGGACGTGCGCTTTGTCTACTCTCCGCTTGACTGCTTAAAGATATCAACCGAAAACCCGACTAAAAAGATCATTTTCTTTGCCATAGGCTTTGAGACGACAACCCCGATGACTGCCGCACTTCTTGATACAGTAATAAAACGCGACATCCAAAACATCTATTTTCACATCAACCATGTGACTGTCCCTGAGGCGATGAGTGCGCTACTGTCCGATGATGAATGCAAGATAGATGCCTTTTTAGGACCCTCGCATGTAAGTGTAATAAGCGGAAGTAAAATCTACGAAGAGTTCCCGCGGGATTACGGTAAACCTGTAGTTGTTTCAGGATTTGAACCGGTGGACGTGATGCAGTCCATCAGCATGATCGTCAAACAGTTCATAGAAAATAGATGCGAGCTTGAAGTGGAATACAAACGCGCCGTCACATATGAGGGCAATACAAAAGCCCAAGCACTCATAGAGAATTACTTACAAAAAGCCGACTTCAGATGGAGAGGACTTGGCGATATCCCAGAGAGCGGACTAAGACTTAGAGATGAGTACGACAAATACAATGCAGAGAAGATATACGACGCAGTTTTGCCAAAAGAAGCAATAGACGATCACAAACTCTGTATCTGCGGAGACATTTTAAAAGGCAAAGCCACACCGCCTGAGTGCACAATCTTTGGAACTGCATGTAAACCAACAACCCCGTATGGAAGTTGTATGGTAAGTTCTGAGGGAGCGTGTGCGGCTTATTATAAGTATGGGAACCTTTTATGAACAATCTCATAAAACTATTAGAAACTTTTCAAAAGGACTACAATGACTGAAGAGGAAAAAAATAAAAACAATCCTTTGCATGGTATAAAACTACAGGAAATTTTAGAGAGTTTGGTTGAGCGTTACGGGTTTCAAGAGTTGAGCAATCGTGTAGATGTCAGGTGTTTTTTGATAAATCCGACTATCAGTTCATGTCTGAAGTTTCTTAGAAAGACACCTTGGGCGAGAAAAAAGGTCGAAGAATTTTATATGAAAACTATGAAGAAGTAGGCTGACAAATGACTAAGACAATAACACTAGCACAAGGCAACGGAGGGGAAGAGAACAACGAGCTGATAACCAAGATATTTTACAAAGCCTTTAAAAATGAGATATTGGAAAAAAGCGAAGATGCAGCGGTTATCCAAGGCGGTGAACTGGCATTTTCTACTGACAGTTTTACAGTAAGTCCACTTTTCTTTGCGGGAGCGGATATCGGAAAACTTGCCGTGTGCGGTACATGTAACGACCTTGCCATGATGGGTGCAAAGCCAAAGTACCTTACATGTAGTGTTATTATCGAAGAGGGATTTGAAGTCGAGGTACTTGAACGTATCGTGGAAAGTATGAAGCGTGAGTTGGAAGTAAATGGCGCTATTGTGGTAAGTGGAGATACAAAAGTCGTGCCTCGCGGAAGTGTGGACAAAATATTTATAAACACGGCAGGAATCGGCGAAATACAAAAAAAAGGTATCAGCTCAAACAGCATCACAGAGAGTGACGTCATTCTCATAAACCGCGATATCGGCTGTCACGGAGCGACCATCTTCGCAGCACGTGAGGGCATGGAGATGAGCAGTGTTCTTAAAAGCGACTGCAACTCGCTCTATCCGCAGGTAAAGGCTTTACTCGATGCGGGCATAGATATTACGGCGATGCGTGATGCGACCCGCGGAGGCGTGGCAGCGGTGCTTAACGAGTGGGCGAAACAGTCAAACGTCTGCATCGAAATAGAAGAAGAAAAGATCCCTGTGAGCGATGAAGTCAAAGGAATCTGCGAGATGTTAGGCTTTGAAGCGACGGCACTCGCCAATGAGGGGACGTTTGTATTGGCAATCAAAAAAGAGTCTGCCGCAAGAGCGATTGAGATATTAAAGAATTTTGATGCCTGCGCTATGGCTTCAGTGGTAGGCGAAGTGAGTCAAAAATATCCTAAAAAAGTGATCTTGAAAAGTTCATGGGGGACGTCACGCTTTTTAGAAACTCCTAATGGCGAACTGCTTCCGAGGATTTGTTAGTGCACGAATATTCGATAGTACAGGCACTGTTAACCCAGTGTGAAGATATAGCACGTGAAAATGAAGCCGAATCGGTCACAAAGGTTGTGGTTAAAATCGGCAAGATGAGCGGAGTAGAACCCCATTTGCTTGCTATGGCTTTTGATACTTTCAAAGAGAAAACAATATGTGACGGTGCTGATTTTGTTCTCAATGTACAACCTTTGACGATTGAGTGCAATCACTGTAAAACGATTACAGAGTTGAATAAAATCTATTACAAGTGCCCTCAATGTGACAGTTTGGATGTTACAGTCATTGACGGTGAAGATATGTTTTTGATGACATTGGAAATGGAGTAAGCGATGCAAGAGTATTGGGAATTGTATATGAAACAGCTCGATGGCCATATTGCTTCGGTTTTGGTCAATGCCGGGATATCAACAGAGTTGCCAAGTGACGATAAATATTTCATGGGATTTATTAAACTGACGATGAAAATTCCTAATAACAAAGGGCTTATATCCGAGGATGAAGAGGCACAGCTTAATTTTATAGAAGATAAAATCGAGATGGAATCTCTACGGTACCGGATCGGAAATTATGTAGGTAAAATTGTCTCGAACGGTGTTATGTCTTTTATTTACTATCTTAAACATGATTTCGAATGGCCCGATGTTGTGTTAGCTGCGATGAAAGAGTTTCCACACTACAACTATGAATACGGTTCAAAACTTGATAGCGAGTGGGAAGTTTATAACAAACTGCTTTTCCCGACACCTGTCGAGTGGCAAATTATCCACAATCATAAAGTATGTGATCAGCTAAAAACCAGTGGTGACTCGCTTCATCTACCGAGGGCTATTGAGCACAAGGCTTATTTCGAAACGACACAGCAACGAGCCTCTTTTATGGAATCTATTGAATCTCAATCGTTTAAAATCAAAGAATTGATCGATTTAAATGTGAATACCGCAATGCTTGGGGTCAGTTTTTACCGCCAAGATAGACCCTTTTACTATGACATTGATACCTTGACCTTACATCTCATCGATCTTTCCCAACAATATGAAGGTCAGTACGACGGCTGGGAAACCAGTGTTGTGAAACTCTAAAAAGTTATCAAAAAGTTTACCCTTTAACGTAATTTTAATCCGTTCACGGTGATAATGTGTCTAATAACGTCGTAGCAATAATTTCAAAAGAGGTTTACAATGAATCACGAAGAAATGGTACAAAAAATCAAAGAGAATGAAGGTCTTTCACGGCGTAATGCCCTAAAAATGATGATGCTTTCTCCAGTTACAGCATCGATTTTAGCAACAACAGGTGCTCCGGTAACTGTAAATGCCGCATCCTCTGATGCCATAGGGCGTGTCGTCATTGTGGGTGGTGGTGCCGGTGCATTGAT
>JAYVLH010000040.1:0-16562 GCA_043759555.1 Sulfuricurvum sp. | reverse complement strand
TGATCTTGCCTAACGGTATGGATGGGGTAGGGGGGCTGACACAACCACAGATCGCACCTGGAGAGACCTATGTGTATGAATTTACTCTGCATCAAAGCGGAACCTTTATGTATCATCCTCACGCCGATGAAATGGTGCAAATGGCAATGGGAGCGATGGGAATGTTTATTATCCATCCAAAAAATCCGAAAGAACATGCAGTAGAGCGTGATTTTTGTTTTTTGCTTGCCAGTTATGATGTTTCTCCTGGAACCTATACACCCAATCCATCGACGATGACAGAGTTTAACCTTTGGACATTTAATAGCCGTACATTTCCTGGGATAGATTCAATGAATGTTCGTGTGGGAGATCGTGTTCGTATTCGCGTTGGTAATCTTACTATGACTAACCATCCTATCCACATGCACGGGCATACTTTTACAGTTACGTGTACGGATGGCGGCTGGGTTCCTAAAAGTGCACAGTGGCCTGAAGTCACCACGGATGTTGCTGTTGGACAGATGCGAGCTATAGAATTTGTAGCTAAGCACGAGGGCGACTGGTCGATTCATTGTCATAAAGCGCATCATACGATGGGACCAATGGGGCATGGAATCCCCAACATGATTGGGGTAAAGCAGGATGATTTAACGGAAAAAATCAGTGATCTAATTCCTGATTATATGTATATGCCCATGGGTAAAAGCGGGATGGCAGAAATGAGCGACATGGAGGAGATGGGGATGAAAGTACCTGAAAATACGCTGCCCATGATGACAGGAAAAGGGCCGTTTGGTCCGATTGAGATGGGAGGTATGTTTACACTCGTAAAAGTCCGACGCAATCAGCCAAAAGATGATTATACGGATCCGGGTTGGTATCAACATCCAAAAGGAAGTGTGGCACAAAAAAGTAACCAATTTATGGAAAGAGTGATAGAATAATAAAAAAGGAGAAATTATGAAATTACTATTAGTAGCTGTTTATAGCAGCATCTTGTTGTTGAGTGGTTGCGCGCGATCAGGTGCTCCTTTGGTGGATGCAGACTCTATAAGATACGAAATGATCTCCCAATCAGGTGTTATTACAGATGTCAGAGCAGTAGCTGTAAAAGATGAAGGTGGCGGCAAATTTATAGGAGCTATCGTTGGGGGTGTTCTTGGTTCCACTATGGGTGGGGGAAGAGGTTCCATTCTCACAACACTAGGCGGCGGTCTCGTTGGAGCATATGCAGGTAATGAAATAGGTAAATCTAATGCACAAGAACTCTCCGTTACTCTTGACAATAAGCAGGATATTGTTGTTGTTTCCAAAGGAACTGACTTTAGTATCGGTCAACGTGTCAAAATTGTGAAACGAAATGGGCGAATTTATAATGTTGAGTTAGCTCAATAAGTATTTTTTTCTTGGAAGAGAATATCAAAGAGGGCTTTAAGGATAAAAAAGGATAATTCGATAATAATTATTATTTTTATCTAAAAGGTTGTGTCCATGGAAATATTATTGGAATCATTTTGGGAACTGAGTATGGATATGGGCGTTTATATCCTTTTTGGATTACTTGCTGCGGGTGTTTTGCATCAATTAGTGCGAGAAGAGGGGATTCAAAAGCATCTTGGAAGTAATACGCACAATGCTGTTGCAAAAGCAGCATTGTTTGGAACACCTTTACCTTTGTGTTCCTGCAGCGTTATCCCTTTTGCCGCAACGTTACGACGTAATGGTGCTTCTAAGGGGGCAACGTTATCGTTTCTCATCTCAACACCGATTACAGGCGTGGATTCCATTTTAGCGACGTTTGGGATGTTTGGATGGGTATTTACTTTGTACCGTCTTACAAGCTCGGTGATTATTGCGATGATGGCGGGGATGATAATGAATCTTTTTGAACCCGATGCGCCTAAAAAATCATTTTCTTTTAGTGCAACTTCCCCTATCATCTCTGCAAAAATTCCCTCTCCAAAGATTAGCAAGAGGCAAAAAAACTTCTCACTGTACGATGTTTTTCATTATGGACTGATAACGCTATTGGGGAGTTTCAGTAAGCCGCTCTTTTTGGGATTGTTTATTGGGGCACTTATCACTGCGGCAATGCCGTACAATTTGCATCAGTTTTTTGGAGACAATCGTTTTCTAGGATACCTGATCGCGGTAGCCATTGCCGCACCGATGTACGTGTGTGCTACGGCATCTCTTCCCATCGCTGCATCATTAATTTTAGCGGGAGTTTCTCCTGGGGCTGCTTTTATCTTTTTAAGTGCAGGGCCTGCGACGAATACGGTTACGATGGGTGTTGTAAAGTCCATGTTAGGGATGCGTGCATTAATCATCTATCTTTCGGTAATTATGGGTGGGAGTGTCTTATTTGGCGCGTTAATCGATTTGGGATTTGATACACTTTCAGTTAGCATGAGTGTTGATATGCATGAGAATCACGGATTGTTTGAACAAATTTCAGCTGGCATATTATTGGCATTGATTGCGTGGCATTTTGGCAGCGGATGGTTTAAAAAAACAGAAAAAAGCTGCGGTGGCGGATCGTGTTGTTCGTAGATAGAATATTGTTTTAATTTTAAAATTGGAGTGTTCAGGATGAGAAAAGTAGTTTTATTGGCCATTTTGGTATCAGCATCCTTATCAGCAAATTCACTAAAAGTTGAGAGTAAGCAAGTAAAAAATGTGATCAAAGAAGTAGTAAAATCAGATGTTAATGCAGTACAGAAAAAAGATATGTACATTAAACGTAAAGTTTATCCAAGAGGGGACATCGCTACCCATTAATAATGCAGGGTTAAGTATTCATTTTGATTGGCTGCTTTGCAGTTTTGGATACCAAAATAAGAAGGCTAGTATCGTTCCTAAATGCTCCAATGCCATATCTTTCTGAGAGTCCCACTCATCTCCTTACGTTCCTAAAAAGGCAGTACCGAGTTCAGCATGACTCATTTGAGTTGCTATCCATTCGATTACCTCATATATCCCAGAAGCAGCAATTAAAAAGACAAAGGTGAATACTAGCGCGATCTTGGTTGATTTTTGGTAGCTGACAAATAGTTCATAAAAGGGAAGAAATAATAAAAGTCCAAATAAAAAATGGATTACCCTGTCGTAATGATTACGTTCAAATCCAAAAAAATGGGTAATATAAGAAAATAACGGCATTTCACTATAGGTATAGTGCGCACCGATTCCATGCAAAACAAAAAAGATAAACAGCATCCAAATACTGGCATTTGAAAAACCAAATCGGCGATCACTCCAAATGACAACGGGCAGGGCAATAAAGACCAGAAGATTTTCCAGCAGCCAATCATCACGGTACCATGGATGTATAGCCAATGCTATCCAAATCAAGATATAAAGAGTAAAAAGAAAAGTTTTGAGTTTCATGGATGAATGATAACACATAGAAATGAAAATAGAGGGATAAAGTAAAAGGTGGCGCAGTCGACGGGACTCGAACCCGCGACCTCCTGCGTGACAGGCAGGCGTTCTAACCAACTGAACTACGACTGCACAACTAATGGTGGGAATTACAAGACTCGAACTTGTGACATCTACCTTGTAAGGGTAGCGCTCTACCAACTGAGCTAAACTCCCACAATTTTTCTACTCTGTAGAAAAATGAACTATTTAAATATGCTATTGAACAAATGGCGACCCCTAAAGGATTTGAACCTCTGTTCTTACCATGAAGTGATAATGTCCTTGGCCACTAGACGAAAGGGTCACTTAAAACTGTTAAACATGGTGTCCCGTGATGGATTCGAACCATCGACCCCTTCATTAAAAGTGAAATGCTCTACCAGCTGAGCTAACGGGACCTCTTCAACCATCAAAATTAGGTGATTGGGAGGGCGAAATTATAGGGGAAATGAACCTGTTTGTCAAGGTAAAAAAGAAAATCAGCTAAAAAACATCTCACGGTCAATATTTAGGAGCATTTTAATAGCCATGAGGACGCTTTGTTCTTGTATATAGTTGCGATCCCCTTCGAAATGAAACCGTTCAGTATGAACCAGTGTTTTTGTACGTGCACTGATGTAAACTGTTCCCACTGGCTTAAGATCACTTCCTCCAGTAGGCCCTGCAACACCACTAATAGCAAGGGCAAAATCTGCATAGCTTACATTGAGAGCACCTTCGGACATTTGGTTGACAACATCTGCACTCACGGCACCGTGTATTTCGAGAGATTCATCGTCTACTGCAAGCCAATTAGCTTTTAAAGTATTATCGTAAGTGATGAGAGAGCCTTCATAAACACTGGATGCACCGTTTTGTGATGTAAAATAATAGGCAAGAGAACCTCCGCTGCAGCTTTCAGCAAAGGAGATTTTCTTGTGCTTTTTAGAGAGCTTTTCGATTATGTAGGCGGAAATATTAGATGCTGCTATCACTTTGTGGTGCAGTAATCCTTTTGATGAGGCGATGAATTGAGCCATGTTACCGTGTTTTCGAGCCGTTATCTTGACTTTTACCCACCCTTCTAGGAGCTCAGAAGATTCTATTTTCACATCGAAATTCTGAGCCAATGGTTCAAGAAGTGCTGTAACACTGGAGAGTTCTTCATTAAAAACATGAATCCAGCCGCTTCGATTTTCATCATCAATCAAAATAGGAGGAAGCTTTTTCCCTTCGTGTGCCAGAAGAACATTAATCTCAGAAGAATTAAATCCGAGAAGATAGCTTCCATTTTCTAAAATACTTGCACGAGAAGGGATTAGCATGGTGTCTTTTAATACTTGATTATCAGCGGTAACAGTGCTTAAAAGTTTTCCCACAATAGTAAAAGTACTTTTGGTGGTAATAATGATCAGCTTTGATTCCATTTTCAGACGTTGTTCGAGGTGAAGGAAAAGGTCTTTGTCGGACTCTTCAAAATAACTGATAGAGTCAATAGAAGATAGCTTTTCTTTGATATGACGTACGATATATCGCTCATACGATTCGTTTAAAATCAATCTATTTCCGACAAAAATCACGTCACGTTTCATTTTTTATCCTCGTATTGTTTGGGATAGTATAGCACAACCCCTCGTATGACAGCAAAATTTAAACGCCTAAAAGCTATAATGCACAACTTTTTAACAACAATTTTTAAGGGATCCCATGGATTATAAAGATACCCTCCTATTACCGCAAACACAGTTTCCAATGCGTGGAAATTTAATTAACAATGAGCCAATTCGTTATGCCTCATGGATCAGTGGAGATGTTTACGGACGGATGAAAACCAATCGTAAGGGTGCGTCAGCGTTTACCCTTCATGATGGACCTCCTTATGCCAATGGTCATACTCATATCGGGCATGCACTCAATAAAATACTTAAAGATATTATTGTTAAATATCACTATTTTAATGGTAAATCGGTTCGTTTTACCCCCGGTTGGGATTGTCACGGTCTGCCAATCGAGCAGCAAGTTGAAAAAAAGCTGGGTGGAAAGCAAAAAAAAGAGCTTTTGAGCAAAGCAGACGTTCGAAAACTTTGTCGTGCTCACGCCTCCGAATTTGTGGATATTCAACGTGAAGAATTTAAAAAGCTGGGTGTCATTGCTGATTGGGATAATCCTTATCTTACGATGGATTATAAATTCGAAGCCAATATTTACCGTACTCTTTGTGCTGTAGCTAAGAAAGGCTTGTTGATTGAGCGCTCCAAGCCTGTTTTTTGGAGTTGGGCGGAGCGAACGGCACTTGCAGAAGCTGAAGTAGAATATGAAGACAAAGAAGATTATTCGATTTATGTAGCTTTTGAGCTTTCTGATGAAGCAAAAGTTCGTGCCGGTATTGAAGGCAAAGCTGCTATCGTGATTTGGACAACGACACCATGGACTCTTCCTGCAAATACTGGTATTTCACTTAATCCAGATGAGATGTATGTTCGTACCAGTGATGGGTATATTGTTGCGCAAAAACGCTATGAAGCCATGATAGAAGAGGGTGTTTTTAGTGGAGAAATTATTCAGCATATTGAAGCTGGAAAGTTTGAAAACCTTTATGCGATCAATCCGCTCAATGGCCGTGCCTCTCATTTGGTATTAGGTGAGCATGTTTTGATGGAAAACGGTTCAGGATGTGTTCATACGGCCCCTGGACATGGTGAAGATGACTATCGTATAGGCTTGCGTTATAACCTCGAAGTAGTGATGCCTGTCGATGAGACAGGATGTTACGATGCAACACTGGTACATGAAAAGCTCCTTCCCAATGCAGCAGATTTTGTAGGGATGCATATTTTCAAAGCAAATGAGCCAATTCTTGAGTTATTGGGTGAAAATTTACTTAAAGTTTCTAAATTTCGTCACTCGTATCCTCACTGTTGGCGTTCACATACTCCATTGATTTTTCGTGCAACACGACAGTGGTTTATCAGTGTTGATGGAGTTCCTGCGGGTGAAACCAAAACGCTTCGTGAAATCGCTCAAGCAGAAGTGGCAAAAACAGTATTTTATCCGGAAACGGGACGCAACCGTTTAGGCTCAATGGTTGAAAATCGTCCTGACTGGTGTATTTCACGTCAACGTGACTGGGGTGTTCCCATCGCATTTTTCCGTATCAAAGCAACAGGCGAAGTAATTTTAGATGAGAAAACACTTAACTTTACCGCAATGATTTTCGAAATGCACGGCAGTGATGCATGGTATTCGATGGAGATTTCTGAATTGTTATATCCAGGTTGTCCGTACAAAGCAGACGAACTCGAAAAAGTAACGGATATTTTGGATGTGTGGTTTGACAGCGGTTCGACATGGAATGCAGTGCTCAAATCCCGTAATTACGATGCAGGAACGTATCCGGCTGATTTGTACATCGAAGGAAGTGATCAGCACCGCGGATGGTTCCAGTCATCCCTCTTTTTAAGCACGGCTGTAGAACATATAGCTCCCTATAAGGCTCTTTTGACACACGGGTTTACCGTGGATGAGAAGGGCGAAAAAATGTCGAAATCCAAGGGCAATGTCGTAGCTCCTGATACCGTGCTCAAAGAATACGGTTCGGAGATCTTGCGTCTGTGGGTTGCGATGAGTGATTATCAAGGTGATTTGAAGATTTCGGGTAATATCCTCAAACAAACAGCAGAGCAATACCGAAAACTTCGTAATACCTTCCGTATTATGCTTGCGAATCTTGATGGGCTTGAAGTAATTGTTCCTTACAGTGAAATGGGTGAAATCGATAAATGGATTGTTGCGAAAGCAAAAGAAGTTTTTGATGAGACGCATCGACTTTTTGGGGAATACAATTTTGTCCATGGGATGAGTGCTCTTAATTATTTTATTGTTAATGAACTCAGCGGTGTTTACATCGATATTACCAAAGACAGAATGTATTGTGACGCATCAGATTCATCAACGCGCCGTTCTACACAAAGTGCTATGGCAATTATCGCCCGCTCTATGTTGGGACTTATTGCACCGATTTTGACCTATACTGCTGATGAGATTTTTGAAAATGCACCTGCTGTTATAAAAGGCAATGCAGGCGATATTTTTGATGTTACGTACGCTTCTATAGATGAAGTCCAAAGCGCTTGGGATGATGCGAATGCAAAAATGGTTCGTGTTGCCTTTAATGAAATCGTTGATGGATTAAAAAAAGACAAAGTAATTAAAAATACACTTGAATTGGTTATTTCAACAACGTCTCCCCTTTTACATGAGATGAAAAAAGAAGATATTGAAGAATATCTTGTGATCTCCAAATGGTGCGCTTGTTCCCTCAATGACATCTTGGGAACATTTGAGATAGAGGGCAAGTCATTTAATATCGCTCGTGCAAGCAAAGCTAAATGTCCGCGCTGTTGGAAATATCACAGTGTTGACGAAGAGACATTGTGTGAGCGTTGTGCATCGGTGACCGCATGATGAACGAACCTGTAACCTTTTTAGTTATTGCTGAAACAATCGGAGCAGTTTTTTTGACTGTTTTTTTGGGAATTATGATGGTGAAAAGTGCAAAAAAAAGAAAAAATAAGACAATTGGGGAGTGCAAATGATAACACTAAAAGAGGCATTAAAGCTCTCTGCTGATGAATTAGCTGCACTCAAAGAAGAGTTGAAAGTCAAAATCGCGGCATATCCTGAGCTAAATGGCTATATTGATGTTGAAAATGTGGGATCGGGAATACCAATCGCCATCAAAGATAATATCCAAGTGTGCGGATGGTCGGTAACGTCGGGTTCTAATATCCTTAAAGGATACGTGGCACCCTATAATGCGACAGTCATTGAAAAATTGCTTGCTAATAATATGTCTCCGTTTGGACGTACCAACATGGATGAGTTTGCGATGGGTTCAACGACAGAAAGCAGCTGCTATGGAAAAACGCTCAACCCTCTTAATCACAACTGTGTTCCCGGTGGAAGTTCAGGCGGATCAGCGGCAGTAGTCGCAGCAGGTCTTGCCGTTGCAGCTCTTGGAAGCGATACGGGAGGATCGATTCGTCAACCTGCGGCATTTTGCGGTATTGTCGGGATGAAACCTACCTATGGCCGTGTGAGCCGTTATGGATTAGGCGCATATGCCAGCTCCCTTGATCAAATCGGTCCTATGACACAAAATGTTGAAGATGCGGCGATTTTGTATGATATTATCCAAGGGTATGATCCTAGAGATTCAACAAGCAGCCAACGCAATGACGGAAAAGTCAGTGATAAGCTTGATCCTTCGGTGAAATTAAAAATTGCTATTATTCCTGATTATGTAAAAGATGCTTCAATAGAAGTACGCAATGCCTATACAAAAGCAATCGAAGCTCTTAAAAATGCGGGACATACGATCGTAGAAAAATCCTTAATGGATCCTAAATACGATATTTCAGCGTATTACATCACGGCTACGGCAGAAGCTACAACAAACTTGGCTCGTTATGATGGTATCCGTTACGGTAACCGTGTAGAGGGTGAGAGCCTTAAAGATACCTATCTTAAAACACGTTCTGCTGGATTCGGTGTCGAAGTTCAGCGTCGTATCATGTTGGGAAATTTTGTCCTCTCGTCGGGATATTATGATGCCTATTACGTTAAGGCACAAAAAGTGCGAACGTTGATTCAAGAAGAGTATAATAAGATTTTCGAAGAGGTCGATTTGATCCTCACTCCTGTCGCTCCTCGTACGGCATATGAATTTGGGGCTTTGAGTGATCCTATTGAGATGTATTTGAGCGATATTTACACTATCTCAGTTAATCTAGCGGGACTTCCGGCGATTTCACTTCCTGTAGATCTTGCGGAGAATGGAATGCCTGTCGGATTGCAACTGGTTGCTCGTGCGTATGATGAACAGACACTATTTAACGGGGCATTGAGCCTCGAAACCCAACTAAAACCAAAAGGATAAAACAATGAATATTCGTAAACGCGCCCTCACTTTTGAAGATGTCTTGCTGATTCCAAAGTATTCGGAAGTGCTTCCTCGAGAAGTGAGTTTAAAAACTATGTTGACTCGTAATATCCCCTTGAACATTCCTATGGCATCAGCGGCGATGGATACGGTTACTGAATACCGCGCAGCTATTGCCATGGCTCATTTGGGCGGTATTGGTATCATTCACAAAAATATGGACATTGAAACACAAGTAAAACAGATCCGAAAAGTGAAAAAGTCTGAAAGCGGTATTATTATTGACCCGATTTTTGTTCATCCTCATGCAACGCTGGAAGATGCAGAATCATTGATGAACGAGTTTAAGATCTCAGGTGTACCAGTGGTGGATGAACATAATAAGCTGTTGGGAATTTTAACAAACCGTGATATGCGTTTTGAAAAAGATTTGACTAAATTGGCTACTGAAGCGATGACTCCAATGCCTTTGGTTACAGCAAAAGCGGGTATTACCCTTGCTGAAGCAGAGCAAATGATGCATGTTAATAAAATTGAAAAACTGCCTATTATTGACGAAGGCGGATTTTTAAAAGGCCTTGTAACGATCAAAGATATTAAAAAACGTATTGAGTATCCTAATGCCAATAAAGATGATTTTGGCCGTCTTCGTGTGGGTGCAGCAATCGGTGTGGGTCAGCTTGATCGTGCACGCGCATTAGTTGATGCAGGGGTAGATGTCCTTGTCTTGGATTCTGCGCATGGTCATTCCAAAGGAATTTTGGATACCGTTAAAGCGATTAAAAAAGAGATGATTGTTGATATTATTGCGGGTAATGTTGCTACTGCAGAAGCTACTTTAGCATTGATTGAAGCAGGTGCTGATGGAGTAAAAGTAGGTATTGGACCAGGATCTATCTGTACAACACGTATTGTTGCCGGTGTTGGTGTTCCTCAAATTTCTGCGATCGATGAGTGTGCAGCCGTAGGACGTAAACATGGAGTGCCGATCATCGCTGATGGAGGTATTCGTTATTCCGGTGACATTGCCAAAGCACTTGCTGTTGGCGCGAGCTGTATTATGGCGGGCTCACTCCTTGCAGGGACGGAAGAATCTCCAGGAGATACGATTACCTATCAAGGGCGTCAATACAAAGCATACCGCGGAATGGGTTCAATTGGAGCAATGACAAAAGGTTCAACCGATCGTTATTTCCAAGAAGGAACAGCAGCGGACAAACTCGTACCTGAAGGTATTGAAGGCCGTGTTCCTTATCGTGGAACGATTTCGGCAGTAGTACATCAAATGATGGGTGGATTGCGCTCTTCTATGGGGTATTGCGGATCTGAGAGTATTGAAGCATTCTGGGATAATGCAGAATTCGTTGAAATCACCAGTGCTGGGCTCAAAGAGTCTCATGTTCATGATGTTATCATTACTCAAGAAGCACCGAACTACCACGTGTAATATCTTCGTCATTCCTTCGGGTATGACAGGAAAAGTATTGAAACTGTCAATATAAAGGGAAACCCATGCAATTACAAACTGAAGCACTCCATGCAGGATATGACAAAGATTCTCAAAGTACGATGGCAGTGCCCATCTATCAAACGACTGCGTATGAATTTCGTGATGTTGAACACGCGGCAAACTTATTTGCGCTCAAAGAGTTAGGTAATATTTATACCCGTTTGAACAATCCGACAACGGATGTATTTGAAAAACGGTTTGCAACACTTGAAGGCGGTGCAGCCGGATTAGCAACGGCCAGCGGCATGGCAGCTATTTTTTACGCGATTGCTAATGCTGCCCAAGCGGGGGATAATATCATCTGCGCTCGTCAGCTATATGGCGGAACAGTGACGCAAGCATCGTATACTTTGAAACGTTTTGGGATTGAAGCGCGCTATTTTGATGTTCAAAATCCAAACGAAATAGAAGCATTGGTAGATGACAAAACCAAAGTGATCTTTTTTGAGAGCTTGACCAATCCAAGTGTTGATGTTGCCGATATTTCTGCAATCACCGCTATTGCAAAAAAACACGGGATTCTTAGTATTGTTGACAATACCGTCGCGACACCTATTTTGTGCCGACCGCTTGAACATGGTGTTGATGTTGTTGTCCACAGTGCAAGTAAATACACAACAGGGCAGGGGCTTGCTATTGGCGGTATACTTGTAGAACGACATGATTTAGTCGATTTTCTCCGCTCAAATCCTCGTTATCCTCAGTTTAATGAAGCGGATGAGAGTTATCATGGTTTGGTCTATGTCGATGTTCCATTGCCTCTTTTTTGTTTGCGTGCACGCCTGTCGCTTTTACGTGATTTGGGTGCAGTCGTATCACCGTTTAACTCATGGCTTTTTATTCAAGGGATTGAGACACTTTCGTTGCGTATGCGTGAACATTCTCGTAATGCTCTTGCGGTTGCTGAATTTTTAGAAAGTCATCCTTTAGTGAAAAAAGTGAACTATCCGGGACTCAAAAGCAACAGTAATTATGCCAATGCACAACGTTATTTTGAAGGCGGTATGGCCAGTGGATTGTTGAGCTTTGAAGTCGATGATTTTGAATTGGCAAAGAAAATCGTGGATGCAACCAATCTTTTTTCATTGGTTGTCAATATAGGTGATTCAAAGTCGATTATTACCCATCCGGCTTCCACAACCCATCAACAGCTTTCAAATGAAAAATTGATAGCATGCGGTGTTCCCTCTGGGCTTATTCGTCTTAGTGTTGGTCTTGAAGCATCATCTGATTTGATTGATGATTTAACTCAGGCATTAAACGCGTAAAGGGTCGTATGTTAAACCTACAAATCCACAGCGAACATTTTACCAACCCTCTTTATTTGGAGAGTGGGCGGATTTTAGAGCCTTATGATATCGCTTATGAAACGTATGGCACTCTAAATGAAGCAAAGGATAATGTTATTGTTATTTGTCATGCACTGACTGGTTCTCATCACGTTGCAGGTACCTATGAAGGCGACAATAAGGCAGGCTGGTGGGATGGCCTCATAGGTCAGGGAAAAGCGGTCGATACCGACAAATTTTTCGTGATCTGTACCAATGTAATCGGGAGCTGTTTTGGTTCTACGGGACCTATGTCACCGCGTTATCCTTACACAGAACCTTATCGCTATAAATTTCCCGTCGTTACTATTTTGGATATGGTCAAAGCGCAACGTATTTTATTTGACAGGCTGGGCATCCATGAAGTTCATGCGGTGATCGGTGGCTCTATGGGGGGGATGCAGGCTCTGGCATTTGGCGTGTTTTTTCCTAACTTTGCTAAAAAAATAATAGCAATGGCAACGACACACGCAACGCAAGCGTGGGCAATAGCCTTTAATAAAGTAGCCCAAGAGGCAATTCTCAAAGACCCTGAATTTAAAAATGGCTATTATGACCCTGAAGTGATACGAAAAAACGGTTTGAGCGGGATGGCTATTGGTCGAATGGCGGGGCATATCAGCTTTTTATCGCATCAGTCAATGGAACGCAAGTTTGGTCGTGAGTATAAGCGTAATGACGGATTGTATGAATTATTCGGAAAATTTCAGGTTGAATCGTATTTGGAGTACAATGGATACAATTTTACAAAATGGTTTGACCCCTTATCGTATTTGTATATTACCAAAGCGATCAATATTTACGATCTCTCTCGCGGGTTTGACTCTTTACAAGAGGCACTTAGTAAGATCACAGCAGAACTTTATTTGGTGAGTTTTGAGAAAGATATTCTCTTTTTACCCTCTGAAATGGAAGAAATTGCGCAGATTATGAAGAACATTGATAATAAAAATTTTGATTATATTGAAATACAAAGCGACTACGGTCATGATGCTTTTTTGGTAGAAATTGATAAAATTGAGCAGTATGTAAAGGATGCATTATGAGTGAAATAGAGAGTTTTGAAACAAAGATAGCCAATGCAAAAGCAATTTTGGAAAAATTAATGGATCCTACATTGCCCATGAACGAAAGTGTCAAGGCTTATGAGCAGGGAATGAGTGAGTTAAAAGTAGCTGAAAAAATGCTGGAACAAGCCCAATTGCAAATTCAAATCATTAAAAATCAGGATCAATAATGCGTTGCGCTATTTTGCAACTCCCGTCAATTGGAATGGGGAGTAAAACTCTTGAAAACTATACCCGTGCAGCACACCAAAAAGGGGTTCGTCTTATGGTTCTGGGTGAATATGTTCTTAATCCTTTTTTTAAAGAACTGCTGCAAACACCACTATCTATGATACGTGAGCAAACAATACATCAAATTGAAACACTTAAAGTGCTTGCGCTAAAGTATGAAATGGTTTTCGTAGCGCCTGTTATCCTTGTTAAAAAAAATGAATGCACAAAAATGATTGCAAAAATTACAGGACGAAGTGTGAGCTATTATTCACAGCAGTTTTTGATTAACTATCCTCATTGGAATGAGGAACAGTTTTTCGCCAATCCTATTGAAGCAATCAAAGCTCCGATGATATTTGCCCTTAATGGATTTAAATTTGCTGTTATGGGAGGATTTGAACTTCATTTTGATCCTCTTTGGAGTGCTATTGCTGCTAAAAATGTAGATGTGGTCCTTGTTCCAAGTGCATCAACGTTTGAGTCTCATAACCGTTGGAGAGAACTGCTCAAAACACGAGCATTTACTCACAGTTGTTATATTCTGCGTGCTAATCGTGTTGGTGAATATTGCGATGAAAAATACGCATGGAAATTTTATGGAGATTCGATGATCATCTCTCCCGATGGTGATATAGAGGCTGATTTGGGCAATACTGAAGAACTTCTTATTGTTGATTTAGATCGTAAAGGATTGAATGATTCAAAAAAAGGTTGGGGATTTAAAGAAGCGCTTAAAAAACGGCAATTTGGGGCGATACGACTATGATGCATTATTTTCACCGACAAGTCCAGCTATGGGGAGAAGAAACGCAACTTTCTTTACAGTCTAAGCGTATCGCGATTATTGGAAGCGGTGGACTTGGCTCTTCTTTAGCTTTTGCATTGGGTGCATCGGGTATCGGTGAAATACATATGGTTGATTTTGATACGGTCAGTTTACATAATATCCACCGTCAAATCGCTTTCAAAAGCGGCGATGAGGGGAAATATAAATCCCAAGTATGTGCAGATTTGATTGAAGCACGTTGCCCGTATGTTAAAGCATCAGCCCATATTTGTAATTTCGATGAATTTACACAAAAAAATATTGAGGTTGATTTGATACTTGATGCAACGGATAATTTGCCTGTTCGAGGGGCTATCAATACGTATGCAAAAGTTAAAAACTTGCCATGGGTATATGGCTCTGTCGAAGCATTTAATGGGCAAGTATGTTTTTTTGATGAAGCCTCGTTTAACGAGTTGTTTAAGATTACTCAAAAAACTCCTGCCGGCATTGCAGCACCTATTGTCATGCATATCGCTTCTTTGCAAGCCAATTTAGCACTGCGTTATCTTGCAGGACTGAGCGTTAAAAAAGATAAGCTTTATTATCTTTTCTTTAATGATGAGGGTGAGCTGGTAACACAAAAATTTGTGTTACCAAAAAGTGAAGGCTAAAGAGTAGAAATATAGTGTGCAAGTGCTTCGATTTGTGTGTCATCTAACGTCTTGACTTGTCCTTGCATGATCCCTTTCATCTCTTTTCCATAGGTTCCTGCTTTATATCCCTCCAAAGCGTCTTTGACTTGTACTTCACTGAAATCAGCAATAGTTTGTGATTTATTCAGTGCTGATTTTTCAGCTTTTGCTCCATGACATGAAACACATTTTTGTGTATAGATTGCTTTCCCATCTACTGTGATTTTTACAGCTTCTTTTTCTTTGACAGCTGTAACAGGTTTTTGAGGAATTATAACTGCTGCAGGTGCAGTGATGTCTGCTTTGAGGGGCACTGCTGGAAGTGTAACAGGGCTAGGAATAGAAGTTTCTGCGTTTGCAGATGCTTCGGCATTTAACGGTTTGGCTATTTTGGTGTCTTCCGCAACAGGATCAGAAGTTTGAGATGAGTTACTGCAACCGATGAATAAAATGGAACAGAGGATGGGAAGAATGAATTTCATAGAGAAGTCTCCTAATTTAGATTAGGACAGTTTACGATAAGTTTGTTTTAGTGAATGTTAAAGGAAGGAAATAAAAGTGTTTCGTGCCGAAGCACGAAACAAAGCGCTAAAGTTAAAATTATTTAACTGGAGCAGCTTCAGCAGCAGGTGCAGCTTCAGCAGCAGGTGCAGCAGCATCAACAGCAGCAGCGTCAGCAGGCATTGCAGCGTCAGCAGCAGGTGCTTCAGTAGCAGCAGGTGCTACTTCCTCAGTTGCAGCAGGTGCAGCCTCAGTTTTTGCAGACTCGCTGCATCCGATAAACATAGCAGCTAAAAGCATAGCAGAAACGATTTTCATCATGTAGAACTCCTTAAGAAATATGGCGGAAGTATACCACTTTTACCCCTATCTTTGTCAAGGGTTTTTATACAAATATGCGCATATTTTTAAAAAAGCCCTTGTTTTGGGATTTAATGGCATGTTGTTTCGGCTATAATCTCATTTTATTTCATATCTGAAAGAGATTATCTGATGACATTCACTACTTCCTTTGTTCGTGGAGCTTTTTTATGGGCTTTGTTTTTTACTTCTGCATTTGCCGTTGATAAAAGTATTCCTGTTTTATGTTATCACCGTTGCGGTGAAGAGGTCAAAGATTCTATGACAATTAAGACCAAAGCGTTTGCCCAACAGCTTGAGTGGTTGATGAGCCATGGTTATACTGTTATTCCTCTTGATACAGCAGCTAAATACATTAAAGGGGAAATTAAATCAATTCCTGTGAAATCGATTGTGATTACGGCTGATGATGGGCATAAGAGTGTTTACACGGATATGGCACCAATAATTAAAAAATACAAAGTTCCCGTAACTCTTTTCATCTATCCAAGTGCGATTTCGAATGCTAAGTATGCAATGACGTGGGATCAGCTGCATGAGCTTGAAGCGACGAAACTGTTTCATGTAGAGTCTCATACCTATTGGCATCCGAATTTTAAAAGAGAAAAGAGATCATTGTCCCCGGTAGAATACGAAAAATCGGTTCATACACAGCTTTATAAAGCAAAAGCAACGCTGGAGAAAAAAATGGGACACTCCATCAAGTATTTGGCATGGCCATTTGGAATCTATGATGAGGATCTTTTAGTAAAAGCTAAAGAAGCTGGGTATGAAATGGCATTTTCCATTGATAA
>JAYVLH010000039.1:0-6367 GCA_043759555.1 Sulfuricurvum sp. | reverse complement strand
CTAATTTTTTTTGCTATACTTCCAGTCCACAAAAAATGCGGGAATAGCTCAGTGGTAGAGCACGACCTTGCCAAGGTCGGGGTCGCGAGTTCGAACCTCGTTTCCCGCTCCATATACCTCAATTAAAATATCAAGAAAAGATGTCTTAATTGAGGTATTTTTTTGTTATCGTAGCCCGGATGGCGAAATCGGTAGACGCAAGGGACTTAAAATCCCTCGGTGGTAACACTGTGCCGGTTCAAGTCCGGCTCCGGGCACCACAATTACATGGATGGTGGCATGGCCAAGTGGTAAGGCGCTGGTTTGCAAAACCTTGACCCCCGGTTCGAATCCGGGTGCCACCTCCAAAATGTAAGAAATATACTCATTTTATGCGGGTCACTGGCAGAGTGGTCGATTGCACCGGTCTTGAAAACCGGCGAGGGTTAAACCTCCTAAGGTTCAAATCCTTAGTGGCCCGCCATCACATTTTAATATCCTTTCATTTTTTTAACCTATAATCTTCTTTATCTATGATCTCTATTCTCGTGTTTATTTTGATTGTTTTAAACTATTATATACTCAACATAATAGAAAACAATTGTGCATTAAATGCGAAGTAAAAATGAGGCCTAAATTTTACTAACGCCCCTCTTTTACCGATATAGCTATAACTCCAAAAAAAGGAGATCAAATGGATGGTATAGATTCAGGTCTGTCTTCGGCTACACAGATGTACGCTTTGAAAAAAGCGATAGACTTACAAGGGCAGGGAATAATGAAAGTTCTCGACAGTGCTCAGACGCCTGTAGTTCAACAAAATTCAGCTTCTGCTATTACTGGTATCGGTCAGACTCTCGACATTCGAGCTTAGCCTTCACGCCATTAAAGTGGCATGCTGGTGAATCACCCATATCTACTCTTCTCAAAAATCACTATAATGCTATCTATATTACCGACTGAGAGCATCATGAATAAATCGTATACCTCAGCAAAAACTTCTTTTATCACTATCTTAAAATGGCAGCTTTCTAAGCGTTTTACCAAAAAGGGCAAATTGGCCGGCACGCTACTCATGCACCATCACGACAATCTTCCAGCTGGAGAGTATGCATTATGGCTTGGGCATGCCAGTATATGGCTTAGATGCGCAAACACGTCCATTATTATCGATCCCGTTTTGGGAAATATTCCCATGTATAAACGCCTCATTCCGCTACCAATACCGCAAGAACAATTACGCGCAGATGTCATTCTCCTCACACATGCCCACTACGACCATTTTGATAAACCCTCGGTTATAAAACTGCTTAACAATAATCCGGACACTATTATCATAGCGCCCACAGGTTTTTGGCGCTATTTAAAAGGACATATTGCAAAAGAAAAATATTTCGAGCTGAAATGGTGGGAGTCCGTCACAATCGGGGAAGTTGTATTCACGCTCACTCCTAGTAAACACTGGAGCAAACGTACTTTATTTGATACCAATAAAGCATTATGGGGAGGGTACATAATCCAAGACGCTCATCACTGCATCTACCATAGCGGCGATACGGCGATGGGAGATCATTTTAGGGAAATAGGGGAAAGGTTTGAGATAACCGAAGCTTTTTTACCCATCGGAGCCTATCGGCCTGAAGTGATCATGAAGGACAATCATACCAATCCTCCTGAAGCACTGGAAGCCTGCAGCCTGCTGGGAGCCAAAATACTCATCCCAATCCATTATGGAACATTTCTGCTCTCAGATGAACCCTTAAATGAACCGCTAGAGTGGTTTAGCGCTCTCGTGAATACCAAAAATTATCCTTTTAAACCTAAAGTTCTCGGCATCGGGGAAATTTATCGCTTTAGAACAACATCCACATTCACATCAACTTGATCACGCACCTTCATAAACAACATGCTTGGCGGTATGATTCCAAAATCAATCATTTTTAGATCACCCGTCGCTTTAATATGCACTTTATTGCTTTCTTCAACAATTATTCCATTAAAGTTCATAGGCTTATTAACACCATGAAGATTCATTATTCCTTTGAGCGTATAGCCATCGCCTCCTTTGGCAACAATATCTTTAACCTCAAATATCGCTTTAGGAAATACAGAAGAGGCTAATGTCTTTTGCATATCTGCATCCCGTTTTTTATTGTCACTGGCAAGATCGTTCATCGAAATCTCTATCGTCCCTTTTAATGTCAAAGGGTTCGCTTCCATAATCAAATGAGACGTTACTTTTTTCGTAAACGGATCTATTGTACTATCGGCAACCATTTCCGTATGGGCTTGAATCGAACCCGATTCAAAACTCAAACTACCAGCATACATCGATGCAACTAAAGCTAATACTGTAAGACTTACTTTTTTCATACGGTTCTCCTAAAATAAAATGGATAGATCACAGCAAATAGCGTCAATACAACTAAGACTATCCATAGCTGATGCTCTAAAGCTACGATATTGGCAAGTGATGCCGCACCCCAGCCCACAGCCACCATGGCCAAGCCAACAGAGCGAACATCACGCATTAGAGTTAATTCACGAAACAACAGCACATTATAATACGAAATAGCAACAGGATAGATGATAGCAAGAACCAGGGGCTGTGCGACGTAATATAAGCCATAACTTAGTGCAAAAAGTCCCAAAATAACGATATTGCTTTGCATCAGTGGTCTACTGTAGCGATACGCCAGATAGATTCCCAATAAATGAGACGTGATAATAAGCACCGTAAAACGGCTCCATATATCCATATTAACCGAACGGCTGAGAGTCTCAAAGAGTGCTGAATCGGTAAAAATCCACACCATCATCACTCCTACCATTTTCCAATTAAGCGCAGTTTTTTGTTCGATTACTTTGGGAGAAAGTTCGGATAAATAAAGAGCTGCTAATGAGATGACAGGCAGCACAACCGCGATAATCGTCCTCTGCTCAAACGGATAGGAATACAATGCTGTTCCGATGGCATAGGAAATGGCGAGTCCTGCGGCCAGACTCTTTCGACTTTGCCCCCTAAAGGCATGAAGCATGAGAGGGGTTGTATATCCAACAATAACGCCAAGAACCAAAAGCAGCCCAAGCGAGTAGTTGGGATACACCCACGAAATCATTATTTGAGCACCAAACATAAAATACAGCTCTGGCTTGATTTCATGATGTTTCCAATACGCGGCAAGCAAACTCCCGATCACCCCCCCGATAGGAAGAGGATAAAGGTCATGAATGTGCGAATGAAACGCTCCAACCACACCCGTTTGTGCGATAAGAAGATAATAAAGAAGTTGCGAACTCAAAACCAATACGAGCATGTTCATTTACGCAAGCCTAAAAAATAAATCATCGCATAAACACCATCGTAAAAGGCAATGAACAATGCCAGCTGATCCAAAATTCCCGCCAAATAGAGCGCTGCAAATGTAGATGAGATAATGAGCCGGATTGTAGCGCTGAGGCTCGCCATCACCTCTTCATTCCCGTTGATACCAGCCCAGTGAATCATTCCCGTTCCCATGACAAATGCAAACACGATATATTCATACGTTCCGCCAAAAGCAAATCCAAGAATCGTAAAAAGCCATCCTCCTGCGATCATGAGGATCAAGCCGCCAAGAGCATCCCCTAAAAATCCAATCCAATGGTAAATCTTGAGCGGGGAATTCAATGAAGTAGGAAGTCGGTCAAACAAAATTTTGAGTATCAAGACACCAATCGCACCGCCAAATACGGCACGTGCACCCAAGAAAGTGTTGATATCGCCATGAATCAATCCCGATTCTATCAACCCTGCGATGGAAAGAGCAAGCGCCATAAAGCTCATCAAAACCGTCCATGCAGCTGCGTAAAAACGCCGAAATAAAGAGGGAAGCAGATGATATGCGATAGAAAGCGCCATAAAAGCAACTCCTACTCCCATGGCGATATGCGCATGCCCTACTACCAAATCATTACGATGCAGCAACGCCCGAAGCTCAGGGATAAAGAGGATATTTCCTTCTACGTCGACAAAGATAAACGCCGCGATTGAAAGGACTAAATAAGGATTGACTTTAAAATTCACGCCTGCATCACGAAGCCAAACCCATAACAGCGGCAGATACAACAATGTCAGATACTGATAAAACCACTCTTCATTGTAGCTCAGATTATGAAAGAAGTTACGAATGACGAGTGAGGTTACATAACCGCCTAAGGGAATAACCCAAAGCCAATGGAAGCGAGGAGTAAACTCTTTGGGAGCAGAGAGCTTTATCAGCAAATAATAGATCGGAATAAGGGTGAAACTCATCCCTAGCGTATTGTCTCCATGCGGCCCTACGAGAGTTTTTTCTACTTGGCCATAGTCAGGATTCATAAGCACTATCAGTGCGATTGGAGCAGCAATAACGGCAATTAGAGACACATTCACCCATAGCGGGCGCTTTGTATAACGCTTCAGTGCATCCAGAAGCGCCAAAAGATAAAACACACCGCTAAACGCAAGTAGAAAATTGAGCTGATAGGGAAAATCATAAAAGGGCAATCCGCGAATGTTTCCAAAAAGAAGCGACATGCTCATAAAGAGTAAAAAAACATTCCAAACGACGAAATAACGGGCTAAATGCTTCAGAGCATTTGGACTCAGCACCCCCTCTTTTTCAAACAAAGCAAAAGGCAGCAGCGATAAAATCAACGGAAAAAATCCATACAGCATCTGTGAAATATGCAAAGACCGTGCACGCTCAGGAGAAAAAAGTGTTAACGACCCATCCAGCCCCAACATCTCAAGCGAATACACCAATCCACTCATAAGCCCTAGAAGCAGCCAAAATAAAAGCAGCGGAAGATTATCGTTTAGAAATTTTGACAATTTTTCCATCCTCCATTTCAATAATTGTGTCGGCATAATCGGCTATTTTTTTGTCATGTGAAGCAACTACAAATCCAGTACCTTCACGTGCGAAACGGGTAAATAACTCATACACGCCCAATGCATTTTTCGTATCCAGATTACCGGTAGGCTCATCCGCAAAAACGACCGCAGGACGATTGACCAATGCACGTGCGATCGCAGCACGCTGGCGCTCACCTCCTGAGACCTCATCGCTGTATCTGCCAGCAAAACGCAAGATTCCCAAACTTTCCATCAAAGGATCAACCGTCGCATCATGAAGCGCGGAAAGGGCAATATTTTCACGCAAGGTTAAGTATGAGATAAGATAGTGAAATTGAAACACAAATCCAATATTATGCCGTCTAAAAACATCAATATTTCCCAATTGACTGACACCTTTTCCATCAAACGTCACTTCTCCATTTGTGGGACCCATTAAGGTAGAGAGGATAGATAAAAGCGTTGTCTTTCCGCTTCCACTCTCTCCGATAATCGCAGTGAAGCTACCTGCTTCGATTGCGATATCAACCTCTCTCAGAACATGTTCAATGCCATAATAGTGATCTATTTGCTTGGCCTCAATTCTCATGATCCGCCTCGCTGTATAAGAGTCATAGGATCAATACGTGCCGCATATATAGCAGGAAGTAAAGTTCCTAGCATCGCCATTAACACAGAAACTGCGAATACATTGAGCGCCAAAGTAACAGTAATCTCTCCATTGATGTACCCTTGAAATTTATCCGCGTGCTCTATGAGCTCCAAGGTCCCAAGCGATACACCAAGTGCCACAACAAAAGAGACAACAGCAATAATCAACGTTTCTGCCAAGAGTCTGCGGATAATGACACCGGACGAAAGTCCGATGGAGCGCATGATCCCAAATTCAGCTTTACGCTCATTAACCACCATACTCATCATACTCACAATCCCTAAAATTCCCATCAAAAATGCCATCGCACCAATCACATCCGAACTGGTTTTGATAATTTTAAACTGATTGTAGGAGTCTATAAAAGTATCTGTTGTTGTGGCTTCGATGTCTGGGTTAAGGGCATTTATTTTTTTAACAATAGCATCACTTTGTGCCAAATCAGTCAGGGTGATCAAAAATATTGATGCACTTTTATGAAATAAACTCCCCCCGTCTTTCAAACACATAACGACACCGCCATCTTCAAATCCGATAGGACTTTTAAAAACACCGCTGATCGTAAATTTTTTCTTGGAAATAAGTATCTCTTTGGGAGCGTTCAGCGTTGCATAAATTTTAGATCCCAACAATACCTCATCGGTTTTTGGATACGAACCTTGTGTCAATTTATAACCTTTGAGGCGGTTATCGCTTACTCCATAAATTCCTACGATGGGTAAAGGGTCCACAGGCGCTGCACCTAAAATCAACGCACCTGCTTCACGTACCCCTTCCATTTTGGCAATTTCATCAATCATAGATGCATTAATATCACTGAAAAAAGTATCCGCAATCCCTTTTTGAGTAACGATAAT
>JAYVLH010000038.1:0-2607 GCA_043759555.1 Sulfuricurvum sp. | reverse complement strand
GCGTGAAATCCGATATAAATCGGTATCGGAACTGGCAATACTGTCCGTATAATGGGGAGTACATTCTAAAAATGAAAATTCTCCAAAAAAATTCCCTTGCCCCAATGTATTGAGGTGAACGCTTTTTCGATCAGGGAAAGGTAACATGAGACGAACTGATCCACGTCGAATCAGGTAAATTTCGCCATTAGAACTTCCTTCGGTGTAAATAACCTCTCCTTTATGGTATGAACGGTATTCAAGAAGACTTTGAAGCTCTTCGAGTGTATCGATATGTCGTCCCTTGAAAAGATCAAAATCAGCCAATTCAAATAACTTTTCTTCTTGTTTGTCCATAAGATTCTCATGAATTATGGTATCTTCTACCCATTCTATGGCATCATCCAAATCGTCAAAAACCTTGATGGGACTGAGATGTTTTAAAAGCCCTACATGGTTAAAGTAGCTCTCCAAATCATCTCCTGTCGGAAGTTTGTGCGGTAATCGTGATAGCAATAAATATCCGTCATTATCGTGGAGTATGTCTTTGATTTGAAGGAGAATATGGGCTGCCGTCAAATCAACTGTCTGGACTCTTTTCATGTCTAAGATAATGTATTTTTTGTGCTGTAAATCGTCCTGAAGCATTGAATACAGCTGATTGGCAGTTCCGAAAAAGAGGCTGCCATGCAATTCATAAACAGAAAAAGCTACTCCGTTTGCCAGTAGAAGAGCCTCTTGTTCACGGTTACGTACAATTTTACTTTTAATTTCTGTTCCATCTAGCTTACGATAGACTACTGAAGCCCCAATTTGCTGGCTTATGTACAAAATAATAGCCAAAATGACGCCAATACCAGACGCGGCAATCAAGCTGACAGTAAGAGCTGTGAGGGCCACAGATACTATAATCAAAAAATCAAAAGTCGTTTTGGGTGATTTTAAAAGTTTAACACTGCGTCGGTCGATCATACGTACACCGATAATGATCAAAATCCCTGACAATGCTGCGATGGGTATCCATCCGATGAAACGTCCAAAAAGACCAAAGGCAATAACTGCTGTAGCTCCTGCAATCAAACCTGAGCGATTGGAGACGGCACCGCTGGAAAGGTTCACCATTGTTGGTCCCATGGTTCCTGATCCGGGCATACCTCCGATGAGTGATGAAACAATATTTCCACTCCCTTGTGCAACAAGCTCTTTGTTGGAATTATGAAACGAATGGGTTATGGAATCTAAAACAATACAGGTCTTGAGTGTATCAATGGAAAGGAGGACAGCGAGGGTGAGTGCCGGGAAAAAAAGAAAAGAAAGGGTGCTCCATGAGAGATGTATCAAAGACTCAAATCGCCCAGCAAACATCTGAGTAAAATGGATACTGCCGTTTCCGCTGAAGTCTCCGATAACCAAAGGATTGTTAGCCACTTGTAAGGTAGGATCAAAAATTCCCAAGATTGCATAGGTGCCAATTCCCGCAATAAGGGCAGTAATGACAGCTGGAATCGTGTGAAAAATTTTATTTCCTTTAATCATTGCAGCAATCGTAACTACTCCAATGGTCAGACTTTGCCATTGCCATTGAACCGGAGACAAGATGCTTTCCCAAAAATGTGCTCCCTGTGGGGACCCCAAAAGTTTTGGCAGTTGAGAAGCAATAATATAAAGTCCAACACCGCTTAAATACCCACTGACTACTGGAAAAGGCATATATTTAATCAGTCTTCCCAATCCGATAAAACCAAAGGTGAGTTGAAAGATACCTGTCAACAGTGTTATGACCATGAGTAGGAGAAAAAGTATACTTGGGTCAAATCCTTTGGCCATGTATTCCAAAGCAAAAGCGGATAAAACGGCTGCAGCAGGGGCACTTGGTGCGGTGATGAGGCGGTTTGTACCACCTAATAATGCTGCGATAATCCCAACTCCAATGAGCCCTAAAACACCGGCAATAGCACCATAAGCGGCATAATGATGCCCCAATGGAGCATAAATAATTACTCCAAAAGCAATAGCGGAAGGTAAAGCGACAAGCATGGCTGCCGTACCGCCCCAAAAATCACCTAAAAAATTATCATCCTTTTTCATTAAACTCATCATTCTTTTTGAGAGACATGCTGGATTCCATAAGTTTGAGTTCTTGATCACCATCGAGTAAAATCTTTTCAGAGAGTTTGAAATGTGCGTGTTTGGCTTTTTTGGAATAATCGGTCTTGGAAAGGATATAGCGATAACAGTTCAGCCGTGCTTTTTTTTTGTTGTCTGAACGGATAATGACCCAGGGTGCGTGGGGTGTATGTGAAGCTAAAAGCATAGAGTACTTTGCAATGGTGTATTTATCCCATAAATCTTGTGACTTGGCATCAACGGGAGAAAGTTTAAATTGTTTGAGAGGGTCTGTTTTTCGCTGCTTGAATCGCGCGGCTTGTTCGTTCTTAGAAACCGAAAAATAAAATTTAAAGAGAATGATTCCAGAGTTTACAAGCATACGTTCATATTCTCCTACTTCATGTAAAAATTCCTTGTGCTCCTCTTCAGTACAAAATCCCATAACCGGTTCAACGCCCGCACGGTTGTACCAGCTTCGATCGAAAAAGACCATTTCTCCTGCACTGGGAAGATGCTGTA
>JAYVLH010000037.1:0-7824 GCA_043759555.1 Sulfuricurvum sp. | reverse complement strand
ATAGAAAGATACGATGCCGGAGTATTGTGGACTGAGTTTTGAAAGGCCGTCGGACTCACTGTTTCATTTGCAGCGATACAACGAAGAATATCAAATGTTTCCGGGACTTCACCATACGCATTTCCAATGACAATCGGGGAGATAAAATCATCAATTTTATCCGTCAAATAAAGAGCGATCCGTGCGTTACGCGTTAAGCGCCTGCGTACCATCATATCAGGTACGATCGCTTTTTCATTCAAATTGGCTATCTTTTTCATATCTTCGATACGTGCACTTTTGAGAATTTCGAGATTAATCTGCATGAACTTTTCCTAAAACGAGAACTGCATTGCCGCCGCCAAAACCAAAAGCATTGGAGAGAACATAATTCACTTCTGTTGATGTAGCCATCAAGGGGTGATTAAGCGCTTTATTGACAGGATTTACAAGATTTGTACACGGAGGGATAACGTTATTTAAAATTGACATTGCACTGATTGCTGCTTCCAATGCACCACATGCTCCCAATGTGTGTCCAGTAACTGCTTTGGTAGAAACAGTAAACGGCTTTGAGCCAAAAAGTTTTTCTATTGATGCGCTCTCAATCTCATCATTGGCAAGTGTTCCTGTTCCGTGTGCATTGATGTAATCAATCTTTGATGCCGAGAGTTTTGCTTTTCCCAGTGCTTGGTTCATAGCAGCCATTGCCCCCTCGCCTTCTGGATGCGGATGTGTAATATTATAGGCATCACTGCTTATACCGCATCCCATAATTTCAACACATTGTGGCGTTTTTAAAGATGAAAGGGCCAATACCGCTATCCCCTCAGCCACATTAATACCATTGCGTTCAATATCAAAGGGACGTGTATAGGTATGTGATGCGATTCCGAGGCGATCAAAACCATTGACGGCAGAGCGGCTTAACTCATCAGCACCAATGACGACCACCGTTTTATAAAGGTCACGAGATATCAAATCGTACGCAAAATCAATGGCAATAGAACTGCTGGTACAGGCAGTTGAAAATGATAAGGCCGATTTAAATCCAAATTTTCGTACGATTTCATCGCCAATAGAACGGATAGAGAGATCTTCGACCATAATATTTTTGAGACTTCCCTCACCAAAAAATGTCTTCTCGGCTCGGCACATCCCTCCTACCGAAGAACCTACCAATACGATGGTTTCATTAGGAATCAACCATGGTATTTTAATCAAAAGTGATGCTACATTTTCCTCTAACAACTCGAAAAAATCACGTTCACCTGGTATCTTTCCTAAAGGCATATTCGTACCATCAACATAACCGCTTTGGCTCGTAATGGCTGATTTTCCACTAAGCAGTGTCTCAAAAATTTCTTCGATATTCAACCCTGCTGCACACACGCAGCTAAAGGCATTCAAATAGACTTTATTTTGAGATTTCATAGTTTTAACCCCTTTAAAAAACGATACACTTTCTCTTCTGTATCCACACACACTTGAAGTTTTTGAGCTATCTCTTCAACAGAATAATCATTCCCCTTGCACGCTTTGGAGCAGGAAAGTGCAAAAAGTCTCCATTTATCTCCTGCCTCAGCCATCATTGACGATGCTGTTTTAAGTTCATCACGTCTTAACACATCAGCGCACTCAGACAAAAAAGCAGCATACATCAAACGAAATCCTCCTCCGCCTGTCCCTATTTCTTCTTGCATTCGAATAATATGACCTAAATAAAGCGAAGCATAACGTTTGTGCACATGGCGTGGAAGCTTCAAAATCGAGTGCTTCATCATCTTAATACCGCGTAATCCTACCCACGGGAAAGGAGTGTAAAGCATCATATTACAGGTTCGGTTAATGGCTTTTTTAATGGCTTTTACCAAATCGATTGTTTCAGGAATTTTTTCGATGGTGTAACACGCCCCTTTGGGAGCAAAAAACCCTTTTGCAAAACGGGCTTTATCAAGAGCATTCCACTCTACTTCTACAGGGTGCTCAAATACCGGATCGCTGATTAAAAATCCATTATCATTCTTTCCATACACCAGTAAATTATGGGCATTAAAATGAAATCGCATTTCCGGGGGAAAATAAGGCAGATAATACACCGATGTTTGAAGCCCCACAAGTTTGCCCTCATCCATCATTTTAATCAAATCGTCACGTGCACTTTGGGGATTAGAATATTGTTTAATTTTGACACAAAGCCCGAGTCTTTTTTCGACCGTTTTGAGAATACTTTTGGGTGGCATTCGATAGGCGATAAGAGGCATTCCATCAATTTTTACAATAGGCAAATAAGCGAATGTCAGTCCATTGCCGATTCCAAATGCCATTGCTTCGCTGATGGGAAACCCTGCATGCGTCAGAAGTGATGAAACTACACCGCTCTCGCAGTGTGCCGCATGGCTATGTACAAATGGTTCCATTACTGAGGCTCCTTTGGATGATGTAATTCTTCTAAAGTTAAATCAAGGACATCACAATAGACAGCATATTTTTTAACACTAAGCATATTAAAAACATTCTGTTTTAGATGACGTTTGACCTGCCACTGCCAAAAACCGGTACATTGGGACAAGGTCGCCAAACTCATACGATGGCGATACATCCACACTCCTAGCGGCGATAATTTTCCCTCTTTAAAACCTTCATAGGCTTCACGCTCCAAACGTTTAAATTCATCCACTGCTTGGAGTGTTGCCGCTTCTTCTACATTCCAACCGCTGCTTTGGGTAATCTCAAATATTCCCTCGTCTGCTAATGTATAAAGTGCTTTTCGTCCGCCATGATACATTTCTATGTCATCTTGAGGTGCATCACTTTTTTTCATTTAGACTACACTCAAAAGCATAAATGCCGTCGAAAAACGTCCGCTTTCAGGAATAAAGCAAAGAAGTTTTTCACCGGATTTAAGCTTTCCAGAATTAAAAAGTTCCTCGAGAATAATATAAATCGATGCGCTTCCAGTATTACCTTTTCGAGTCAAATTAGTAAACCATTTTTCGCTTGGTATTGCAAAACCAATATTCTCTAACCCCAATGCCATCTTGTCACGAAAATATTCTGAGGAGTAGTGAGGCAAGAAATAATCAATATCACTGGCACTCAGATTTCGTTTTTTCATAATATTTTGTAAAGGTTTTTCTACTGTATACTGAACAATATTTTCGTTGAGTAGTTTAACGTCTTGTTCTACTGCAAAGACCGTTTTTTTCAACCAAAGAGCGGGATCAAGTTCTCTCCATGGTTGGTATTTTCCCTCACCATCCTGAATTGCCCCGCTTACCATGCACGTTGGCATTTCTCCTGCGTATGAAAGGATATCAATCCACTCTATTTTCAATGAAACTTTGTCTGGGTTTTTGGTATTTTGCAACAGTGCACACCCAGCCCCATCGGAGAGCATCCAGCGTAAAAAATCTTTTCCGAAGGCTATTTCTGGATGCTTCTCAATAGTCTGAGCTTCGGAAGCCTCATACGTAAACATTTCAGCCCTCATTCCCATCGATGAAATTTCAGAACCTGTTGATACAGCACTCGAATGCTCGCCTGATGCTATCGACATATAAGCGTATTTCATCGCCGTAATACCACTGAGACAAATTCCCGAAGTAGCAATCGCTTCACATGCCCCTAACCCTAACTCTCCTTGTGTCATAAGAGCATGGTTGGGCATTAGATAATCGGGGGATGTTGTACCGCACGACAAACATTCAATCTCGTCTAAACTGAAAGTCTCATCTTCCAATCCACGAATCGCCTGTGCTGTCATAGATGCATTCGTAAAAAGCGGTTGTCGTGTCTTAGGATCAAGAATATAATGCCGTGTTTTGATCCCGTTGCTTCGCAATACAACATTTTTGGCACGAGATTTCATGCCTCCGATACGCCCTAAAACGTCTTCTATCTGATCATTGGCTACTGGAGCATTAGGTAAAAATGCGCTCATTTTGGTAATGTATACATTATTCATATTGTGTTGAACCTACCTGCCTGACGGAGCTTCTATATTTTGTATTATTTTATCCATTCTTCCTTTAAAAACACGTCTGACAATACTCTGAACAGCCATATTTATGGGAACAACACTTACAATTAATACAATCAAGAATAGGATATAAATACCCAAAATTGGTCTACGTATCCTCGAACCTCTTTGACCAAACAGCCTAATAATCTTCCCCCAGATTCGAAAACTTCGTTTCCCTATTTTTTCTGACGCAATAAAGCGAGGATCCACACACACTGCTCCTAATTCTTTGCACATAGGCTCATGTCCAATCTCTCCATCTGTACTAAGACCTTGCAGTATTGCTTCTCCAAAACGGACACTTTTTTGGATCACGTCATCTGAAATTCCAGCACGTGACAATCCCCAAAACGGATCTCGTTTTCCGGTAAGCATCCAACGTGGAGTCGTAATAAAACTCTCCAATGGGCCGCTTTGATCGCTTAATACCACATTATCTATAAGGCGTGCTTCACATGCCACTAAAAGTTCTTTCATACTTTTTTGCGCTTCTATCCACATATTACGACACACTATTACTGTGATAACAGGTTTGTCTTTCATAATAACTTTTGCTTGATTTGATTTCATAAAAGCACACATAGGCAATGACAGGGAAAGAAACCACGGCTGATATCCCAAAATAATCAAATCAAAATTCTCAGAATTTAAAAGCTCATAAGGTAAGTTTGGAAGCGGATCACAATAAACGGATTCGGGAAATGCATCAAAAAAATTCCAAAAAGACCATGGAAATGTAAAGTTTTCACTCGGGCGTAATGGTAACATCGTCATTTCAACCGTATCACAAAGTCTCAAAGGCTCTAACATTGTAGTGAGAACATTTTCCAATTGTCCGCTTTGTGAATAATAGACGACCAGAACCCGTTTAGACATTGTATACCTCGTATTTAAGTAAGTTTATTCTACCATTTCTTTAAAAAATTAGGACTCATTTTATGAACAGTCGCTTACCTCACAAAGAACCCCTTATTCTTATCGGACAACTTTTAGATCAAAACGAAACTCAAGTGACCTTTGAAACTCACTTTCCTTTTAATCCAACACTATCAATGTTTTGCGAAGCAGCTGCACAAGGAACAAGTTTTTTTCCTCTTTCTCCCAACTGTAATGCCGGAGTGGTCTCATCTTTTCGAAATATCAAACTCTGCAACAAGGCCGATACTCTTCATTTTGACACCACCGTTACCCTCAAACATTCGTTTAACGATTCCTATCTTTTTGAATTTAATGCCATCTCTAATACCTCACAAAACAGTATTGCAACGGGTGAAATTGCGGTGTTTTATACGTCACTATAGCAAGCCTGTTAACTCGTTCGCAATCATCTCAGCTTGTTTGAGTACCGTTTCGGTTGCTAACATTTGCATATCTGGCGGATAACCAAATTGTCGTAACGTTCTTTTTACGATAACTTTTAATTTAGACCTAACGCTCTCTTTGATAGTCCAGTCGATACTGGCATTTTCTCGCACCCTCTGAGTTAAAACAACGGCAAGCTCTCGCAAAACATCTTTTTCCATAACTTCTTTGGCGCTGTCATTGTTGGCTATAGCCGTATAAAATGCGTATTCAAAATCCGTTAAACCCATTGCTTTAGGTTCTTCATCCATTTTGTGAATATCTTTACTGAGTTTGATTAGCTCTTCAATAACTTCAGCCGCAGTGATTATTTTGTTGTGATATTTTTTTATTGAATTTTCCAACATCTCCATAAGAGATTTGCTTTGCACTAAATTGGTTTTCATCCTCGTTTTTATCTCATCATTGAGAAGTTTTTTTAACACTTCCAAAGCAATATTTTTATGCTTCATCCCTTGGACTTCAAGTAAAAACTCTTCAGATAAAACAGAAATATCAGGCTTTTTAATCCCAGAAGCATCAAAAATATCTATCACTTGTTCCGTTACGAGCGCCTTGTCTATTACTTGACGGATAGTGGTTTCCATCTCTTCATCCGTGATACCGCTTCCAGTACCATTGAACTTAACGAGTCGTGCTTTTACTGCTTGAAAAAATGAAACTTCATCTTTTACATCCATTGCTTCATCATGGGGAACTGCAATAGCAAAAGCTTGAGAGAGGGCAGTTACTTCATCAATGTATCTTTTTTTACCATCTTCAATACCTAGTATATGCTCTTCTGCTTCAAGAATGAGAGACAGTTTAATTCTAACATCTGCATCAAAATAATGCTCATACGCGAATCCATGATACATCTGAGATACCACTTCAAGTTTTTCAAGCATTAGGGCAACCGCTTGTTCTTGTGCCAATGCGGGATCACCTTTTCCGCCACTGTCGCTATAAAATGAGAGTGCCTTTTTTAAATCACTCGCAATCCCTAAATAATCTACAACCAATCCGCCAGGCTTGTCTTTGTAAACCCTATTAACCCTTGCGATGGCTTGCATTAGGTTATGCCCTTTCATAGGCTTATCGATATAAAGCGTGTGCATCGATGGTGCATCAAATCCAGTCAACCACATATCCCGCACGATGACGAGTTTGAGTTCATCATTCGTATCTTTCATACGGTTTGCCAAATCTCGTCTTTGTTGTTTGGTAGTATGGTGTTTCGCCATTTGAGGACCATCACTAGAGCTGGCTGTCATGATAACTTTGATAACGCCCTTATCCAAATCATCGCTATGCCATTGGGGGCGAAGTTTAATAATCTCTTCATAAAGTCTTGTCGCTATTCTCCTACTCATAGCAACGATCATCCCTTTGCCATCAAACACTTCTTGACGAGCTTCAAAGTGGGTAACAATATCGTTTGCAACCTCTTTAACTCTATTTTCACTCCCTATGAGAGCCTCAAGCTGAGTCCATTTCGCTTTGGCTTTTTGAGTTTCACTTAGATCATCATTTCCAAGCTCATCATCTAGCTCTTTAACAAGCTGTTTACCTTCATCACTTAGGTTGATTTTTGCAAGTCGGCTTTCATAATAAATCTTAACCGTTGCGCCATCTTCTACCGCTTGGGAAATATCGTAAATATCGACATAATTACCAAACACGGCAGGTGTATTAACATCGCTACTTTCAATCGGCGTACCCGTAAATCCAAGATAGGTGGCATTTGGAAGTGCATCTCTAAGGTACTTTGCAAATCCATAAACAATCTTTTTACCGATCACATTGCCGTCTTTATCTTTTTCATCAACCGTTTTAGGTTTAAATCCATACTGTGTACGGTGTGCCTCATCGGCTATAACGATGATGTTTCGTCGATCTGAAAGCTCATCATAGATATTTCCCTCTTCTGGCGAAAACTTTTGAATGGTGGCAAATATGACTCCACCGCTTGCCACTTTGAGTAAGCTTTTAAGATGATCTCTGTTGAGTGCTTGAATCGGTTCTTGTCTGAGTAAACTTCCAGATGATGCAAAAGTATCAAAAAGTTGGTCATCTAAATCATTTCTATCGGTGATTACCAAGATGGTTGGATTGTTGAGGCTGAGGACGATTTTACCCGTATAAAACACCATTGAGAGTGACTTACCACTCCCTTGTGTATGCCAAACAACCCCACCTTTTTTATCGCCATTAATACTGCTTGCTTGGGTCGTTCTCTCAACGGCTTTGTTTACTGCATAGTATTGGTGATAAGCCGCTAATTTTTTTACCGTTTCAATCGTTGTTAAATGGGTTTTACTATCTACCTTTGTACTCTTTTCATAAACGATGAAATTTCGGATTAAATCAAGCAGTGTGATAGGGTTCAACATCCCATTTATAAGCGTTTCCATGTGTGATATTAATTTGGAAGCTTCACTTTTTCCATCACTGCTTTTCCAACTCATAAATCGTGATAA
>JAYVLH010000036.1:0-3867 GCA_043759555.1 Sulfuricurvum sp. | reverse complement strand
GAACCCTCTCCATTTCCAGAAGTAATGGGACGTATTTGTCCTCATGATCGTCTGTGTGAGGGAGATTGTACTTTAAATGACGGACATGGAGCTATCACGATAGGCTCTATTGAGACGTTTATTAATGAAGAAGGATTCAAGCACGGACTTAAACCTTATTTTCCAGGAATTACCACCGATAAAAAAGTGGCTATTATCGGATCAGGTCCTGCTGGTCTTTCATGTGCTACGTATTTATTGCGCTCAGGTATTTCGGTGACTATGTATGAGCGCAGTGATCGGGCAGGAGGCCTATTGACATATGGAATCCCTGGATTTAAACTTGATAAAAAGATTGTTGATCGCAGACTTGGATTTCTTATAGATGCTGGATTAAAACTTGTGGTTAATTGCGATGTAGGTCATGATATTGAGTTTGACATGATCGCGGATCAACATGATGCAGTGTTCATTGGTATAGGTGCTACTAAGGCCAAGAGTGCAAAAATCGTAGGGGAAAATGCTTCAAATGTTTATAGAGCAATGGAGTATTTAACGGCGATTCAACGTAAAAACTTTGCAGTTTCATATGATAAACAATTTGATTTTAAAGATCTCGACGTTGTTGTAATCGGAGGAGGGGATACAGCTATGGACTGTGTTCGTACTGCCAAGCGTGAAGGGGCTAAAAACGTTACATGTCTGTATCGTCGTGATGCTCATAATATGCCAGGTTCACAAAAAGAATATAAAAATGCAGTTGAAGAAGGGATTGATTTCGTTTTTCACGCTTCTCCCAAAGAGATTATTTTAGGTGATGGCGGCAAAGCTGTTGCTGTTCACATGGCTAAAACAGTTTTGGGTGCAAAGGACGAGAGCGGTCGTCAAAAAATGGAAGAGCTTAAAAACTCTGACTTCAATATTAGCGCTGATATTGTAATAATGGCTCTTGGTTTTGATCCAGTTGTTCCTGGCTTTTTGGCGGAAAATGGTATTGAAGTTAATAATTGGGGCGGTATTATCATCGATGAGCATTTACAAACGTCTACAGCAGGAATTTATGCAGGTGGAGATTGTTATCGCGGTGCTGATTTGGTTGTTACGGCTGCGTATGACGGACGTGAAGCCGCACGCGCTATTGTGAAGTCACTATTGAATTAATGAGTACTTTTATCGATGCAGTGATTGGTTCACTTCTCGAAGTTCGTGAATGCGTCGTAGGCTCATCTGATACCGCCCTTTTTAACATACACTTTAGAGGTGAGGGCGGTGATATCAGCAGTGGTTTTGATTTAGCGGCAGAAGCTATTTTATTTAAACATCTTAGCTCTTTTGGATCTTTTTATTCTGAAGAGAGCGGGTGGATGTCAGTAAAAAGTGATATTAATATCATTTGTGATCCAATAGATGGAAGTGATAATTTGTCTTCTTCTTTCCCTTATTATGGTGTTTCTATTGCACGAGAAACGAATGGTGAAACAACTGAAGGTATCGTCTGCAATTTGGCTAATGGCGATGTTTTTGTTCGTACATGTTGTGAATATTATCGATCTTCATTGGATGATTTAACGCTTAGATTGTCACTAAATGGATCGACTAGTCCTAAAATTGGTCTTTTTGAAAAGTCTCAAGAACATCCAGAGCTAATTAAAATTTTAGTGGATAATAAGCTTAAATTTCGTTCACCTGGAGCATTGGCCCTCTCGCTAGCCTATGCGCCCTTAGTGAACTATGTGCTATTTTTAGGTACAATGAGAAAGTTTGATATCCAAGCAGGTTTATTTTTGAGCCAACATCTTTATGGATTTAATGATGAACGTTATATCCTCTTGAGTTCCGATAAAGAGGTATTCGAGAAGATACGTATGATTGTAGAAAAGGAGTATTTTTGAGTTTATTTAACCTATTTGGGGAATCTGAAAAAAAGAAACAGCCTACCAAAAGTGAAGCACCTTCTCATTGGGTAAAATGTTCTTCTTGCCAATCACTTATGTATTACAAAGAGATGGAAAAACAAAACAATGTGTGCCCTAAATGTGGCTTCCATCTTCGAATCGGTGTCAATGAGCGTCTTGCTTTAATTGCTGATGAGGGAAGTTTTGTCGAGTTTGATGCATCTCTAAAACCGATTGATCCACTTAATTTTGTGGACAAAAAAAGCTATGCTGCTCGTATTGAAGAGGGGTATGCAAAAAATGGCCGTTATTCATCGGTTGTAAGTGGTGAATGTACCATTGAGGGGACACCTGCGCAATTAGTTGTATTTGATTTTAATTTTATGGGCGGATCTTTAGGTTCCGTAGAGGGTGAAAAAATCGTTCGTGCCATCAATCGTGCGCTTGAAAAACGTCAAGGTGTTATTATAGTGAGTGCCAGTGGCGGTGCACGTATGCAAGAAAGTACTTTTTCATTGATGCAGATGTCGAAAACCTCCGCAGCGCTGGCACGTTTGGCACAGGCCAAACTCCCCTATATTTCATTGCTTACTGATCCAACAATGGGTGGAGTAAGTGCTTCTTTTGCAACATTAGGGGATATTATTATTGCTGAACCTGGCGCACTTGTCGGTTTTGCAGGACAGCGTGTTATTAAGCAGACCATTGGTTCTGATCTTCCTGACGGATTTCAACGGGCTGAATTTTTACTCGAAAAAGGCTCTATCGACATGATAGTGCCACGCAATGAACTCAAAGAAACATTGGGTGATCTTCTTAAACTTTTACTTCCCTAATGCAGCTTTATGCGTTGTGTGATCGTGACGCTTTGCGCGCACGAAACGTTACTTTGGAAGAGTTTATACAAAAAGCCAAAGAGCACGACGCTAAAATCCTTCAGTACCGTAACAAACATGATGACATTGCCCTTATAAAAATTGATTTGATACTTTTACGTCAGTTATGGGACGGATTTTTGATTATTAATGATCATTATGAACTTATTTCATTTTGTGACGGTGTGCATATTGGTCAAGAAGATCTTTATGCTATTGACAGTGATCCTATAAGTGCACTTAAAATACTCAAAACAGCTATTGGCAATGACAAAATTATTGGACTTTCTACTCATAATAAACTTGAAATTGAGATTGCAAACCGTTTAAATATTAACTACATTGGTTTGGGTGCCTACCGTGCAACATCGACAAAAAGTGAAGCAAAAGTGTTAGGTGAGAGTCTTGATGAGTTAGCCTCCTATTCCAAACATCCTGTAGGCGCTATTGGCGGAGTAAAAATCAACGATATATTTCAGCATGTTACCTATCATGTCATTGGTTCGGGAATACTGTGAATATTTCAGTGATTACCATTGCTAAAAAAGAGCGTTCACTCTATGATCCTGTATATCAAGAACATCTAAAAATGATTTCTCGTTTTGCAAAAGTAGATGATGTGGAACTTTTTCCAAAAGAGATAGTTAAAGCGCATACTATTAGTCCTGAAGCTTCCAAAAGTGCCTATTCTAAGTTACTTGAGCCAATGATTGGAAAAAATTATTCGATTGCGTTACATCCTGATGGAAAAAAAATAGATTCTTTGGCATTTAGTAAGCTTATAAGTGATAAAATCGCGATACAATTTTTCATAGGTGGGGCGTACGGCTTTGAAGAGTCGTTTGTTGAAAAATGTGACAGTGTGATTAGTCTCTCAGAATTGACTATGAGTCACAAAATCGCTAAAGCGGTTTTGCTTGAGCAGATTTATCGCGCGTTTAGTCTATTGAGTAATCACCCCTATCATAAATAAGGACATATATGCGAGAGAATGAACTGCATTATTTTGAGGAAATTTTGCTGGCACGGCAAATTCAGATTGTCAAGAACTTGAATGGTGTCGAAGCGGAAATAATGCAATTACGTGAGTGCGAACTCAATGACGAAGGTGATTATGC
>JAYVLH010000035.1:0-7715 GCA_043759555.1 Sulfuricurvum sp. | reverse complement strand
AAAAAAGGAATTAAAATGAAAAATATAGTATTGTTCGTCTGGATGGTTTTAGGCATGAGTGCTTTATATGGAGCCGGTGATTTACATATGTTCAGTGTCCCGAATACAGAGGGAAAGATCAATGCAACGGTGGTTGAAAAAGCACTTGAAGCCAATGGTTTTGTGATTGCGGCAAACAGTGAGATGAATGGGCCGTTTATAAAACAGTTTGGACAAAGTGATTTTACACAATTCAATCTTTTGACAGCTTTTCATAAAACGCTTTCAGAATCTTTAGTGAAAGCACATCCGGATGCAGGTATTTTTGTCCCGATGGGTTTTGGTATTTATCAGCGTAACGGAGATTCAGAGATGCACATATCTGTATTGACGGCGCAAGCTATGAAAAAAATTGCCGGATTCGATGCGCCTGAGTTCGATCTTATCGAAAAAGAGGTTCTCTCAACACTCGCAAAAGCGCTACCAACGGCAAAAGTAACGATGAGTGAAACTTCTTTGCCGGCGGAGGGAGCATTGTTGACCCGTTATGTACGCCCAAGCAATGCTGCAAGCTGGGCAAGTGATAAAGACGGTACAGAAATGATGATAGAAGAAGGGTTGAAACCAGCAGGATTTATTCTCTCTAATTTTACCGATTATAACTTTATCCTCAACGACAGCAGCACCCCAAGTCCATTTGATTTTTACGATACCTATTCGATCTGTAAATTAAAAGTGATTTATACGGTTGCAAAAAGCCATCCTGAAGCAGCAGCATTCGCTCCATGTACATTGATGGTGTATAAGAAAAAAGATGCTGATGAAATTGTGATGGGCTTTCCGGGAGTTTATAACTGGATGAGCAGTACAGGAATTGTTGATCCGGATGCTAAGTCGGTGTTATTACAAGCTCAAAAAGATTTTGAACAAGTTCTAAAAAATAGTACGGAGTAAATCTTCGTACCTCTTGCAATTATCAGAGATGACTGTGACGTTTAGTTTTGATTTCCCTTTTGTCTTATTTCATAATTATCCTAAGTTTTGATAGCTTGAAATAACTCACAGTCATCTTTGATAATTGAATAACAGAATAAGCATTGAGATAGATCAATGTTTTATGTATGGAATACTAGTAAATAAAATTATAAAATGTAACCGACTTTATTTTTGCCATTTTCTTTTGCGTAATACAGTCCTTTATCTGCACGTTCAAACAATTGACTAAATGTGTCATCATTTTTTAATGTACTGATTCCAATGCTTATCGTAATTTTTTTATCCATCAATATGGCTGTATTGCAAACTGCTAATCGAAGTTTTTCTGCGAGCTTTTTTATCTGTTTTAAATCGCTTCCAGGACTTAAGATGAGAAATTCTTCTCCACCCCATCGTGATAAAATCTCTAATTTCCTTATATTATTTTGTACAATACTGACTAAGTCTTTGAGTACATTATCACCTGTGATATGGCCATACCTATCATTTACTGATTTGAAATTATCGATATCAATAATAATCAAAGAAAGTGGAAGTAAATATCTGCGTGACCTTTCTGCTTCATGGATAAAAAGTTCTTCGAACTTATGGCGATTGTAAATACCTGTCAACTGATCAGTTGTCGCAAGACGACATATTTCTATATTACGAAGGACTTCCTGCGTCACATCTTTTCCGCTTGAAACGAAACCGATAATATTGTTTTGATCATCTTTTAATGGGGTTATGGTTTTGTTTTCATAATAGATATCACCATTTTTTTTCTTATTAATGAGTATTCCACGAAATACGTTTCCATCTAAAATAGTGCTCCACAATTGCTCATAAAATAGCGCATCCTGTTCACCTGATTTAAGAATACTTGGAGTTTTGCAAAACACATCCTCTTTTGAATAGTGTGTGTGTTCTGAAAATGCTTTATTGACATAAGTAATGATTCCAGATTTGTCTGTGATAACAATTGAATCATTAATTTGATCAATGACCTGTGAAAATTTTATAGTATTGTTAGTGCTTTTTTTCATTACGCTCATATTTAAAATAATTCCAATGCAAGATATCTTGTTAGAAGTGGCTTATTACATTGCCCATAAATCATGGGCAATAATGGTAACAAAAAGCGAAAAAAGAATTTTATTGAATTTTGACGTAAGAGTAACCCTTTTCTTGATCTTCGATGACTTTGGTTATTCCGCCAGGAGTGGTCTTTACAATATCCAGCAACTGTGTTGCAACGACATTTTTTTGTTTCATGGTGTTTCCGCAAGCAAATAAGTTGATATTTCCTGAAGTAGCTACGAGTGAACGTAAACGTGTCTGTGCAGGTTCTGTATAAGGCATCTTTACAAAGCCAGTTCCTTGGTAATCTTTCATAAAATACTGTAAGCATGGCCCAAGTGCTACAATATCGATTTCATAGTCTGTTAGACTTTTTTGATATTCACTGACAACGTTATTGAGCGTATTAAACATCAAATCAACTCTTTTGTCATCCGAAAAATCGCATTGATAGACGATTTTTGTAGTATCCTTTTTTGTGTCAGCTGCGCTGAGTGGCGAAAAAGCCATCAGCGCGGTCAATAAAGAGAGTGCAAATTTAATTTTTTTCATAATAGTCCTTTTTTATTAAAATCCGGCAGTGAGTTGAATTCCGAAACGGTCACCAGTATTGTCTAGAACGGCTTGTGTAGCTGTGTTTCCAGGAGCTTTTGCATCTCTAAACATATAGTTAAAATCAATACGTGTTGCTTCTTTAAATCGGTAAGAAATACCCACTGTAGTTGTTGTAAAATCAACTTCGTTTTTGACGTCATTTGTTAAACGGTTCATCCAGTCATAGCGTCCTAAAATTTCAACCTTTTGTGGAATGATTTCATATTGAAGATTGAGATACCCCCCATCTGCTTTGTTTGATTTATCTACTGCATATTGGAGTCCCCAGTCTTCAAGTACAGGATCCGCATTGGTATCTTTAGCTCCGGTAAAAATCATTCCGTTGGCTTTTGAATATTCAGCTTCTGCACGAAGACCATTATTAAAATAAGATACTCCAACTCCGTAACGGTTACGTTCATAGGTCTTTTCAGCATATGTTGTCCCTGCTCCAACTCCGTCTATATCAGATAAAAGTGTTCTTTTGCCCTTTTGTCCCCATGCATAAAATTTCATAGCATTGGTATAATATCCTTTACCTCCACCAAAAATATTTTCAACAGCCAAATATCCATAGTTCGTTTGCTGATCACTTGATTGAGAAAAAGAGGTTCCTGTTCCGTTACCAACCATATAGGCATAGCTAAATGTCCAGTCTTTGGCAATATTAAAAGTGTCAAAGACTTCAGCACCAACATCACGGAAAGCGCCAACTGCATCACTGGCAACTCCGGTATAATGGGTTATAGTTGTGCCGTTATCTGCTGCTACATTTGTAGCGGCACCGACTTTCTTGACTGTCCGTTCAAGTAACTGTGCATCTGTAAAGTTGGTAAATTCAAGATATGGATAATAGTAAACAGCGGCTAAACCCTCTTCGCTTCCGGGGGTTTTAAACATACCTGCGCGAATTTTAGCGCCGGGAATGTGTTTTAATGTAATGGATGCATCCGTGAGATACGTACCAACTTCTTTTTTACCGTTTGGATTTCCAACACCGTTATTTCCAAAATCAGTCAAAATGAAATAGTCAACGAGGTTGTCGTCATCTGCCATGCCTCTCATTCCTAGTCGGGCTCGAAATACATTAAAACCGGATTGATCGCTTAAGTCTGGTTGAAGCAGTGAAAAAGGTGTGGTATTTAAACCACGACTTGGTCCACTGGTACCTACTGCAACGGTACCTAGATCTTTTTTATAGTTGAGCTGAAGAAATCCCCAAACTTTTGGTACTTTATTGCGATTAGGTACTACTACGCCTTGCGGAGCGATGGTTTCCGGTTCAACTGCTTGAAGCATAAGCCAGTCTGCTGCAGTTACATTGGTTTGAAATGACATTGTCATGCTCGCCAGTAACGACAACTTGATAGCTTGCTTGACATACTTATTATGTATGTTTATACAATTTTTCATATTTATCCCTTGAAATAATTTCGAGTATAGTAACTTTGTTGTGTAAAAATAATGTAAAATTGTGTGATATCTTTGTGATCTATTTGGTATAGAAACGGTGTGACGTTAAAATGCATTATTATGGTAAAATCGTATTCATTTTCTTATCCCAATTTTGAAGAGTATATAATGGCTTTGCCTTTGATCTATTTAGCAAACCATATTGTCCTCATAGCTCATGAACATCCTGATGCCGATTCACTCGGATCGGCGTGTGCCTTTTACTCTCACCTTTTAAGATCTCAAAAAAAAGTAACCTTATTTTGTGCGACTGAAAATGTGGATCCCAACCTCGCTTTTCTTCCCTGGTTCGATAAAATAACGTCTAAATTCCCTGAATCTGCTGATTTGGCCATTAGCTTTGATTGCGGTAGTTTCGGACGGCTAGGGATTGATTTTAGCGGTGAGTTGATTAACTTCGATCATCATATCAGCAATGAATTGTATGGTAGCTATAATTGCATTAATACAGAGGCCCTCAGCACCACGCAAGTGCTTTATGAGTGGTTTGTTACCCAGAGTATAAAAATCAATGCTAAAATGGCAAATGCACTTTATGCCGGCTTAATAGACGATACCCACTGTTTCAGTGACCCAAGCTGTACCAATGCAGTTTTTGAAATGGCACATGCATTGATGAGTGCAGGGGCAAATCATACTGTATGCGTAGATCATTTATTTCACAGTCGCTCGCTTGCTTCGGTGAGGCTAAAGGGAGAGATGTTTAAGAGGATGAAAATAGTACACGATGGGCGCGTGGCACTTTTTGAAGTGGATCAAGCACTTTTGGTCTCATCAGGGGCTATTTTACGTGATTGCAAAGCCGTTGTAGATGAGGCGTTAAGCCTCAAGACAGTTCAAATAGCTGTTTTAGCTGTAGAACTTAAATACGGCGGAGTAAAAATCTCCTTACGAAGCGATGGCGCACTCAATGCGGCAGAATTATTGCATCGCTATGGCGGTGGAGGGCATCGAATTCGTGCAGGGGCTAGAGTTAAAGATGGTACGTGTGAGTCAGTAATTAAAAATTTAATGGTAGATATTGCGGAGGTATTGGTATGAGAAGACAAGGAAATGGATCAGGAATAGCAGGATGGGTTTTGGGGGCAGTGGCGATAGGGGCTATTGGTTTTATGGCATTCTCTCCGCTTTTTGAGAGAGAAGACCCAAAATTAACGTTAAGTCATGATGCTTACTGGAATTTTAGTGATCCAATAAAAGTGGATGTCGAAGACGCAAGCGGTTTGAAATCATTTAAAGCAACCATTGAAGGTACTCATGAGGAGTGGATCGTTGTTGATGAGGCCGCCCCTTCTAAAGTGACTAAAAGAAGTTTTCAAGTTCTCCCGCCTAAGGGGAAACGAAATGCAGAGTCGGAATCGGTTGTATTAAAAATTGAAGCAACAGACAACAGTCTTTGGGGATTATTTATGGGTAATACCGTCAAAAAAGAGGTTACTTTGGTAATCGATCAACGACGTCCGGTCCTGTCTATCGTTGCCAGCTCATACAAGATTCAAAAAGGCGGTTCTGCCGTAGTCGTTTTCAAGGCTGAAGATGCCCAGATGGACACGCTTAAAATCGAAACGAATTTTGGCAAAACATTTATCGCACAGCCTTTTTATAAAAAAGGATATTATGCTTCACTTTTAGCGTGGCCCGTACAAGCACAAAGCTTCAGTGCAACCGTTGTGGCTCGCGATAAAGCAGGAAATGAGACGAGAGGTTCAGTTCCCTTGCGCTTAAAAGACCATGTGTATAAAGTTTCCAAGCTTGAGTTGAGTGATGCATTTTTAGATGGTAAAATCGCTGAACTTGCCAATGTATTTCCACAGACAGTAGGGATAAGCGACCGACTGGAACAATTTCGTACAATTAACGAAAAAGTGCGCGCCGATAATGAAAAAATCATCCATACTATTACGTCAAAAGTATCTAATGATCTGATTACTGATTTTAAACCTGTCCCTTTTTATCCATTGGTAAATGGCCAAAAAGTAGCAGATTTCGGGGACCACCGTATTTACAGTTATAAAGGCCAAGAAAATATTTCGCAAGCTTACCACATGGGTCTTGATTTGGCGAGCATACATAACGGGGCGATTCTATCTACGAACGGTGGAAAAGTTGTTTTTGAAGCTCCCAACGGTATTTATGGGAATCTTCCGATTGTCGATCATGGATTTGGTCTCTATACCCTATATGGTCACTGTTCAGAAGTACATGTACATGAGAATGATTCGGTTACTGCCGGACAAGAGATTGCGAGAACCGGTATGAGCGGTTACGCCATGGGAGATCACCTTCATTTTGGTATTTTGGTACAAGGGATTGAAGTACGTCCAGAAGAATGGATGGATCGTAAATGGATTACTGATAACATCGCGAATGTAATGGATACTGCCAAAATGTATATTGATCAACAGTAAAAACAGTTATAATGGGAAATAATTCTCTAGGATGAGGAAAAAAAAGTATGAAAAAACAAACAACTATCGGTAAAAGTGTTGAGCTCGTAGGGATTGGACTGCATAAAGGTATTCCCGTTCATCTTCGTATTGAGCCGCTAGACTCTAATAGTGGTATTGTCTTTTTTCGCAGTGATGCTGGTGTCTCTATTCCTTTGACTCCCGAAAGTGTTGTTGATACCAAAATGGCAACTGTTATTGGGAAAGACGGTGTTTTTATTTCGACCATAGAGCATATGCTCTCGGCTATTTATGCATATGGAATTGACAACCTTCGTGTGATCGTCGATGCAGATGAAGTTCCTGTGATGGACGGTTCTTCAATGAGCTTTTGTATGCTATTGGATGAAGCAGGAATTGTAGAACTGGATGCACCGAAAAAAATAATGCGTATTAAAAAAGAAGTGGAAGTAAGAGAGGGTGACAAGTATGTCAAGCTTATTCCATCCAATGATCTCAGCTATGATTTCACTATTAAATTTGCCCATCCTGCAATTGATAAGCAAAGCTATGTGTTGAAATTTACCAAAGAAAACTATAAAAAAGAGATTGCACGGGCTCGAACTTTTGGGTTTGTACACGAAGTTCAGTATTTACGCTCCAAAGGACTTGCTTTGGGCGGAAGCTTAGAAAATGCAATCGTCTTGGATGATAAAAAAGTGCTAAATCCAGAAGGATTACGATTTGGAGATGAGTTCGTTCGTCATAAAATTCTCGATGCCATCGGGGATATGTCACTTATTGGAATGAATTTCGTGGGTAATTACGAAGCCTTTGCCGGGAGTCATGATCTTAATCACAAGTTAACCCTTGAACTTCTTAAAGATCCGTCTAATTATGAAATTGTTGAACTTATAAGTGAAGAGTCAAAAGAGTTGGCTAAAGCGTATGCATGATGCCATCGTTATTGCATTGGGATCTCCTGTTCGTGTAGGTGTTTACAATCAAGCAGGTGAAAAAATCGAAGAGATTGTGAGCGATCAAGTAGGTTCTGATGCTTTACCGTTTATTTTTGATGATTTATTAAAGCGTTATACCTTTGGACGTTTTATCTATGCTAATGGTCCGGGAAGTTTTATGGGGATAAAAGTGACGTATCTTTTTTTAAAAACACTAAGTATTCTTAAAAATATACCTCTTTTTGCCATTGATGGGTTCTTTTTTAAT
>JAYVLH010000034.1:0-18583 GCA_043759555.1 Sulfuricurvum sp. | reverse complement strand
GGCGAAAATCCAAAAGAGTGCTACACACGCCTCTTAAATTTATAAGGAAATAATTATGCTCATTTACGGAAAACAGCCAGTATTTTATGCACTTGAACGTCATCGTGATCGGATAAAAACACTCTATCTTGCCAAAGAGATTGATAAAAAAGAGTATGGTCAATTGATGAAAATGGGCTTTGAGATAAAGAGAATTCCAGAGATTGCAGCGCAATCCATGGTTAAAGGGGGAAATCATCAAGGGTACATTGCCGAGATTTCTCAAATAGTTCCTTATGCCTCCCCATTTTTGAAAAAATGTGGTTTTATTGTCGTTTTAAGCTCTATTACCGATATGGGAAATATGGGTTCTTTGGTACGCAGTGCGTATGCCCTTGGAGTGGAAGCACTTGTAATTACCGGTATCCGTGAGCCAAATTTGGAAGCGTTGATCCGAACGAGCAGCGGGGCGGCGCTTGATTTGCCTATCGTCGTTGTTCACAATATCCATGATGTCATGCATGAGCTTAAGCAATCAGGATTTACTCTTTATGGGGCAACACTTGAGGGGAAAAATGTACGCGAGATGAGTTTTGACTCTAAGCGGGCACTGATTTTAGGCAGTGAGGGAGAAGGGCTGAGCGGTCGTGTTGAAAAAGGACTTGATCACGGTATATCTATTGAAATGGCGCATGATTTTGATTCACTTAACGTTGGAGTTGCGGGAGCAATTTTAATGGAGAGAATGCGATGAATACGATAAAAACATTTGAAGATTTACAAGAGCTCGGATGTAATAGTATCCATGAAAATACACACATTACTCGTGCCAAGGTTGAGGCTATATTGAACAAATCGTTTGATGAATTAACTAAAGTACAGTTTATGGGATTCCTTTCTATATTAGAGCGTGAATACAAATTGGATCTCTCTTCATTACGAGAAGAATATGATGCGTATGTGCAGCAGAATGTAGACATGCTTACTCCACAAAAATCCGTTATCTTGCAAGCGCAATCACGAGCGAGAAGAGTGTGGATAATAGGTGCCATTATTGCAGTAATGTTACTGCTTGGGATTAGTTGGATGGTACAGGGAAAGTTGAGTGTTTTTCCTACTGAAGATGTCCTGCAGTTGAGTACTGCCTCTATTGAAGTCCCAGAAGAAAATCTATCTATAGAAATTAATGCGAGTTCGGAGGTGAATGCAACTGATCTCAATACTAGCCAAGCAGTTTTATCACCAATACCAGAAGATAACAAAGATATTATTACAGATACAGCAGAAATTGATCTTGGACATGTTCAGAGTATTAAGCCTCTTTATAAGGTTTGGGTTGGAATGATGAACTTGGATACTGGTGTTAAAACACAAAGACTGACTGATCGTCCTATTATTATTGATACAACAAAAAACTGGCTTTTTATGTTCGGTCATGGTCGTTTGAAAATTGAGACTCTAGATAAAAATATAACACTTGAAGAAAAAAATACTGTATGGTTTAGCTGTGAAAACGGCAAGCTCATACAGTTAAATCATAAGCAGTTTCAAGCAAAAAATAAAGGAAAAAACTGGTAGTGAAAGCTTTTTTTTTGCTTTTAGCATTCTCGTGCTTTTTGATTGCTAGTGAGCATAAAAGTATGATTAATGTCCATCTCACAGGAGGTGGGGTTTTGTCTACTAAAATTATTTATCAAGCCCTTAATGCCATTGGAATGCGTGCTGGAATGCTTCGTTATGAGGATGATGGAGAAAGTGTTCAAATGGAAATGACAGTAAGCGGTATCAAACCCTTTGAACCTAAATCCTTTACTGAAATTTTACGTGAAAATGGGCTTATCCTTACCAAGGGAACATTTCGCGATAAGCAATGGTTTATGGAATTTAATACAGCACAGATACAATGGAATATTCCTGCAATCACTCCCGATGAAGGAGCTCAAATGGAAAAAAGTTTTACTCCGAATTGGTTTATTGTCAATCAAGCCAAAGCGATTTCGATCGAAGCTCCTTACGGGAATAAGTGGTATCCTGAAGTTGCCGTACTTGACAGTTCCATGCAGGTTCTTTTTTCGATTCGTGAATTTACGTCAAAAGAACGGTTGAATTTTACACTTCCAGAAGAAGCAATGTATTTAAAAGTTTCCAATGCAAATGGGATGACATTACTCAAAGAAGGTATGTGGATAGAATCGGCTGAAAGTGAAGACTAAAGCGGTATAAGCTTGAGAGCAGAGGAAAAGTGTTAGAATTGCACAATTTTTTAATGGCAGGTACACATCATGTTTGATGAAATCCAATTTGATCGAATTAAACGACTTCCAAAATATGTTTTTGCAGAAGTGAATGAGCTAAAGATGGCTCGCAGACGCGCCGGTGCGGATGTTATTGATTTTAGTATGGGAAACCCTGATGGTGACACTCCAGAGCATATTCGAAAAAAGCTCATTGAATCGGCTCAAAAAACCAAAACACATGGTTATTCAGCATCTAAAGGGATACCAAAACTTCGCCAAGCGATTTGCGATTGGTATAAGCGTCGTTATGATGTCGATCTTGATCCTGAAACCGAAGCGGTTGCAACGATGGGGTCAAAAGAGGGATACGCACATTTAGCGTATGCTATTACTAACCCCGGTGATGTCGCTGTTGTTCCTGATCCAACTTATCCGATTCACTCGTATGCATTTATTCTTGCAGGTGGAAATGTACAAAAAATGGAACTACCATTTGATGAAGATTATAAAGTAGATGAAGATCTGTTTTTTGAGCGTCTGGAAACTGCTTTTCATATTTCGTTTCCGAAACCGAAATATGTAGTTGTTAACTTTCCGCACAATCCGACAACAGCTACGGTAACTCCTGACTTTTACACGCGTATTGTTGCCATGGCAAAACGTGAGCGTTTTTACATCATTAGTGATATCGCATACGGAGATTTGACTTTTAACGGATATAAAACTCCATCAATCATGTCCGTTCCGGGAGCAAAAGATGTGGCAGTGGAGAGCTTTACTCTCTCAAAAAGTTACAATATGGCAGGCTGGCGTGTTGGTTTCTTCGTCGGAAATCCTAAGCTCATCGGAGCACTTCAAAAGATTAAAAGCTGGTTGGATTATGGGATGTTTACCCCGATACAAGTCGCGGCAACCATTGCTCTTAATGGTGATCAGACATGTGTGCAAGAAATTACTGATAAATACGATCACCGTCAAGATATATTATTGGATGCGTTTAACCGTGCCGGATGGCCAGTGCGTCGTAATCAAGCTTCTATGTTTGTATGGGCGCGTATTCCAGAATGCGCGCGTCATCTAGGAAGTTTGGAATTTTCCAAACGACTTTTAGTAGAAGCAAATGTAGCAGTAGCTCCGGGAATCGGTTTTGGTGAATATGGTGATGAATACGTCCGTATTGCATTGATCGAAAATGACAAGCGTATTCGTCAAGCGGCTAAAAATATCAAACAATTTTTACAACAGTTCAACTGTAAGGCACCTGAGTGACTCGTGTAGGTGTTTTGGGTGTTGGAACAGTTGGCCGGGCTGTCGTTCAAATATTAGAAGAAAACCAAGCCATTATAACGGCACGTTCGGGTGAAGAAATCGTAGTAAAAAGCGGGGTTGTTCGTGATCTTAGCAAAGTAGGCGATCTAACCATTCAAATGAGCCAAGATCCCTATGATATTATTAATGATCCTGAAATAGATATTGTTGTTGAATTGATGGGTGGCGTAGAGCTTCCTTTTGAGCTTCATAAAGCAGCACTAAAAAATGGAAAAGCAGTTGTAACAGCGAATAAAGCACTTTTAGCCTACCATCGATATGAGCTTCAAGAGATCGCTGGAGAAATACCATTTGAGTTTGAAGCCAGTGTTGCAGGGGGCATTCCTATCATTAATGCATTGCGTGATGGTCTTTCGGCCAATCATATTCTCTCAATTATGGGGATTATGAATGGTACATGTAACTTTATGCTGACCAAGATGATGCAAGAAGGGGTTGCGTTTGATACAGTTTTAGACGAAGCGCAGAGACTTGGATATGCAGAAGCTGACCCTACCTTTGATATTGGCGGATTTGACGCTGCTCACAAATTGCTTATTCTTGCTTCAATTGCGTACGGTATTGATGCTAAACCCGAAGAGATTTTGATCGAGGGAATCGAAGGAGTCACGCAAGCGGATATAGCATTTGCAAAAGAATTTGGTTATACAATCAAACTTTTGGGTATTGCTAAGCGTGATGGTGATGAAGTTGAATTGCGTGTTCATGCGGCATTGGTTAAGCAAGAGGAGATGATTGCAAAAATCGATGGTGTAATGAATGGTATTAGCGTTGTGGGCGACCGCGTTGGCGAGACGCTTTATTATGGTCCGGGTGCAGGCGGGAATGCAACTGCAAGTGCTGTTGTTGCTAATATAATCGATATCGTTCGTTCAGGTAAACGCTCTCCTATGCTTGGATTCAACCATCCGCTTGAAGAGGGTTTACGTCTGAGAAGCACTGATAATATTCGTTCAAAGTATTATTTACGACTGCGTATTACCGATAAAGCTGGAATTTTGGCCAAAGTGACTCAGCTTTTTGCTAATCATGCAATATCAATAGAAGCTATGATACAGCGTCCTTTTGCTCAAGAATGTGCTCATTTACTTATTTCAACCCATGAAGCGCAAGAATCTGATATTCGTTCTTTAATGAAAGAACTAGAAGCTCTAGATACCGTTCTTGAAGCTCCCTATATGATTAGGATTGTATAAATAGCTTCTATCTCCGTTCACCCTGAGCTTGTAGAAGGGTGTGCTCATGGTTCGACAGGCTCATCACGAACGGAAAAATCAAAGTAAAAATCTTTTCTTATTACCTTAATAAAATTTTAACTTATATTCTTGTACAATACGCGTCCACTTTGCCCTCTTGGACAAAAACCGTTGAGTATTTATAACTGCGTAGGCGTAGTTACAAGTATTGGTGTGATTTTGCGCACACCTACGAGAGGGCGAGGGATTTAACAATTGGGAGCATGACCATGAAAGTTCGTTCTTCAGTGAAGAAAATGTGCGACGATTGCAAAATCATCAAGCGCAAAGGGATTGTACGAGTAATCTGCAAAACCCCAAAACATAAACAAAGACAAGGATAAGCATGGCACGTATTGCTGGTGTGGACTTACCTAAGAAAAAACGTCTAGAGTATGCATTAACTTATATCTATGGTATTGGTTTACATACATCACGTAAAATTTTAGATGCTACTGGGCTTGATTATAACAAGCGTGTATATGAGCTTAGCGAAGATGATGCTGCGACTCTTGCAAAAGAGATTCGTGCAAGTAATGTCATCGTAGAAGGTGACCTTCGTAAGCAAGTTGCTATGGATATTAAAGCGTTGATGGATCTTGGTTCTTACCGTGGTCTTCGTCACCGTAAAGGTCTCCCATGCCGTGGTCAAAAAACCAAAACTAATGCTCGTACCCGTAAAGGTAAGAAGAAAACTGTTGGCTCAGTCACAAGATAAGGGATTAGCGTATGGCAAAAAGAAAAGCAACCCGTAAAAAAGTAATTAAAAAGAATATTGCTAAGGGTATTGTACATATCCTAGCATCATTCAATAATACACTTGTAACCGTGACGGACGAGATGGGTAACATGATTGCATGGAGCTCAGCTGGTTCACTTGGATTCAAAGGGTCTAAAAAATCGACTCCTTTTGCTGCGCAACAAGCAGTAGAAGACGCGATGGGTAAAGCAATGGTCCACGGAATTAAAGAAGTGGGAATTAAAGTTCAAGGTCCGGGTTCGGGTCGTGAAACTGCAGTTAAAAGTGTTGGTGCTATCGAGGGTTTACGTGTTTCATTTATGAAAGACGTTACTCCACTACCACACAATGGTTGTCGTGCGCCTAAGCGCCGACGAGTCTAAGGAGTTTTGTAATGGCAAGATATAGAGGACCCGTAGAAAAAATCGAAAGAAGATTTGGTGTAAGCCTTGGTCTAAAAGGTGAGCGTCGACTAGCTGGTAAAAGCGCACTCGATAAACGCCCATATGGCCCAGGTCAACATGGTCAACGTCGTACAAAAATTTCTGAATACGGTACACAGCTTCGTGAAAAACAAAAAGCAAAGTTTATGTACGGTTTGAGCGAAAAGCAAATGCGTTCATTATTTGATGAAGCAAAGCGTCGTCAAGGAAATACTGGTACGAATTTAGTAATGTTGTTAGAGCAGCGTCTTGACAATGTTGTTTATCGTATGGGTTTTGCAACGACTCGTCGTTTTGCACGCCAATTGGTAAATCACTGTCACGTATTAGTTGATGGAAAACGTGTTGATATCCCTTCTTACCGTGTTAAACCGGGACAGAAAATTGAGATTAACGAAAAAAGCAAAAAGAACAATCAAGTTGTTCGTGCAATGGAATTGACTAACCAAACAGGTCTTGCTTCATGGGTTGATATCGATCAAGCAAAAGTATTTGGTATCTTTACACGTCTTCCAGAACGTGAAGAGGTAGTTATTCCTGTTGAAGAACGTCTAATCGTTGAGCTTTACTCGAAATAATCAATAAAGAAAGGGCACTCGGCATGAAAAAAATTAAAACTTCTCCGCTTCTACCAAAAGAGTTTGTCGTTGAACAAATCAGTGCGAACGAAGCGAATATCATTGCATATCCATTTGAAACTGGATATGCAGTTTCAATCGCTCATCCAATTCGTCGCTTTTTGTTAAGCAGCTCAGTAGGGTTTGCCCCAATTGGGATTAAAATTGAAGGTGCAAAGCATGAGTTTGACTCAGTACGCGGGATGCTTGAAGATATTTCTGATTTTATCATCAATCTTAAAGGCATCCGTTTCAAATTGAAAAATGGCCTTAAAGAAAAAGAAATTACTTACACTTTCGCAGGCCCTTGCGAAATTCATGGAAGTGATTTGGAAAATGATGACGTTGAAATCGTTACGCCAAATGGATTTTTGGCAACGTTAAATGAAGATGCAACGCTGACTTTTTCAATCAAAATCTTTCAAGGGATCGGATATACTCCAAGTGAAGATATTCGTGAATTGTTAACGGATGGCTATATTGCTTTAGATGCGTATTTTACCCCAGTACGTCGAGCAACATATACAATTGATAACGTTCTTGTTGAAGATAATCCGAATTTTGAAAAAGTAATTATTAATATTTTAACAGATGGACAAATTTCACCTGTTGATGCATTTAAAAATGCTTTGGACGTTATGTATGCTCAAATGGCTGTTTTCAACAGTGAAGTGAGTATTAAGTCAGCTAATCCAACCGTTGAACGTAATGAAGAACATCCTGAATTAAAACGTTTGGGTGCACGAATCGAAGAACTTGGTTTAAGTGCTAGAAGCTTTAACTGCTTAGATCGCTCTAACATCAAACATATTGGCGAAATCGTTTTGATGAGCCAGAATGATTTGAAAGAAGTTAAAAATCTTGGTAAAAAATCATTTGAAGAGATTTTAGAAAAAATCACTGAATTTGGTTATTCAGTAGGGCAAGAGCTCGCAGCTGATTTAGTTACTGCGATTAAAAAGAAAATCGAAGCTGAATAAGCTTCTAATACATATTAGGTAAAAGGAGTATCGCATGAGACATCGTCACGGATACCGTAAACTCGGAAGAACAAGCGCACATCGTGAAGCTTTGTTGACCAATCTTAGTATTTCATTGTTTGAACATGGTAAAATTGAAACGACATTGATCAAAGCAAAAGAATTACGTTCATTTGCTGAAAAATTAATTACAACTGCACGTGTTGGTGATGCAAATGCGCATCGTTCAATATTTGCTGTTTTGCAAAATAAAGAAGCAACTAAAAACCTTCTAGGCGAAGTTGCTCCTAAATATACCGAGCGTAACGGTGGTTATACACGTATCGTTAAAACTCGTATTCGTCGTGGTGATGCTACTCATATGGCAACTATTGAACTCGTTTAACGAGTTCAATACCCTTCACCCCTTAAAAAAAACTTCACCTAAAAACTATCATAATCCCATTACTCCTTGTTTAGTCCAAATTTCTTATAGTGTCATAATCAATTTGAAGTAAAAAAAGGTAAAACTATGATTCCATTCACCGATGAAGAATTGATGCAGCCCGTGCGTCAAGTTATTGACAAAGTACGTCCTTCTCTCGCGCTTGATGGCGGAGATATCGCATTTTTAAATGTAAAAAATGGGACAGTTTATGTCCAATTACAAGGAGCTTGTGTAGGCTGCGGAAGTAGTGGAAACACATTAAAATATGGTGTTGAGAGACAACTTCGAATGGATATACATCCGGAACTTACGGTTGTAAATATACCACAGGGGATGGAAGATTCAATCGCGTCACATTAATTTTATGTTTTGACGATATAGTTTTAGATTGCAGGAGGGATACTATGAAAACAAACCAATACACCAAAACCCTCGATATAGCTAATGCACATTTTTTAGCAGGTCAATATCAAGAAGCATTACGTGAGTATTCTGATGCTTTGAGACGGAATCCACTTTCCAAAGAAGCGTATAATAATGCTATTTTATGTGATATGGCAATGAGCGGTGAAGGAGGTGCTGAGGCACTTTTTGATTACTACGCCATTTTACGCAGTGAAGATACAGAACAAGCGGATACGGTTATATCAGAAATCCTTGAGACTATGGATGGAACTCTTGATCAATTAACAGGCTTGTTTAATGAAGGTGTTTTACAGCGGGTAGAATTCGCTGATGGAATAATGTATTCAGAATTTAAAGAACTTGTTACCAGTGAAAATGATTTTAAAAGAATTTTTGAAAATATTATGTTTTCTACAAGAGTCATTATTACCGAAAAAGAAGATTTTGTTGATTTTTTAGATAACTTAATTGATAATGGGTACAGAGAAATGGCGTTAAGCTATTTGGAAAGCGCATTGGGCGTTTATCCAAATGATACGCAATTGCGAAATTTACTTCGACGTTTAGCAAAAGGTGATAATCTTGAAAATTGAGATACAAAATCAGCCGTATCGTTTTATATCTGAAAATTCTATGGATTGTGATTCATCCTGCGCATTTCTTCTTACAAAACAAAATGAGAAATTTAAGCAAGATGCAATAAGACGAGGTGCGCATACTCTTTTGACATCAAAAGATTGCTGGGATCTTTTTGGACTCAATCGTATTAATGTCATTGGAATTACAGGAACGAATGGTAAAACGACTACAGCAAGTGCTATCTACTCTATTTTACTTGATTTAGGTCATAAGAGTGCCATGCAAGGAACACGTGGTTTTTTCATGAATGACGAAATTGTCGAAGGGAAAACTTTAACGACACCTACGGTTTTAAATACCTACCGCCATATGCTTAATGCGATACAGTCGGGCTGTGAACATTTTATTATGGAAGTCAGTTCACATGCTATTGAACAAGAGCGTATAGCTGGGATTAACTTTGGATTAAAAATTCTGACCAACATTACACAAGACCATCTTGATTATCATGAAAGTATTGAAGAATATGTTCGTATAAAAAATCTTTTTTTTGCCGATGAGAGTAAAAAACTTATTAATAAAGATGAGCCTAAGGCTCAATTTAATTTTAAAAATGCTTTTACGTATGGTATCGAAAATCCTGCTACCTACAAGATATTAGCGTATTCACTCAACGAAGGTGTGAGCGGTATATTGAAAAATTTTGAGGAAAATGTCACGTTTTCGACCTCATTACATGGCTTTTTTAATCTTTACAATATAACAGCAGCAATGGCAGCCGTTCATTTAGTGACGGGCGATTCTCTGGAAAAAATAACGGAAGCAGTAGAAAATTTTGGAGGAGTCAGCGGGCGTATGGAAGTCGTGAGCGAATCTCCACTTGTTATTGTTGATTTTGCTCATACACCGGATGGAATGGAGCAAGTTCTGAATGCGCTTAAAGAGAAAGAAGTTCTTGTAGTCTTTGGAGCAGGTGGTGATCGTGATCGAACCAAGCGCCCTATGATGGGGAGAGTTGCCGCAATGTATGCTAAAAAAGTTTATGTTACAAGTGACAACCCACGTTTTGAAGATCCGGACACTATCATAGAAGAAATTTTGGCGGGTATCGATGATAAAAGCAAAGTTTTTGTGAATGTGAATCGGCGTGCTGCGATTGAGCAAGCTCTTCACGAGAGATCGGGTGATGAAGTTGTGCTCATTTTAGGTAAAGGGGATGAAACATCGCAGATTATTTACGATCAACATCTTCCGTTTGATGATCGCATTGTTGCACGGGATATTTTAGACAAACTTTAAACTTTTACTGAAATCAAGAGAACTTAAAGCCTCACGATTTGAATTTCGGTATAATTGCGCCATTATTTCATTGGGCGATATCAGCCCTTAATTTTAAGGAGTGTACGATGGGTGTTCCACAACCAGCGTTTTATATTTTTAAGTGTGAGCAAGCATCCCCTCCAGGAATGCCGAAGCCTAGTTGTGTCAATCCTCAAACGCAGGATTTATTCCAGCATTTAGCACAAACATTGATGCAAAAAGGGATTATCGGTACTGTCCAGCCTATTCGAACATCGTGTATGAATCGTTGTAATGTGGGTCCAATCATGTTGGTAGAACCAGGACATGTAATGTACTCAAATCTTACAAAAGAGAAAATTACTGAAATTATTGAGCGTCATATCATTGGTGGTGAAGTGATTGAAGAATATGTTATCCCAGAAGAACTTTGGGACGCTCCAATATCACCTGATGCCATGATGAAGCAAATGGGGCGCTAAGTTATGTTAATAGAAATGCTCTACAGTAAAATCCATCGTGCAACTGTCACTGATGCGAATCTCAATTATGTTGGCTCTATTACAGTCGACGAAGAGTTGCTGGAAGCGTCAAAAATGCGTGTGGGCCAAAAAGTTGAAATCCTCAATATTAATAACGGGGAACGATTTTCGACTTATATCATCTTAGGCGAGCGCGGACAACGTGATATTTGTCTTAACGGTGCAGCTGCACGTAAAGTACATAAGGGTGATAAAATTATCATAGTTGCCTATGCAACCTATAATGATGAAGAGCGAGAATGTTATAAGCCTACAGTTGTTCTTCTTGATGATGACAATGCGATTACTGAGATAATCGAAAAGATATAAGCCTCAATATGCTAAACTTTCTCTAAAAAAATGGGAGAAAGCATGAAGCAGTTTGAAGCATATCTATTGGCACATTTGCCGATTGCTCCAAGTTTTCATCCCCATTATGAATCTGCACTTCATCAAATGCTTATTGGCGGAGGTAAGCGATTTCGCCCTGCATTGTTATTAGGAGTTGTAGAAGCATACAATCCTCTCTTAATACACAGTGCCTTCAGTGCAGCATTAGCTATTGAACTTCTTCATACGTATTCTCTTATTCATGATGATTTACCTGCTATGGACAATGCCAACTTACGCCGAGGGGTGCAAACGCTACACAAGACCTATGATAATGTTACGGCAATTTTAGTTGGTGATTCGTTAAATACGTATGCGTTTGAAGTACTTTCAAATGCTCCTTTTAGTGATAAGGTAATCGTTAAACTAACTCGAGAACTGGCCTCCAATGGTGGATTGAACGGAATGGTATTGGGTCAAGCAATTGACTGTCATTTTGAAAACATCCCTTTGAATCTAGAGCAAATAAAAATGCTGCACATTCACAAAACAGGAAAACTGATAGCTGCATCATTAAAAATGGGGGCCATTATTGTTGGACGTGATGATATTGCACAAAAATTATACGATTTTGGGATTGATCTTGGGTTATTGTTTCAAATTCAAGATGATATTCTCGATGTAACTCAAGATTCGTTAAGTGCAGGTAAAACAACTAATAATGATGAAGCAAAAAATAGTTTTGTGACGTTGCTTGGATTGAGTGAAGCAGTCAATGAAGCTGATAGTTTGGCTCAAAAACTTCACCTACAAATGGAAAGTTTTGATGAGAATTTACAACGTGAATTATCACCAACACTTACACACTACATTAACCGACACAAGGAATAGCTTATGAGTAATGCAATGCGCCAAAAAATGGCAGATACAATTCGATTTTTAGCAGCTGATATGGTACAGGAAGCCAATTCTGGGCATCCGGGAGCACCTATGGGATTGGCAGATATTGCTGTAGTATTGACTGAAAATATGATACATAATCCACGTAATCTAAAATGGCTCAATCGTGATCGTTTGGTATTTTCAGGCGGTCATGGTACAGGGTTGATTTATTCACTCAATTATCTATGGGGATATGGTTTAGAAATTGATGATCTTAAACAGTTTCGCCAGCTTCATTCCAAAACACCTGGGCATCCTGAGTATGGGCACACTCCAGGCATTGAGATTACAACAGGACCTCTTGGGCAGGGTATAGCAAATGCAGTCGGTTTTTCTATGGCATCCAAGTTTGTGGGGCATAAAGTTAATTCTGAAACAGCGAGTATGATTGATCATACGGTTTATTGCTTGTGCGGTGACGGAGATCTTGAAGAGGGGATCAGTTATGAGGCGTGTTCCATTGCAGGACATATGGGGCTGAACAATTTAGTGCTTATTTATGATTCTAACCGGATAACAATCGAGGGATCTACAGACCTTAGTTTGAGTGAAAATATTCGAGGCCGTTTCGAATCTCAAGGCTGGGCTGTATTGGAGATAGATGGTCACAATTTTGATGAGATTGATGGTGCCTTTGCGCAATCTAAACTTATTGACCGTCCGGTACTGATTATTGCCAATACTATGATTGCTAAAGGTGCTGGAAAACTGGAAGGTTCTCATCATGCGCATGGTGCTCCATTGGGCCATGATATTATTAAAGCAGCAAAAGCTGCAGCAGGCTTTGATCCAGAAGCTACGTTTGCTGTAAGTGCTGATGTACTAGAGCGTTTTCGATGTGCGATTGAAAAAGGTGATTTAGCAGAGCGAGAGTGGAATCATCGTCTTAAAGAGTTGCCATTAATGGAACAAAATGAGGCTTACGAGCAACTTTTAAATCCTGACTTTAGCCGAATTCAATGGCCAACATTTGAAAAAGCTGATGCAACGCGTAATACGAATGGAATTATTTTAAATGCTATTGCTAAAGCGATTCCAGGATTTTTGGGTGGCTCTGCTGATTTGGCCCCTTCAAATAAAACAGAACTTTTAGATATGGGTGAGTTTCCAAAAGGTAAAAATATACATTTCGGTATTCGTGAGCATGCGATGGCATCCATTACCAACGCTATAGCGTTGTATGGTCCGATACTCCCTTTTAGTGCTACATTCTTTGTATTTAGTGATTATCTTAAGCCTTCTGCTCGGATTGCTGCCCTTGCAGGTATCCAGCACTTTTTTGTTTGGACCCATGACAGTATTGGTGTAGGCGAAGATGGACCAACGCATCAGCCGATTGAACATTTAAGCCAATTCCGTGCTTTACCAAATTTTTATGTTTATCGTCCTGCTTCTGGAGCTGAAAATGTCAAAGCATGGCAAAAAGCATTATCAATGAAAAATTCACCAAGTGCGTTCGTCTGTTCGCGTCAAAATCTTCCTCTTCTAACGCCTCCGCTAATAGGCGATGTCGAAAATGGCGGATATTTACTCGCAGAAGCTGCGAATGCAACAGTAACCTTGATGGCATCAGGTTCAGAGGTATCCCTTGCATTGGAAACGGCACAAGCATTAAGTGAACGCGGTGTCATGGCCAATGTAGTAAGCGTACCGTGTTATGATTTACTGATAGAACAGCCTCAAAGCTATATAGATTCTATTATCAAACTACAGACTAAAAAAATAGCGATAGAAGCAGCCCGTGGTCTAGAATGGTATCGTTTTGCTGATACCGTGATTGCAATGGACAGCTTTGGCGCTAGTGCACCTGCGGATCAATTGTACAAATATTTTGGCTTTACGGCAGAAGCGATTGCGTCTAAAATTTGATGACGGATTCTCCTGAATATTTAGCTAAACGAGCTTTTTTTGATTCATTGATTACGTTGTACGGTCGTAATGTTGCAGTTGAGATTTTAAGAGATGAAAATGTTAAAGTGCATAAGATTCACCTCTCTAAAAGTAATCGCATGGATGAAACGATCGAAGAGATACTGGCTCTGGCAGAAGCAAGAGGTATTGAAATTAAATATCACACTAAAGATTCTCTTTCCAGAATTTCAAAAAACAGTGCCCAAGACCAAGGGGTAGCTTTAGACGTCGAAGCACAAAATTATCGAAATGCCCAAAATATTTCTCAAGATTTTCCTCAAGGTTATCGATTATTGGCACTTGATGGGATTAATAATCCGCAAAATCTCGGGATGATTGTTCGATCTGCTGCTGCAAGCAAAATTGATGGAATCATACTTCCTAAAAAGAATTCTACGAAACTCTCACCGCTGGTAATGAAAGCAAGTGCTGGGACACTCTTTAAGATCCCCATTTATTACTGTGAAACACTCAGTGATATTTTACCTTTGAAAAATACAAGTGTTATTACCCTATCTTCGCATGCGCGTGAAGATATCTACTCATTGCAAATTCCGTCACGTGCCGTTTTCGTTTTAGGCAATGAGTCCGAGGGGGTGAGCTCTGAAATAGAGATGCTATCAACAACTCGAGTCTCCATTCCAATGCATCGTGGTGTAGAGTCACTGAATGTAGCTATAACTGCAGGAATCGTTGCTTTTCTTCCGTGAATTTTTTTCGTGCATATATAGAAATTACTAACCTGTGTGGCTTAGCCTGCAGTTTTTGTCCTCCCAAAGAGCAGCAGACTCAGACGATGAGTCTAGCATTTTTCAAAAAAATTTTAGAACAGCTGAAGCCTTATACAAATGAAGTGGCCTTGCATGTAATGGGTGATCCAATGATCTTATCCAATTTAAGAGATTATTTGGATTGTGCCCATGCGCTAGGATTTAAAGTAATGATTACCACCAGTGGATTTTATCTTGATGCAGCTCGCAGATTATTTTTGTTTCATCCATCGATCCGACAAGTAAATATATCCCTTAACAGTTTTAATAAAAACAGTGTTTCAAGAACATTTGAAGCGTATTTAGAGCCTATTTTAAAATTATGTGAAGAAAAACTAGTACAAGAAGGCGACTTTTTTATTAATTTACGGCTGTGGAATCTTGATAATGTGCACAGCGAGTCAGATTTTAACGAGAAACTTTTTGGTGTATTAGAAGAACATTTTGGAATTGACTCTATTTCTGAATTGGTAAGCGGAGAGCGGCAATCTGTACGCTTAGCATCCAAGGTATTACTTCATTTTGATCGCTATTTTGAGTGGCCGAGTCTGCAAAATACTTTTTATGGAGACGGATATTGCCATGGATTGAGCAAGCAAATCGCGATCTTATCGGATGGACGTGTTGTACCGTGCTGCTTGGATTCAGGTGGTATAATGGAACTTGGTAATCTTCATGCAACAAATTTGGGTAAAATTCTGACATCCAAACGCTCGCTTGATATTCTCGGCGGATTTGAAAAAAATTATGCAGTCGAAGAATTATGCCAAAAGTGCAGCTACAAAGATCGATTTAATAAAGAGGTGGTTTCATGATTAAATGTTTTGTCAAAAATGAAAATGCTATTGCGCTGATTGATACTATGTCAGATTTGGATGGCGATAATATTGACAAAGTAGTTTGGGTTGATATGCTCATGCCGACCTACGATGAAATTGTTTTTATAGAAAATACATTTGAGATTAAATTCCCGACGAAACAAGAGACTGAAGAGATTGAGATCAGTTCGCGCTATTGGGAAGAGAATGACCGTATTGAGATTAATAGTTTCTTTTTGATAAACGCCGCCCAAAATTCGCATAATGAAACGGTATCGTTTATCCTCTATAAAAATCTACTGATCTCCATTCGCTATACCTCACTGTATACATTTGATGAGTTTAATCGAAAGTTTTTTGCCGCACCCAAACAATTTGAGAGCGGATACGACATTTTTTGTCAGATATTAGATATACGAATCGATGCGGATGCAGACGTTATTGAAAAACTTTCACGTGATATTACCCGTTTGCGTAAGCACGTCTTTACGGATTATACCAATGATGATGAAGAGATATTGGAACGTATTTCGTCGTTAGAAGATTTGAATATGCAGTTACGAGAGAATCTAAATGACAAACAACGTATTATGAGTTCATTTTTAAAATCAACAAAATATAAAGCTGCTTTAAAAACAGATGTTGCCATCATGTTAAAAGATATAAAATCGCTCATCGATTATACCGATTTTAATTTTGAGAGACTCGAGTATCTACAAAATATTTTCGTAGGGCTTTTGAGTATTGAGCAGAATAAAGTGATCAAGATGTTTACGATTATGAATGTTATTTTCTTGCCTCCGACACTAATAGCGAGTATTTATGGGATGAACTTTGATTTACTTCCTGAACTGCACTGGCAGTATGGGTATCTTTTTTCGATTGCTATAATGATAGCTTCATCCATATTTCCCCTTTATCTTTTCAAACGAAAAGGGTGGATTTAAAGCTTTATCCGTATAATGATTTCAAATTTAAAACACTAAAGGACACACTTTTGGACAGGCGAATTCGCTATTTTATCGAAGACTATTGGGATGTTTTTTTAGGAATATCTTCGATCACGCTTGCTTTTTTTACCCATTATCAAGGATATGGGTTGTTAGCAACATTGGCTGCTGCAGTCGGTATCGCGGCATTTTCTCTTACGGTGGCTGAAGTAGCCGATATCCTCTCTGAACGCCTTCACGAGCCGTATGGTAGCTTTGTGCTTACCTTTAGTGCTGTTGTGGTTGAAATCATACTACTCTATGTGATTTTACTCGAAGTACGCCACTCGCCAGAAGTTCTTGAAACCGTAAAGGGAGGAATTATTTCCGCGGTTATTGTAGATTTGAATGTTTTACTAGGTCTTTCCGTCTTCTTAGGCGGACTTGCATTTAGCCAGCAACAGCATAATAAAGAAACTTCAAGCGCGTATAGTACTGTTTTGTTTGTTGCATCATCTGCACTCCTTGTTCCTGGATTATTGAGTCATACCGATCATGGAAGTGAAGTCTTGACACAAGTCAGCCATCTAATTGCGGGGCTTTTACTCTTTTTTTACATCATCATCTTTATTTTTCAAACGCGTACCCATACTCACTTTTTTAAAGCAACGGCACGAAGCCGGTTTTTTCGTCTTAAGCGTAAGCTTGCTGAAGAGGAAGGTGAAATCGACGAGAATGATTCAAGTGACTATATTTTTGAGCACCTTAGTACCACTGTCAATTTTATTGTTATATTTGTTTTGATTGGAATTATTGCCTTTGGAGCAGAAATTTTCGCAGGTGATGGAGTAAAAATTGCGAGAGAACATGGGATATCCGCAGGAATATCGGGGCTTATAATCGCGATTATAAGTGTATTTCCTGAAATTTTTACAGCTGTCCGTGCTGCGAGAAACGATCAGATTCAGCGGGTAGTAAACATTGCGATGGGAGCTTCAACAGTATCTATTATCTTAACGGTTCCAATTTTAATGATGCTAGCCTATTATTCAGGAATTAACCTCACCCTTGATTTTAACCCGCTTCAAATTGGTGCACTGCTGTTAACGATTATCCTTGTTTGGAAAACAACTGAAGAAGGTGAGACAAACTACTTTGAAGGAGCATCACATCTTATGTTCTTTCTTAGCTATGCTATTATCGCTGCGTATTATTGATGAAAATTTTATTTGCACCCAGTGAAGGAAAACTAAGTGGAGGAATATTTCCTCCACTTAGTAAAGCTTCATTGATTTTTCCAGAACTTTATTCCAAGCGTATTACGATCTCTAATCGTTATGAACAAGTCGTTAGTGAAGGGAATTTTGAGACTTTAGTATCACTTTTTGGAATTAAAGACAGCAAAGAGTTTGATCGCTATAAAATTTCGTTTAATCATGCGCCGACTATGAAGGCGATAGAACGTTATGATGGGGTTGCATACGATTATTTAAATTATTCATCGCTTACCAATGAAGCTCAAGAATATGTAGATAAAAATACAATCATATTTTCAAATCTTTTTGGTCCTATAGGTGCAGGCGATTTTATACCTGACTATAAATTAAAGCAAGGATCATCAATCGAAGAACTTGCTCCAGAAAAATATTATAAAGAAAATTTTACTGACGCAATTGATGAGATACTTGATAACGGTGATGTTTTAGATTTACGAGCTGGATTTTACGATAAGTTTTATATTCCTAAAAAGGCTGTTACGACACTCAAATTTCTGAAAGAAGGTAAAGTAGTAAGTCACTGGGCTAAAGCGTATCGTGGGATAGTACTGCGTGCTGTTGCAACTAATCAGGTGCGGAGTATAGACGAATTATTGACATTAAATATTGATGGATTACATCTAGCCGAAATAATTGAAAATAAGAAGAAAAAAGAGGTTATTTATACGATTGTTTAATTTCTTTTTAAAATGCCTTGACTTCTAGATAAAAAGCGATTATAATTTCGGCTCCATTTCGTACATGCCGGCATAGCTCAGTTGGCTAGAGCAGCTGATTTGTAATCAGCAGGCCCGGGGTTCAAGTCCTCGTGCCGGC
>JAYVLH010000033.1:0-2581 GCA_043759555.1 Sulfuricurvum sp. | reverse complement strand
AACGTCAGAGACAATATGCATAACGTGCGAATAGCGCTCAACATGCATCATCTCTTCAACTCGTACCGTACCCGTCGCAGCAACACGTCCGACATCATTGCGACCCAGATCAATGAGCATTAAATGCTCAGCCAGCTCTTTTGGATCCGATAGCAGTTCCTCTTCTAGTTCTGCATCGCGCTGCTTGCTTCCACCACGTTTACGTGTTCCCGCGATAGGACGCAATAATATGTCTCCATCACTTAGTCGTACCATCACCTCAGGCGAGCTTCCAACGATGCTAAAATCACCGTATTCCATCAAATACATATACGGAGAGGGATTTTTGATACGTAAGACACGGTAAAAACTGTAGGGATCAACCGTAGCATTACGAATATAACGATTGGTCATGAGTATTTGGAAAACATCACCGCTTCGAATCATCTCTTTTGATTTATCGATCATCTCAAAAAAGTGTGATTTTGTATGAATAAAATTTCCGCCAAGGTCATTTGTGATTGCTACTAGAGGTGTGTAGTGATAGAGTGACTTTAGGGTATTTTCGAGGGTTAAAAATTGATCTTGAAACTCTGAAAGGGCACTGATAAGAGTAATAGTAGAGTGTTTATGGGATACAACGGCTACTAACTTTGGTAAGATTAGATCCATGTCCGGTATATGGGTCTGATCTTTAAGATTGGACATTGATTCTTTGAGTGTGGGTTCAAAAACCTGTACCATATCGTATCCGATATAGCCAATAAATCCATCAATATAGCCAACGTCGAGTTCTTTTGCTTTGGAACGATAATAATTATTATCAATTGTACTGTAGTAGCGTTTTAAAAATTCAAATGGGGACTCAAGTGTGGATGCAGTCTCTTGATCGGGAGAAGTGTAGAAAGTTGTGCTATCAGCATAGCGCAGACGTTCACGTGCACCTAACGCAATGATCGTATAATTGCCATTGCTGTTTCCAGCACTTTCGAGAAGAAAAGAGATTTCGCCTATAAAGAGTGCTTTTAACTTTTCATAGACCGCGATGGGTGTAAATTGGTCTAGAGTAAAACGGTGAGAGTGGATCACATTATCCCTTTATCTTAAACGCTTTTGCTTCTATGTTTTGACGGATATTTCCCATGGCATCTTGTACGGCTTTTTCCCCTTGGAATGGCCCTACTAAGATTTTGGTAGTTTCGCCTACTTTTTGTGTTGTGTATTTGAGTCCACTTGCGTTTAAGCGATCAATTAATACTTTATTGGGTTCTTTACTAAATGAGCCAACTTGAACAAAATACGTAATCTTTGTATTGGCAGCTGCAGTTGCTGTTTTAGTTTCAACTTTTGGCTCAGCTGGTTTAGGAATAGCAGCTACTGGAACTTCAACAGGTTTGGATTTTGCTGCGGCAGTTGTTTTAGGCTGTGCTGCTTTTTTGGGCTCTTGTTTGATTGGAGCAGCCTGCATTTTTTTAGGTGCAGGTTTTTGAACGATAGTTGGTTCTGCATAGGTTTTTTGAATCATTGGCTTAGGAGCGGCTTTTTCAACAACAGGCGCTGGAGCTACAGTTACTGGTGCAGATTGTATTACTGTTTTTACTGGAGCAACCGTTTGAGCAGATGGAGCATTTTGTAATGACTCTTCTTTGATTTTTTGAGCAACTTGATCCAAACTTTGCTCACCGATACTTCCATTCCCCTCTTGTAATACTTCGACAGGTTCAAACAAAGGATCATTGATGATTTCTGTAGGTGCGCTTGGTTGCGGAGGAAGTATCGCTTGTGGTGATTTTTGAGCTTCATCATTTTTGAGTGAGTTCATAATCACCAAAACGATAATCAAAATAAGAGTAAGTGTGGCAATAGCTAAAAGCAGTTTTTTACTGCCGCTTGAACTGCCGCCTTTATTGAGGATAATATCATTAAGTTCATTTTTTTCTTCCATTGTGTACTCCTATTTTTATTTACATGTGTTTCGACCACGAAGCACCACGCTCTTTTGCGTACACCTCGTAGGGTAGGTTGAGAATGTTATAATCCAGCGGTAAATCATCCGCAGGAAACATCCGCCATTGCTTTGGTTGCTTTGCAGCTAACTTCATAGACAGCATTTTACCCAATTGAATCGCTTCTTGCAGTGTTGTATGCCCTTTATGGATGTACACATGCAAATGACCCGGTGTTTTCGTCTCAAAAGCGGTAAAATTGATAAATCCTTCTTCTCGTAGCAACAACTGTGCCTTATGATAGAAGCGCTGTGTATCCGTACCATTATAATCTATAACAATATTTTCAACTTTACCGAATTGATTGATAAGAGAGTGAGCAATGGTGATTTGTTTTTTTAGATGCTGATCTATTAAAGTTTGAGTTAGGGGTTTTTGAATTTTTTCATACTTATTAAAAAAGGTACGTCCTTTAAATTCAATTTTGTCAACCATAGTATCATGTTTTAACCAATAATGGTCAGAAATCATTTTTATGAGTTTCATATCCATGGATGTCATAATATTCGTTCCTTTTCTATTCACCTCGAAGGAGGCAAAGGTTTGGATAAATTAATAGGTAGATTGTGTGTAGATTATAAATCCGCGTGCAAGCG
>JAYVLH010000032.1:0-16339 GCA_043759555.1 Sulfuricurvum sp. | reverse complement strand
TGCTTCACGTACCCCTTCCATTTTGGCAATTTCATCAATCATAGATGCATTAATATCACTGAAAAAAGTATCCGCAATCCCTTTTTGAGTAACGATAATATCCCCATCGGTTTTAAGCATGCTTGAGTACATACTCACTACTCCGCCCGATATGGCGCTGATCAGAAAAATAGCTGAAATAGAGACACTCATACTGATAAAGATGAGCGCCGTTTTAAAGCGATTTTTACGAAGGGCTTTGAGGGGAGTAATCATTTTTCAATGGCTGCTTTAAGTTCATTGGCTGTAATTACATATTCAACGCTGGTCACAACATTGCCTCGAAATGTCATCACAGTGATTTTCCCGTCTTCAGCAGGAAATCGCAGTCCCTGCTCTTCATCACGAATCAATAACACCGTATGGGTATATTTGCGCATTTTTGGCAGAGCAAATACTTTGGTAATAAAATTCGGCATGTGGCTAATATCGGCAACAAATCCAGCATCGTATTTTTTCAAATACCCTTTTTCCTGTACTGTTAAATACTCATTGACCGTGGCGCCCGTCCCTTTTTCAAAAGCCATAATCAATGTTTTTGGCATTACATTCATCGTACTTTTTTTGCCAAACTGATCTTCCAAATCCAATGGCATAACCGATTGCCCCAGTTTATAGGGGGCTGCATACAAACTCATAGCCAAAAGCGCAAACATAATCACTTTTTTCATAACAATCCTTTAGTTAATTCTTCAAAAGTGTAACCTATCAAGAGTAAATAGGTTGTTTTTCGAGAAGGATACAAAGAGTTCATGAATTTTTGATGAAAATGCGGTTTCTTATCTATTATCTACTTATGTGTAATCGTTTGTAACGTTTTTTCAATTTCACTGTGCTGGGCAAGGGTTAGCGCAAAGTTCTCATCCATCATTTTTTCCAAATGATTCATTTCCGTGAGCGTAATCCCTAATGGATCTTTTTTAGAAACTTTCACAACGCCCTTGGTAATCGTCACATTGTCGAGTTTTTTACCAGAATGACGAAGAAAATAAGTAAGAAAATAGCCGTTAGCATGGTCTTTTTCGATCGCCACAACCGCTCTCGTTGCGTTAGAATTTTCAAATGTCACTCCAGGGATGAGTGTTTTAAAATCCTCTATGCTCAAATATCCGATGTACACCTTGGTATAAATATCGTGATAACGCTGTGTGGTGCTTTTACGAAAGAAATCCCAATCAATCGGCTGTCCCCCCCGTAGTGATCGCAACATCCACGATAGCGTTGCGTAGTATTTAAAAGATGCAATCTTTATATCTTCAGCATGGGCAATTTTATCACTCTCGATACGCACCATCGGTTTTTTGGGTGCATTCACGCTGAGACTCTCCAGCAGATGCTGTGCACTGTAGGCTTCCGTGAACCAAACCGATGCATACGAAGGCAAGTCCGTCGTTCCCGTAGCCCCTTCATTGAGCACCAATACCGAGCGGACGTTATAGCGAGGAAACAGTACCTCCAGAAGGGCACGTTTTTTACGAAGCCGTTTTTTAAGACTGCTTGCCGATTTGACCAGCGTCATTTCCATAAAATAGAGCTCTTTATCCGTAAATAAAAGTCCGTCAAATTCACCGATTTCTTTGTGACGGGCGCGATAAATAATCTGCCCTTTCCAGCTCACCGAGAGTGCATCACTTTGAGCATGGGTGCGATTCTTATGCGGTCCTTTGATAATAAAACTTTTTATTTGAGGTTCATTGGCGGCATAACGAAGAAGTTTTTCATAAATATAATTTTCATACACTTCCCCCTCAAAAGAACGAAAAGCACTTACATACGATTCATCTTCCATCGTCTGCCCTTTGGCTTGAAGCGACAAAAGATGTCCTATGTTGTAGTCATAATACAGCAGATTGTCGCCGAGATCATCGTCTCCGTGGGGAATTACAGTGGAATTTATAGTTAACAATGACGAGCCTTTTTGATTTCTAGGCACTTTCGTTGGAATGCCCACCGTATTTTAGCGAAAAGTTTATCCTTTAGCGATTTAATCTCCTCTTCTAAGTGAAAATGGTACACTTGCTTTATGCAACCATTCACTCCGACCGATGATCAGATTCGCACACAGTTTGTCACCTCGCTGATGAACTATTTCAAAATCGAAGAGGACGTATTTCTACGTTCTCATATCGATGAACTCATCCGCCCTATCAGTACTGCCCGCTACAGCGAGTTTCTTCGCCGCCTCTCAAGTCGTGATTTTGCCTATAAAACAGGGATAGAAAAAATTTCGCTCATCGCTCATGAACTCCTCGAAGAGCAGCATTCGTCATTGGAAGCTGAAGCCCATGAGCGTACTCAAAAACTCTACGCTTTGATGTACGATTTACGCCGGTCGATCACTGACGTCAAAAATAGTGAGTCCAGCGCAGCCGAGAGATTTGAAAATGTCCGTTTTACCTCTATCAAACGCGCCGATTCCGCTGAACTTCTTTTAGATTCTCTTGATATTGACGTCATTCGCACGCTTACCAAACGATGGATTTACGACTACGTTTCCAACGACCGAGGATTGTTTGAAGTAAAAGTCGAGCATGAATATCTCGCCCTCTTAATCGAACGAGATCGACTTTCACGTCAACCCCTCATTGCAACAGCCACCAAAAAAACGTTAAAACGCTCATGATACCTCTTCCTGCTTCCTTCATTGACCGTGAAGACTTGAGTCTCTTAGAGCGGGCACTTCTCCCCCTCATCGTCCGTCACGGCATGATCTGGGGAGATAAACCCAAAGCTCTCAGCGCCTCATTTCTCGCAGAGCTTTTACGCCATAGCCCCCGTGAAGTCGTCGAGGCACTGGATACGCTGGTTGCCAAAAAGATCCTCAAAACTACGCGTGAAAAAACAGCAAGTGGAGTCATGATACTTTATGTTCTAGAGCCCATCACCCCTCACCAAGTCGTGGTCTCTGCAAGTGCTCTCACTCAATACACGGACAGCAATTATTATCTCAATCTGCCCAATGAAACAGTGGAAGAATTGCACGCCTATTCTCTCGAAGTATGTGATCGAGAAGGATTGCGACGAGAGCTGTTTGATGATTTCAATCTGTATCAGCGAACGCAAAACCGTCGATCGTTTGATTGGTTTGCTGAGTTCGAGCGATGGATCAGAAGAGAGCTTTCTTCCAATGCTCCCGCTATCGCAACGGCTGCAGAGGTCGAAGAGGCAAAACCTACTAGCGAAGAATTCGACATGGCCCAGTATTTTATTCGCCGTCTTTCTTCCATCGATCCGCAGTTCCAAGAACCGTTTGATGTGATGAGCTGGGCTGTGCAAATCAAAATCATCATCGATGTCAGCGGATATTCATTACTGGATATCAAATCAGGGATCGATTGGCTCTTCAGCGCCAAAGGCGACTGGTTCCGCCCCAACGTTCCCGATGCCTACCATCTGCGTAAACACTTTAAACGTATCATTTCCAACACCCGAAGCTTTCGTGACGGGGAGACGAAACTTCCCGATGGAATCAATATTTTTGATATTATTGGGCGAGAATAATGACCGCTTCAGCTCTCGTCTTTTTGTTTTTTTTCATTACGCCAAGATAATAAAGGATCATCCGATGATATACTTTCATTAAATATTATTAAAGGGATAGAGATGAGATTATATTGGTTGGGACTAGGACTGCTTGCATTATCACTTCACGCTTCTCCACAATGCTACAGTGAAGGATATGGTAGTCTCATAACTTTTGCAGATACAACAACCATTACCCTTTTTGACGGGACACGCTTGCCGTACCACACCAAAACCCCAAAAAACACATGGGATGAAAAAATCAATAATACTGATCTCGAAATGCAGCTTTCGCAAAGTTACGATGCCGGCGGGATAGAAACACCGCCGTCATACTTGTTTGATCCGGGACGTCTGCGCTATCAGCCATTTTTTCAGGCCCTCTACGGCAAAGACAAACAAAGCATCGAAAAGAATCTGGTACGCATCACATGGCCTACGCTTAAAGGCTCCATCAAACTCCCCGTCAACAAAGTGGGCGGAGTCGATAAAAAACTTTACCTCATCGGTCAAGAGATTTCCAAGCTTCCAAAATCTGAACGAATTTGGGCAGAAGGCGCCTCAACCTATGAGTATCGGGTGATAAAAGACACCGACCGTCTCTCCATGCACAGTTTCGGTATTGCCATCGACCTTGCCCCTACTAAAACCCAGTATTGGAAAGACGAAGCCCCAAGCGAAACCGCACACATTGGCTATCATAATACCATGCCCCTGTCAATCGTCCGTATTTTTGAGAAACACGGATTCATCTGGGGTGGACGTTGGTACCACTACGATACGATGCATTTTGAATACCGTCCGGAACTGTTCGCAGCTTCGTGCAAACAGACACACTAACCTCCAATGCGCATTGAAAAGTGAGTAACCCAATAGTAACGGTTATTATCTATCTTCTAAGCATACTCTCATGGCATCAGAAAAAATGAATACCGTATCCAACATCAGACAAGGACAACACTCAACACTATCACATCTTCCAATGAAATCAGTATCCAAGAAATTACCGGAGCAACTCAAACCCTGAATGAAAGCTCTGTAAAACTAAGCGACGAACTCAAAAAATTCACGATTTGATAAAGTCAATAATTTTTTCTACAGGCCGTCCGATCACAGCACGATCATCTTGAATAATTATCGGGCGTTCAATTAGCTTGGGATGTTCTGCCAAGGCGTCGATAAGCGTGGCCTCATCATCGACTTTCGCTAGTCCTAATTCTTTGTATAAATCCTCTTTGGTTCGCATCAATTCACGTGCCGAAACACCCAGCTTTTTCAATAGGGCTTCAATATCTTCACGGCTTGGTACACTTTCGAGGTATTTCACGACTTCAAAGGTCTCCCCTTTTTCTTCGAGCAGTTTCAATGCTTCACGCGATTTTGAACATTTTGGGTTATGCCAGACAGTTAACATAGTGTTCCTTATTTTTAGCAATAGTATAACTTTTTGATCCCGACTAAGACGCACTATGCTATAATTTAACTACTAAAAAGTCATTTTATTTAAGGTAACGCTTATGCACCAAACCATTACTGAAAAAATATTCTCCGCACACGTCGGAAAACCCGTTTATGCCGGTGAAATTATCCGCTGTCCTATCGATATGGTTATCGGTAACGATATCACCACCCCTATCTCGATCAAAGCTTTTGAAGACTCAGGCGCGACAGCACTTGCCAATCCGGAAGGATTTTCACTTGTTTTGGACCATTTTATCCCTGCAAAAGACATTGCCTCTGCCAATCAAGCCCGTATTAGCCGTGATTTCGCCAAAAAATATCAACTCAAATACTTTTTTGATGAAAAAGACATGGGGATTGAACACGCATTGCTTCCTGAAAAAGGGTTGATCGTTCCCGGTGATGTTATCATCGGCGCAGACTCACACACCTGTACTCACGGTGCTCTTGGTGCTTTCTCAACCGGAATGGGATCGACTGATTTGGCGTTTGCTATGATAACAGGAGGAAACTGGTTCAAAGTTCCTGAAAGTATCAAAGTGGTCCTTAGTGGTAAACCAGGCAAGTACACGACAGGTAAAGATATTATCTTGGAAATTATCCGCCTTATCGGTGTTGATGGAGCCCTTTATCGCACTTTAGAATTCACCGGAAGCACAATCCAGCACCTCAATATGGATGACCGTTTCAGCATGTGTAACATGGCCATCGAAGCAGGGGCAAAAAGCGGTATCGTTGCGTATGATGAAGTGACAGCAGCGTTCCTAGCCGATAAACCGTTGGCACGCGAACCGAAACTTCATTATTCCGATGAAGATGCAACCTACGTACAGGTACTGGAAATCGATGTAGGCAATCTTGAACCGGTTATTGCCTATCCATTCTTGCCATCCAACGGTCATAGCCTCTCTCAAGCGGTCAGCGATGGTATCAAAATAGACCAAGCATTTATCGGAAGCTGTACCAACGGCCGTTTGGGTGATCTTAAAATCGCTGCTGAAATTCTCAAAGGTAAACGGGTTCATCCGGATGTTCGTCTCATCGTCACCCCCGCCACACAACGAATCGCACGAGAAGCGACCAAAGCGGGATACATGGATATTATCATCGATGCCGGCGGTGTTGTTTCCAATCCGACCTGCGGTGCATGTTTAGGCGGTTATATGGGAATCTTGGGCGATAATGAAGTTGCCATTGCAACCACCAACCGTAACTTTGTTGGACGTATGGGCTCACGCTCATCTAAAGTCTATTTGGCAAATTCTGCCGTTGCTGCTGCCTCGGCGATCACCGGTGTCATTACTGATCCCGCTACCATTATTTAAAGGATCAACGATGAACCGTTCACTCATGGCTATTGCTTTTTCCCTCTCCCTGATTACAACAAGTACTTTTGCTTTTGATTTTGGCGGAATGTTGCAACAAGCCGCACCGCTAACCGACGCTGTTGTTGCCAATACATCTGTCGGGTCAAATCCATTGGTTAAAAACCTGACTACATCACTGGGTGTTACCCCAACACAGGCTATCGGTGGTTCAGCGGCCCTCTTTGGTGAAGCTAAAAAAGACATGAAACCTTCTGACTTCAAATCCCTTACTTCCAGTATGCCCGCAATCAGTTCTTTGATGTCCGCAGCACCTGCAAGCACAACTCCACTCACAGCTCAATTTATGAAGTTAGGTATGAAACCTGAAATGGTGAGCAAATTTACCCCATTTGTTCTTGATTATGTCACAAAAGGCACGACTCCAGGCATGGCACAGCTCGTTCAAGCCGCATTGCAATAATGTTTGATCTCCCTTGCGTTATTTTTGCAGGGGGAAAAAGTTCCCGTATGGGACAAGACAAATCACTGCTCCCTTTTGGTGGGTGTTCATCGCTTACACAATACCAATACACCCGTCTCTCTGAACTTTTTACCCACGTCTTTATCTCGACTAAAACTGCCGATAAATTCGATTTTACAGCCAACTTTATCCTTGATCCCAAAAGTGCTGATTTTGCTCCTACAGCAGGATTTATAAGTGCGTTTGAACACCTGAAATGCGATCGTATTTTTGTTCTCAGTGTCGACTCTCCTTTTGTAGACGAAGAAACGATTCGTACATTATTAGAAGCCGATAAGCCTAATGTTGATGCAGTAATTCCAAAGACCTCTTCAGGCACACATCCCATGACAGGGATTTATCATAGTTCACTGTTAAACGAATTTAGCCGTATGCTTCATGAGGGCGATCATCGTTTAGGAAAGCTGCTGAGTATGAGCAATACACACTTTGTGGAATTCGACAATGAAGACCCCTTTATGAATTTAAATCATCCATCAGAATACGAAGCAGCACTTTCACGCTATAATAATAAAAATAACACCAAGTGAATGAACCATGCAATTAACCCATTTAGACGAACGAGACCGACCAAAAATGGTTGATGTCTCCGACAAAAACACCACGTCTCGTACTGCTGTTGCCAGCGGACTTATAACAATGAGTCAAAATGCTTACGATGCAGTAATCAATCAAACGGCTAAAAAAGGGCCTGTTCTCCAAACAGCTGTCATTGCAGCTATTATGGGAACAAAAAAAACCAGTGACCTTATTCCCATGTGTCATCCGCTTAACCTCAGCGGTGTCAACTGTGACATTGATGAACTTCCAGAACTTCCGGGATTTCGTCTCACCGTTACCGCAAAACTAAACGGTCAAACAGGCGTAGAAATGGAAGCTCTCACGGGAACAAGCATAGGACTGTTAACCATCTATGATATGCTCAAAGCTATCGATAAAGGGATGATACTCGGCCCCATACAGCTCGAAACCAAATCAGGAGGAAAAAGTGGCAATTACATGCGAAATTAATGGAAAAAAACTTGAACTGGAATATCCTTGTTCATGGTGCTACAAAGTAGTAGCATTTGAGCGTGCAGGAATTGAAATCGCGGTTATGGAGATACTCATTGACCGCGACTATACCCTCGTACCTTCCAACACTAGCAGCAGCGGAAAATACATCAGCATGAACTTAGAACTCTTGGTGCATAATGAGGATGAACGTACCTATTTTTATGAAACATTTAAAGCACACCCGCACATCAAAATGGTGCTATAAAGGAAACTAATGAGTCTCGAATCTTTTCAAACTAAATTTACCGTACAAGACATCAGCACCCTGCCACTTGATGAACTTAAAAAGCTTACTCTCAGTGCCTTAAAAGAAGAGTCATCTACGCTGCATAATGACCTCGAAGAGCTGCTCGAGCAAAAAGAGCGCCTAGAGCGTCAAATTGCGCGTAAAAGTGATGAGCTACAACATCTAAAATACCAATGCTTTGATATATTGGAAACTAAATTTGAGGGTAATGATGTACTCTTAGAAAAACTTCACCAAATCAAAATTCAATCCGTCGATCTGCTCGACATACTTGAAGAGATGGTTGAATCTGCTATCATCACGACACTCGAACGTGGCTCTGACATCGAAGAAACGCTTCATGAAATCATCAAAGAGATCGCCTTTCAGACACTCAATGCAAATGTTCTTAATGCCGTACGTATTCGCCGGATTTTCTCAAGTATTTTGCAAAGCGCGCTCAATGTTACGCAAGCCACCCCAAATCAAGCTCAACCAATTTTACGCGGGACACTTCTAGGTATCCGCTCAGCTCTTCATAAATCAATAGAAAAGTTTCGCCAATATCTTTTGTATCTTCCAGATGAAATCAGAGCTCTCTATCGCAACGAATATCAGATAATAGAAGATGAACTAGAACATATTCATACTCTTTTTGGAGAAATTGTCCAGAGTCTTGCCAAACAAAACTCTCCTGAAATCATCGAGCAGCTCACGACTATTGGTGGAGAAATTCGTCTCGACAGCGATGAACTTGCCATTTTGTCTCAAGAAACAGCAAAACTTCTGCAAGGAAAGCTTTCTAAATTAAAACAAGAAGTTAGTGAACGCGGAGCTGCATTGCTGAATTCACCGTCTGCTCAAGAAGCAAAAGCGATGGGTAAACGTGCATGGAGTGTTGCTAAATCAAAAATGGAAGGTGCGATTAAAAGCGCCAAAGAAGTTATAGAAAAAAAATAGTATTCTTTCACTGCGTGATACATTCATAAAATCTAGCTCTAAGCTGGATTTCATCTCATGTTAGGGTACGAGATGACGTAAAAGCGTAGAATCCGATAACGGATAAATTCAATTCGTCAATGGGTTCTTATTGGATACATCAACACCGCCCAAACTTCTTATGATGGATGGAATTTCCGTATCGAGTTCCTCTATTTTTTTAAGTTTCTCTTTGTCTGTTATTCCTAAAGCTGCCGCCCAAGAAGTTAGAGTCGGCATGCCAATTACTATCTTATTTTCACCTTGCTTTATGTAAGCATACATAGAGCATGGTGCAAAAATTGCAGCTTGTGGCAAAGCGTTTTTGCCATCAAAAATGGTATATGAAAATGGTATATGGCAAAGAGACCAAACAACAAAATTTGAATAGTCAGGCAGGACATCATTGTTAGTATTTAAACTGTATTTCATATTATAAAAACCGGCAATGATATAACCCTTGGTTTGAAAAGCTGTTTCAAACTTTTCTTGAAATGCGTCAAAGAACTCATCTACGTCATCAGGTTGTTCAAAAGGTATCTCAAAGTTCATCATATTATATTTGGCATAGCCTTGAATTGTAGTATAGCTTTTTTTTGCATTAGCACCATACTCTTTTTCTATCGCCGCATCCAGTGGCTTAAACATAGCAACGTATTGATCTCTTACATCTTTGTCTGATATATGGAGTATATCCAATGCAGCTTCAGGAGTAATATGAGTGATAACCGTTTTCATATCTGATTTTTTTCTATATATAACTAAGTTAAATGGTGTAAAACCACCTATTCTAGGATCTTTATTAAAAAGCACTCTTGCTTTATCGTCATTGATAAGTGAGGAAAATGATAGCTGACTTAAAGAAGTCGTGCCCAGCTGCTTCTCATATACATCATTGACATTATGGTGTGGATCACTTAGAAAAAAGCCTGCTTTTTCTAAAGGTTTTTTTGTAAATTCAAAAAATGCCTTATCAAATGTGATATCCTTATTGTCTAAAGTATATTCAACGGCAAGGTTTTTATTGTTACTTGGAATAAATTCATCAGCTGCACTTAGTGATGTCAACGTAGCAGCACTCAACAATAGGATTGGAATAATCTGTTTCAATAATGTCATATATTTTCCTTTAAAGTTTAAAAATAAAACAAATGGCATTATTTGCTTTACTATTTAAACTTACCCACAAATGGGCAAGTCAATTTTTACTCTTATAATTAGTTCAAACCATTGAGTATCTTAGTAATCATCCCTTGAGCTTCTAAAAGCTTTCCAATTGCTTCTTTGTCTGTCATTCCCAAGCTTGTGATCCAACTGTCAACTCCCAAATATCCGATATGGATTTTGTCTTCACCTTTTTTATGATAAATATACATTGAACAAGGAGCCCACGCGCCAGCTGCCGGGTAAAATTTTGAAACAGGATATATGACATCAAATTTACAGATAGAGTAAGTTACATAGACATCATAATCATTGAACCCAACACCATCAAAAACGTCCGTTTGTAGATTCATATAGTTTGGCAACAAAAAGCCTAATGGCTCCATCTCGCCTTCAAATCCTGCCTCTATATTTCCTTTGATTTCTTGAATCTTAGCAGGATCAGTTTCTGTGATATCCACAGTAAATTCTTGCTTATATGATGCAGCTTTATCTACTATAGGGAAATTTGTTTTTTGAAAGTCACCCTTAGGGAGAGCTGCTTTAAGTGCAATTTTGACCATAGCTGCGTAAGCCATCAAGTCTGGATCATTTTCAGGAATCCCTACAGCTTTTGACATACCAGTTAAGGTAAGAGTAGATACATTCATCGTCTTTTTTTCATCATCAGACCAAATTGACATGGTTAATGGAGTCAAAGAACCAAATTTAGGGTATTTTTTTATCAGCTTAACCGTTAAGTCTGTATTAAAAAACATTGCCAAATTGTACGTTTTATAATGAACGTGACCAAATCTTTTCTCAAATGGGGAGTTCATGTTGTTGTCTCCCCCCATTGTTAGACCACTTTTTTCAAAAGCTTCATCTATCGTTTTTGTTGTAATAGCGCCATCTGCATTAGGAGCGCTATAAACCTGGACAATTTGACCTTCATTTTGTGCATCAACCTTTGGATTGACTCCTGCACACCCTATTGTAGCTAGCGCAAGGAAAGCAACAAGCAACGTTTTGTAGATGTTTTTCATTTTCGTCCTTTGAATAATATGAATGCAGCTTTCACCACATATGTATACCATTAAACAATGTGTATTTAATAGTAGTTTACAGTATTTAAATAACAATCCACTAAGAAATTAGATAATAACAATATCACCTTTCTTTATGCTTCCCTTTGTAACAGTTTTAGCGAATAAGCCTCTATCGTTTTTTAAAATCTCAGGCAAGCTTGGATCGATAATCGACAAACCATTGCAAAGCGTACAATTTTGAGTTATTTCTAAAACTATTTCCCCGATCTTAAACTGGTTCCCTACGGTTAAATGATTGATATTTTCATCAATCAAAATATTTTCACCTAGGCTGCCATAGTCCAACTCGACACCACTCTCTTTAGCCAATGTATACGCAGTTATAGAAGTTATTAAGATTAAGCGGTTATTGTTCTTAGCATAAAATTTATCCTCTAAGACACCATTCACATCCAACTCAAGCTTCTCTTTATGCACTCTGTTCTTTTCATTTTCAACAGATATAAAAAGGGCTAAAACTCGAGGCTTTGCTGACATATAACACCCTTTCTATTAGTTAAATCAACCTATGGTTTTTTGGTTAAACCTATCTTATTTTTGAAAGTCTGATAGTCCATTTTTTTATAGGCACCACTATCAACATATTTCAATGTTACAAGAAACTGATCCTTATCTTGATACCCAGGAGTAGCATACACTATCTTATTGGCACTATTTAAAAATAGTGATGATGGATAAATATTGTAACCTACATGTTTTGCAAAATCACGTCCGCTGCCTGTAAAATTTTTATACTTCACAACGTCATCTTCACTAATATTAATGTGAAGAAAAACGAAATCTTTTTTTATAAGCTCTTTTATAGGATCATCATCAAGCGTAAATGTCTGCATACTCTCGCAATACCCACAATCCGTTCTGTGAAGAAAAATAAACAAATATTTATTTTTTCCAATAGAATTTTTTACAATTGTGTTAATATCTATATTTCTTGCAAAAAGAGAACTATTTAACGCGATAATAACAAGAAAAAGACTTACAATTATTTTATGCATATGATTATCCATTGTTATAAGAGAGAAAATGGTATAGACCATTTTCTCATAGGGAAGTAATTGGAATTATTTAATGATAGAATCTGAAGTTTCAGTTGCACCTAATAGATCCACCCAAGTCATTGTGATTTTATCACCTACAGCAGCACCCTTAAATGAAAATTTAAAGATAGGATTTTTAGATAAAAACTGACTTGTTGACATATCAAGAACAACTTTATTGTTAACAGTTGCAGTGATATGAGTAATAAAATTAGCTTCTACACCTTGTTTCTTTGCTACATCATAAGTAAGCATAGGATGCTTTGCCATAGCTTTGACACTAACGATACCGTCTTTTAATTTAGCTTTGATTTCCATGAATTTCCTTTTATACGATTAATTTTATAAGTGTGAGGGCGAATCAGCCTTCACAACCACCAAGTGCAACATTTATTGCTTTCTTCGCTGAGTAAAGTTTCCCATCTTTACCTTCTACGACGATCATAATCGTACCACTTTGTTTCATTTTCATTTTTATTGAGTAATCAATAATGCTGTTTTCATTGAGTGTAAAGACACAAACTGCACTTTCAGGATTTGCATTCTGAAATACTGCAACTGATTTTGCAGCGATATCTGATGTAAAATCAACAGGAACAGCACCGCCATTCGCCGCAACATCTGGAGTAGTCAGTGTAACACCTTGCTCGATTGTTGTACTAGTACCGTAAAGTTTTGCTATTGCATCTTCAACAGTCTTGGCTTTCCATGCATCAGGCTTAGTTTTTCTGTAGTCTTCTGCGCTAACGTTTGCTGGAACAAAAGCAGCTGCTGCCGCTAAAATACCAAAACCTAAAAATTTTCTTCTTTCCATGGTTATTCCTTTTGTTTTATTTACTTGAGTCGACCATATAATCGACTACTGATTTAAACTCTGTATCCGACAAAGTAGCTCCGCCTTTTGCAGGCATACCGTTGATTCCATTGATACCATTTTTATAAACAGCATCCATTCCTTTTGCTTTAACAGCCGCCCATGCCTTAGCATCGCCCAACATAGGAGCACCCATATTTCTATTACCATGACACGCAACACAGTTTACTTCATAAGCTTTTTTAGAATCAAATTCTTTTGGTTCTTCTTTTGGCAAATCTCTAGCCGTTGCCATTGGAGGGACAAAATCATGGATACCTCCATTGCTAACATAAACTTTTTGAACGGTTGATGCTTGACAATTCGTCATACAACGCTCACTAGGCTTAACTTTTTGTCCACCAAAATTTGCTCCATTAGCATAATAAGCACGTATTCCTGGTAGAGAATTTGGACCATCAATCTTTGGTTCAAAACCATCTTTATTTGGCATCTCTATCTTTAAAAACTTTTCACGATCAAGGACATAGTCATCATCGACAAGAACGCCGTCAATCTTTATCTCATTTAACTTCAGGATGTAAGCTGTAAGGGCATACGTTTCATCATCTGTCAATGTACCTGTCATCTGGTGAGGCATACCGTCTTTAATATACCACCAAAGTGTACTTGCTTTTGGCCAATAGGTACCAAAGACACGAACAGGACCTTCAGCCCCTTCTTTACTTCTCTGACTCAACAAAGTTTCTTTCATGCTATACGCATTACCTTTAGCTAACGATGGATAGCCAGCTCCTCCGGAACCAAAATCTCCATGACACATAATGCATTTAGCATCATACACATCTGAACCGTCGGATGCTGTACCACTGCCCTCAGGCAACCCTGTACCATCAGGCATAACGTCTGTATCCCAAGCTTTTAGCTCATTAGCCGTTGGTATACGTCCATTATTAATCTTCATACCAGCAACTTTAGTATCTAAAGAATATGGACCCGTTTTACCATTTACTGCAGGGTAATAAACACCGCCGTCAATACTAGCCAGTCCAACTGTGCCATTTGATTTTGAAAGCCCTAAACCACCGGCAGCACAACCTGCTACAAGTAGTGCTGCTGCAGTAAATACCGAAGCAGATATCATTAATTTATGATCTAATTTGAACATGATTCACCTCTCCATTTTCTGTTACTTCCCATGTTTCAACTGCATTTCTATGATACACAGATTCAACACCCATCACAGATGTCTCTTGATCGATTGTTGGCTGAATATAACCCGCATCATCTGAAGCGCGAGATGTAAGCAAGAGCTTTTCACCTTTTTTATACGTATGCATATAGCTCCAACGTGTCCAAGATTTAGGAAGTACTAAACCTTTTAGTTCCGCTTGAACATAAGTGTTCCCTCCGTCTAAAGAGAAATCTACACCCGTAATCGTACCCATTCCTGACCATGCGAGACCTTCGATCTCAACAACAGCACCATCTTTGAGGTCCGTCCAAGGAATCTCAGGAGATGGGGACACTACGGTTGAATTTACTTCATTTGCATAGAAGTGTTGAATTGCTTTGCCTGTTGGCTTAAGAGCAGTATATTTAGCTGTCTCTTCTTTACAATACCATGGCTCTGCAGCAAACTCTAAACGTCTTAGCCATTTAACACATAAGTTTCCTTCCCAGCCTGGAAGAAGTAATCTTACTGGATAACCTTGTTCTGGGCGAAGAGCTTCGCCATTTTGACCCCAAACGATCATTGCATCATCGAGAACTTTATCCATAGGAACTGTTCTGCCCATCTTAGAACTGTCACCACCCTCAGCAAGCATCCATTGAGCTTCTGGTTTAACACCAAGATCTTCTAAAATAGTTTTAAGATAAACACCGGTCCATTCAGCAGAGGCCATAAAGCCTTTAGCAAACTGAACAGAATTAAATTGTGTTGCTCTCCATTCTTGTCCACCATTCGCTGGACATTCAATAAAGTGAATACGAGTAACGCTTGGGTAACGCTTTAATTCAGCCAAGGTAAGGACAATAGGCTTTTCAAGTAATCCGTGAATCATTAAACGATATTCATTGGGATCAATTTGGGCGACTCCACCGTGAGAACGACTAAAGAAAAGACCATTTGGTGTAATAATACCTTTAGATTCATGTATTGGTGTTACCGCAATACTGGCTCTAAAATTACCGGAAGACAATAGCGATGTACTTCTTCTTGTAACATTATGCTCATAAACTGATGGCATGCCATACAAGTTTGTCGTCACTGGGTCACCCCACTTTTGTGCCCATTCAGGTTTTTCAGTTATTGCGGAATCATCAGCTGCAAAAATGCTTGTTCCAGCTAATGCTGTTGCTGATAAAACTGCTGTTTTTTTAAAAAAATCTCTTCTATCTAATTTTTTTTCATTAGATAAAGAATCTTTGTTATTCATCTTTTCTTCCTTTTTAGATTGAGTGAAGGGGCTTCCATTTATGTTGTCACCACCTAATAAAGCGATTAATACAATACAACATTATGTGTTAGTTATGTATATATTTTTATCACTAATTAATTACGAGTATAATACTACAACAATTTAAATAAACAGGTGTCGCTTACATAGGACATTTAAACACGCGTGTTACCAAGCGACACATTCTCGAAACTTAATCACAAAAAAGTTACCAAGCTCAATTAAATATCGTTATGATTGGTAGTTTTTCTTGAATATCCCAAGAAGAACATAGATTTCCTCTATTTCATCACTGTAAAAAGGTATCACAAATCCCTGATTTTCTATATCTTTAACTTTTTCATCATCAAAATACACAGATGGCTTATACTTTGCAATTTTGCTTTGCATATTTATGATAACAGCATCAAGATACACTTTAAAGTTTTTTGCACTATTACACTCTTCTTTTTCTAAAGAGTGCAATATCTCTTGAAGTTGCTCATCAAATAAAGTTGAGCTCACAATTTGCTTCATAGTTTTATAATATGGGGTGAATTTTACCTTGAAATCAAGATAGTTGTTTAGTTCTTCTTCTAACTTTGCTTTCATTTTTTCACCTAAATTAAAGAGTGATGGATTCGTATCATTAGCAAATACTTACC
>JAYVLH010000031.1:0-8939 GCA_043759555.1 Sulfuricurvum sp. | reverse complement strand
CGAATGCACATCTGTTTGTCCGGTTGGCGCATTGGTAAGCAGTGATTATCAATATACATCAAATGCATGGGAACATACTCAAGTTCCTGCGACATGTGCCCATTGCAGTGCTGGATGTCAGATTAGTTACGATATCAAACATACAAGTACCAGCAATCCAGATGAGAAAATATACCGTGTTAAAAATGAGTGGAACTATGTTTCATTATGCGGTGCAGGACGCTATGGATACGATTTCCAAAACACGGACGTTATAAAAGATACAAAAGCTTTTGATGCGGCAATCAATGCATTCAAAAATGCAGATACTATTTCATTTACATCAACGATTACGAATGAAGAGGCAATGATTCTACAGCGTCTCAAAGAAAAATTGGGTGTAAAACTGATTAATAATGAAGCGCGAGTATTTAAAAATTTCTTGAAAGATTACAGTGCAATTACCGGAGAATCTCTTTATCGCGGCAATCTAAAAGAAGTGCATGAGTCTGATTTTGTTGTCTCTATCGGAAGTGCTCTTAAGACAGACAATCCAAATGCACGTTTTGCAATGAATAATGCAATTTCTATGAACAAAGGTGCAGGATTATATTTTCATCCAATCAATGATCCGGTAATCGAAGATATGTCTAAAAATGTAACACAAATTAATCATGCACCAATGATGGAAGAAGCAGCATTGTATTTGATGTTGGATCTTTTTGGTGATAAATCAGCGATGCCAGCAAGTATTACTGAATACCTTTTAACTTTTCATTCAATGAAAACGGTTACGATTGAAGAAACAGTTGATGAAAAAGTAACCGAAACAGTTACTAAAAAAGTACTCAATGAAGAGAGCGGCGTTGAAGAAGAAGTGAGTGAAGAGGTCACTAAAACAGTGAAGAAAAAAGTTTCTAAAGAAGTAGAAGTCGATGATAATCGTCTTTTGGAGATTTTGAACGCACCAGCTGGATTTAGCGAAACACTCATAAAGTATTTAGCCAAAAAAGAAGAGTTTTCACTTATGGTGGGTCCTGACTTATATACACATCCAAATGCAAAAAATTGTGCACGACTTGTTGGGCTTATTGAAAAATATACGGCATTCAACGTTACAATGATTCCCAATCTTGCGAATACCTTAGGTGTTGCATTGATTTGTGACCTTGATGAGCGTGCTGGTTCGGCTACAATCGGCTATAATACAGCAGGAGACTTTGTATTAAGCGCATTAGGGAACGGTGATTTGGATATGCCGGCTCTTAATCAGCAAGAGGGGACATTCGTCAGCATCGATAAGCGTGTTAATCCGACCAATGCGGCAGTACCGTTTGGTGGCTATACGCTTAATGATATTGCCAATGTTCTTGGTCTGAATGAAGCTTTGACAGTTGACTATACAATGCAATTACCGCTCAATGCTGGATTTAGCAATGTTTCGTTTGATTCTCTTCCTAATCATTATACCAATGCAGGTGTTGAAGTTCGAGGTTATCTCCTCGAGCCTCAAAAAGTTGTAATTGCTAATGATGAAAACGTAGAAGCATTTGATGAAAAAATCGGATTAACAGGGCAAGCTCTTTATTTAGCAAATCCTGTGCTTCAGTTTACACCGTTTACGGCTAAATCGCATCAGTTAAGTGAAGAGGGCGGATTGTACGCATCGGGTCTATTTATGAGCAATAATGCTTTAAATACAGGCGATAAAGTACGCGTAACAACTGCTAAAGGTGAAATGGTTGTACAAGTTATTCATGATACAAAAATCAATGGAGAGATTACATATCTTCCTACATTTGATTCGAAAATAAACTCGAGTGCATTGTTTGGCGACTATCGCTTTACGAATGTATCTATTCAAAAGGTGTAAAGCATGGATATAGCATTTATCATCGAAACGATTGTTAAAATCGTCGTCATTTTATTGGTGTTCTCAGCACTTGCGGGATTGGGTACGTATTTTGAGCGTAAAGTATTAGCGTTCATGCAGCGTCGTCTTGGGCCCATGCACGTAGGACCGTTTGGTTTACTACAAGTAGCAGCAGATGGGATTAAGCTTTTCACTAAAGAGGATATTATTCCTCAAAACGTGGTAAAGCCTATCTTTAAAATTGCTCCTGTTATTACCGCGGCAACAGCATTTATGGCTTCAGCTGCCATTCCGTTTTGGCCTCAGTTTACTGTCTTTGGTTATACCGTCCACCCAATTGTTGCAGATATCAATATTGGTATTTTGTATGTTTTAGGAGTTATGGCCATCGGTTTGTATGGACCACTGTTGGGTGGTATGGCATCAGCGAATAAATTTTCGTTAATTTCAGCAGCACGTAGTGCAGCCGTATTTATCTCATATGAAGTGATCAGTGGGCTCTCATTACTCGCTCCTCTTATGTTGGTAGGGTCATTATCTCTTGTTGATATCAATAATTATCAATCAGGGGGCATAGGAAGCTGGATGGTTTGGTCACAACCGGTTGCATTTATCCTTTTTTGGATTGCAGCATTTGCAGAGACCGGGCGTACACCGTTTCACCTTGTAGCCAATGACCATGAAATTATTGATGGTTTTGGAACAGAATATTCTGGTATGCGATGGGGTCTTTTCTTTATTGGTGAGTATGCTAATATGTTTTTTATCTCTTTTGTAATCGCAATCATCTTTTTGGGTGGTTTTGGTGATGGAACGATTGCAGGAGCTATTCAATTGCTTCTTAAGGTTGCATTTTTCTTTTTCTTTTTCCTCTGGACCCGTGCTGCGTGGCCAGATGTACGACCTGATCAGTTGATGCGGTTATGCTGGAAAGTGTTAATGCCAATAGCCGTGATCAATATCGTGATCACCGGTCTTGTGATGATGTTTTAAGGAGGGATAGATGCATAGTGAACCATTGAACGATCGTAACGTAAGTGTACAAAGCCCTTATTTTTACGTTGATATTGAAGATTATCCAACCACTGAATGGGATAAGTTTAAACAAATAGTAAAGCGTACTTTTAGAGGCGAACTCTTTGTAGGATTATGGGTTGTAATGCGTGAAATGATCAAATTTGACATTCACACAGTGCAATATCCAAAAGAAAAATTGCCTATCGGACCGCGCTACCGTGCAGTTCATAAACTTTTGCGTTTATGGGAATCCGGTTACGAGCGTTGTATCGGGTGCGGATTGTGTGAGAAAATTTGTATTTCTGATTGTATTCGTATGGATACAAAGATTGATGAAAATAGCCGTAAGGAAGTGACAGAATACAGTATTAATCTTGGCCGTTGTATTTTTTGCGGTTATTGTGCTGAAGTATGCCCGGAACTGGCAATTGTTCATGGAGATCGTTATGAAAACGGATCAGAACAGCGGGCACATTTTGTAATCAAAGACGATATGTTAACACCGCTTGACTGGCTCACTGCAGGTCAACAAGCAGAGTACCCAGGATTTGGTGCTATTACCCCAAATGAGAGCGTTACGAAAACGCCTCTCGCGTATTAAGGAGACACGATGTTTGAAGCAGTCGCTTTTTATCTGTTTGCAGCACTTACCATCGTAATGTTTACCATTACTGTGATGACGTCTCAAGCATTATATGCCCTGACAGCAATGGCTGCTGGGATGATTTTTATTTCCGCATTTTTCTTTATTTTAGGTGCTGATTTTTTAGGTGCAATTCAAATTATTGTTTATACAGGTGCAGTGATGGCATTGTATGCGTTTGGAATGATGTTTTTTGATACGACACGACGTGTTGTTGAAAAGCGGATGAATCCGCGTTTCATTATTGTTCTTGGGGCAATATCAGCTGTGTTAATTGTTCTTATCGTTCTTGCGCCGATTGTTACCAATAACTTAAGCGCATATTATCCAATTGACCCATCAGTTGGAAATACCCAAGCAATTGGGATGGTTTTATTTACAAAATACCTGGTACCTTTTGAACTTGCAGCCGTTATGTTACTGGTAGCAATGATTGCAGGGATTGTATTGGCAGGAAAGAAAATGGATAAATCATTGACTCTTATGGCAGAAGAAGAAATTGCATTGTTACATGCATCAAGCGTGAGTAACTCGACAGAAGAAGAGGTACACTGATGGAAATCACATTAACACATTATTTGGTGCTTTCCACGGTATTATTTTCGATTGGTCTTATTGGGGTTATGCGACGTAAAAACTTGCTAATGCTCTTTTTTGCAACGGAGATATTACTGAATTCTGTTAATATCGGTATGGCTGCTATATCCCATTATCGTGGTGATTATACGGGTCAGATGTTTGCTTTCTTCATTATTGCGATTGCGGCTTCAGAAGTTGCAGTAGGATTGGGTCTGTTGATCGTATGGTACAAACGTACGGGCAAAATTGATCTTGATCTAATGACATCGATGAAAGGATAGGACTACATGGAAATTTATTTATACATTGCACTTTTTGCTCCACTTGTAGGTTCACTTTTTGCAGCATTGTTTGGAGCATCCCCGAAAACTAAATTTACGGGAATTATGACATCAGGGTTACTTTTTACCTCTTTTATAAGCAGTACTATTTTGTTGAATTATGTACTAGGCGGTCATACGGTTCACGTTGAAATGATGACGTGGATGGCAACGGGAGATCTGTATATTCCCTTTGGATTTGTTGTTGATCAAGTAAGTGTTGTCATGATGATGGTTGTGACCATTGTTTCTACGATTGTACACGTTTACTCCGTTGGCTACATGGATCACGATAAGGGCTTTAACCGTTTCTTTTCATATCTTTCCGCTTTTGTTTTCTCGATGATGGTGCTGGTAATGAGTGATAACTTTGCCGGATTATTTATCGGATGGGAAGGTGTTGGACTTTGTTCATGGCTCTTGATTGGTTTTTGGTATCATAAAGAATCTGCCACATGGGCGGCTAATGAAGCATTCATTATGAACCGTATCGCGGATTTGGCAATGTTGATTGGTATTTTTATGATGTACTGGAATTTAGGTTCTCTTCAATACGATGTGGTATTTGCAAATATAGCACATCTTCCGATGCAAACCATAACATGGATCGGAATTTTCCTCTTTATTGGAGCGATGGGTAAATCGGCACAATTTCCTCTTCATACGTGGCTAGCTGATGCGATGGAAGGGCCTACGCCTGTTTCGGCATTGATCCATGCAGCAACGATGGTTACGGCAGGAGTATATCTTGTAGTACGTGCAAATCCTATTTATGATTTGATTCCTAATGTGGGTCTATTTATTGCAAGTCTTGGTGCTTTTGTAGCCCTATTTGCAGCTTCAATGGCGCTTGTAAATCGCGACATGAAACGTATCATTGCCTATTCAACCCTTTCTCAGTTGGGTTATATGTTTGTTGCTGCAGGACTTGGTGCATACTGGGTGGCACTTTTCCACCTGATGGCGCATGCATTTTTTAAAGCATTATTGTTCTTAGGTGCTGGTAACGTCATGCATGCAATGCACGATGAACTCGATCCATTCAAGATGGGCGGCTTGCGTAAAGTGATGAAGGGAACATTTATAATGATGACTCTTGCATCTGTAGCACTTGCCGGTATTTATCCATTTGCAGGTTTCTTCTCAAAAGATTTGATTTTAGAAGTAGGGTTTGTACAGCAGCATTACATTATTTATTCAGTCCTTTTATTTACAGCTATGCTGACCGCATTTTACTCATTTAGACTTGTCGCACTGATTTTTCATGGGGAAGAGCGTTATAAACTTTTTGGTATTCATCCGCATGAAGCGTATAAGTTTATGCTTGTTGCTATGAGCCCATTGCTTCTTTTGGCAATTATCGCAGGATCGTTTAAATCAACTTACTATCAGTTGGTAACAGGTCTTTTGCCAGCAACACAATACCACGTACACAATGTTACAACCTATTGGACGATGACAATTGGAACACAGCTTTTAGTTATTGCGGCTATTGCATTTGCGTATAAAAAATATGTTTCTTTCAATAGTGTTCCAGATGGTACTTCAAGAATGGAAAACAGTTTTATATATAAGCTATTGAGTAATCAATATTACATCCCAAAAATTTATGATGAAGTATTTAGTAAACCATATATGCAGCTTTCTAAATTTGCTTGGAAAGAAATTGACCTTAAAATTGTTGATGCAACAGTAGATGGAATTGCAAATGTGATATATAAAACAGGTGAAAAAACACATACAATGCAAAGTGGTAACCTTTCCAGTATGTTACGTTGGATGGTTATAGGTTTAGTTGTTTTATTGGTACTTGCTGTGGCGTTTACTGCGGGTTATAACGCAGTAAATCTACGGGCAATGTAAGGAGAGTTTGATGCAAGAACACATTTTATCGATTTTAATTTTCTTCCCAGCATTGGCAGCAATGCTTGGATTTGTAGTTCATAAAGATAGCGTCAGAGCCTACGGAATTACCGTGGCGGCTATTGAATTTTTCTTATCCCTGTGGTTGTGGAATTTGTATGACCCTATGACCCAAGGTATGCAATTTATGGAGACAGCTCCGTTGATATCTGCATTTGGTATTAATTATATGGTTGGAATCGATGGTATCTCTCTATTTATCATTATCTTATCCACTTTTTTTACGATGATTGGTATTGCTTCATTAACTGAAACGCGCCGACTCAAAGATTTGATTATTACATTACTCTTTTTAGAGATGACAATGGTGGGTGTATTTTCAGCGCTAGATGCAATAATATTTTATGTTTTTTGGGAATTTTCTTTGATTCCAATGCTGTATATCATTGGTGCATGGGGCGGACCGCTTCGTATTTACGCTTCAATCAAATTTTTCCTTTATACCTTCACCGGTTCATTGGTTATGTTGGTGGGTCTACTTTTCATGGCCTATCTTTACAACCAAGCAACGGGGCAATGGAGCTTCTCCATTCTTGAATGGTATCGGCTTATTCTTCCCGTGAATTATCAGTTATGGCTATTTGCTGCATTCTTTTTGGGCTTCGCGATTAAAGTCCCGATGTTTCCTTTTCACACATGGCTGCCTTATGCGCATGGTCAAGCACCGACCATAGGTTCGGTCATTCTTGCGGCAATTTTGCTTAAGATGGGTACGTACGCATTTGTCCGTTTTTCACTTCCGCTATTTCCGGATGCATCTGTAGTCTTTATGTTCCCGATCGCAATACTTGCCATAATTATGATTGTGTATGCAGCAATGGTAGCGTATGCGCAAGAGGACATTAAGCAAGTCGTCGCCTACAGTTCAATATCTCATATGGGTGTTATTATTCTTGGTATTTTTGCGCTTAATGTAGAGGGAATTTCAGGTTCAGTCTTTTTAATGATTGGGCATGGAGTTGTTTCTGGGGCATTATTTTTACTTGTCGGTGTTATCTATGATAGACGTCATACGAAATTAATGAGCGAATTTGGCGGTTTAGCTTCTGTCATGCCACGTTATGCAACAATTTTTGGAATTATGATGATGGCATCGGTTGGATTGCCTTTGACAATTAACTTCGTCGGAGAATTTTTGAGTTTGCTTGGTTTTTACAAACAGTCTCATGCGTTTACACTGGTAGCAGGTACTGCTATTATCGTGGGAGCTATCTATATGCTCTCCGCGTACAAAAAGATGTTTTTTGGAACCGTTACCAAAGAAGAGAATAAGAATCTTAAAGACGTCAATCGTACCGAATTATTGGGACTTATACCTTTGGTGATCATTGCAATTTGGTTAGGTGTTTATCCAAAACCAGTATTAGGACCTATAAATAATAGCGTAGAAGCGATCGTGCAGTTGATGCACGATAAGGCACAAACAGTTGAAGCGCAAAAAGCTATTCCTGACTTAAATCAACCAAGAATGATGAATTCACCACAGGAGGCTCACTAATGTTAGAGCCAATAAATATTTCTCTAGCGTCGCTTAATATTACGACACTTGCACCAATGCTTATTGCAATAGTAGGGGCATTGACGATTTTGTGTATCGATTTAGTCAAAGGCGGGCTGCATAAATCATTTTATGTGATGGTGAGTCTTCTTTTCTTATTGCTTGATTTAGGCGCTATAATCGATTTTGGGAATCTGTTTCTTAAAAGTGGAACGATTTTAGGGATGTTTGATGTCATGCTTATAGATGGTTTGGCTATTTTGTCGCAGATCATTATTGTGGCTGGATCCATGCTCTTTATTCCGTTGGCATTAACCTCTAAACGGTTTCATGAATACAATTATCCAGAGTATTTTGCACTTTTCTTGTTTATGATTGCAGGCTTCCAATTTATGGTGGCAACCGATAATCTTATTTTGATATTTATAGGTCTGGAAACAGCCTCGTTGGCGCTGTATACCCTTATAGCTTTACACAATCGTTCAAAGTCGTTTGAAGCAGCCGTTAAATATTTCACGATGGGTGCGTTGGCAGCAGGATTTTTCGCGTTTGGTTCTATGATTTTTTACGCCATTACAGGTTCAGTAGAAATTCACCAAATCGCTGTAATCTTGGCGCAAGATGAGTATGTTAATATCGGATTTGTACTTTTAGGTGTTGTCTTTATGTTGGCTGCTATTGGGTTTAAAGTCTCAATGGTCCCTTTTCATACATGGACTCCTGATGTATATGAAGGTTCTTCAGCAGCATTGGCTGGTTATATGTCAATTGTCCCTAAAATCGCAGGTTTTGTTGTTGCGATGCGTCTATTTGAGTTTTTGGTACACAGTGGTGTTGTATGGCTTCAAGTAACATTATATGTTGCTGTAGTGGTCACTATGACTGCATCCAATATCTGGGCATTAGTGCAAAATGATGTGAAACGTATGCTAGCGTATAGTTCAATTTCACATGCAGGTTTTGTAATGGCAGCAATTTTAATTGGATCTACACAGTCCAATACGGCACTGTTTTTGTATTGGGCACTCTTTAGTTTTACGAATCTCGGTGCATTTTCGATGCTATGGGTAAGTCGTCAAAAAGATCTTATTCCAGGGCAAAGTTCAG
>JAYVLH010000030.1:0-9400 GCA_043759555.1 Sulfuricurvum sp. | reverse complement strand
AGTAAATAAGAAGTGAGAATCGAAAAGAGGACTAGATGACGCATTTACGGTAATTTAAAATCAACACGACGGTTTTTAGCCCAGCATTCTTGGGTTTTGTCTGTACAAACAGGATTTCCTTCACCAAGGCTTGTCATACTGATTGAATCTGCGTTGATACCTTCATTAACCAATGCTGACTTAACTGCATTGGCACGTTTAAGACCCAATGCAAAGTTGTACTCATCACTCCCGAATTCATCACAGTTACCTTCAAGTTTGAAAGCTTTGCCTTTAACTAATCCGCTGTCAGTTTTTACATTTGCTTGCATATCTTCACGAATATTGAATTTGTCAAAATCAAATATTATGCTGACAATTCCTGTATTCGTGCTACCTGTAGCATTGGCATTTGTGTCTGTTGCATTGGCATTGGTAACCGGAGCAATGACAGCTGTAGTGTCTCCGGCAGTATTTTGAGTTGCTGCTCCCGATTGAGAACCGTTTCCAGATACATTGCCATTAGCCGTTGCATCAATACTAGGCGCTTTTGTTGAACATCCGCTAAATACTAAAAGTGCTGCAATCGCACTTGAGTATGCTATATTTTTTATCATGATGAATCCCTTTAATTAATATATCGTTTGTAAGTATAGCAAAAAAAGGTTAATCACCAATCAATCGACTGAATTCGCCCGATATGCAGTGGAAATATGAAACTTTTATTCACACCAAGCCTGATAATTCCAACGAAACTTTGTGTTCTATCTTGCTTAATATGTAAAATTGCTTCACCATCGTATGAAAATCTTGGATAATCATTGTCACCGCTACTGGTTAATTGCCGAACACCACTAGAATTTAACGATGCCATGTGTAAATCAAATCCAGAACCATCACGCGCTTTATAAACCAATAAATTACGATGGGTTGTAAAGGTAGAATTATTCTTTCCCTCATACACCAATTGAGTAATGGCACTGCTGTTTATTTTTTTTGAGAAAATATTAGGATTTCCAAAACGATTGGAGACAAAGGCAATGCTATCGTCACCCATAAATTGGCCATTTACATCGATTCCAGAATAATCTGTAATTCTTTTTTTCTCATTGGATACTAAATCATAAAGATAAATATCTGGCTGTCCATTTGGAGCCAATGTCAATAACAATTTCTTACCGTCTTCACTCACATCCGAGCAAACGGCCATACCATCCGATGAAGCAATGATACTTTTATTTCCAGAAGCGAGATTTGCCTTATAAATTGTAGGTTTATAATCACTCAAAGAAGTATAATAATACTCTGTCTGCGCACGATTTGCCCATTTAGCAAAACCATACATCCCTCCACTCAAAATTATTTTTTGATAGGAGAGAGTATAATCAGCTGCAATAATTTCTGAACGTCTTGCTCCAGTGTGTCGAACCAATAACACTTTACGCTTCATCCATTCTAAGGGTGTTCCGCCCATTTTTGCATTAATGTCATACGCAATAGAATGTGACAAAAAAACCAACATCTCACGTTGTTTTAATAAATACGTTTTATCAAAAAGCTCAAGACCGTTTTGTAATAGTTTTACATCTGCTTTATACCCGCCACTTCCATCATCATGTAAGCGATAACGAAGAATATACCCAGCATCACTATGTGAAAATGATGGCTGCAAACTCTCATACGTTTGTGCAGCATACGAATCATCCACATCAAACAATGAAACGACTTTCATATCTGCACTCAACATTTTGTGAAACTTTTGTGTATCCGCGGTAGTTACTCTACTGCCATCTTCAACAACAAACTTCGGTAGAGCACCAACCGCTTTAGTCACTTCAAGGGTTGTATCTGAACCTAAAAGGGTAATAACAGATAAAATAAAGAGTATCCAATAACGCATTTTAATCCTTAGCTGTCAAAATAATTTCAAATGTAGCTTCTCCGCCATTAGGGTTATGGGGTAAAGACACTTGTCTTAATCTCTCTTTTAACCAATCTACTTCTGCATTAAACACAGTACTCCCAGACGAGCTGAGCACACGATACGACACAAGCTTCCCATCGGAACTCAAGATTATACGTACACGTGCACTAAACCCCTCTGTACCTGATGCGGGATGAAAATTAGTATAAATAATTCCTTGAACTTTAGCGTAGTATTCATTTACTATTGGGCCGGTCGATGATGCTACGACTCTAACACCAGGTTTTGCGAAGTCAAGACTTTTAGCTTTTTCAAAAAATTGTGTATCACGCTTCGAAGAAAGAACTTTTTGCTCTAGTGCATTAAGTTCTGAAACTTTCACACTATTTTCTTTGGTCTTTTGAGGAATTTTTTTAATTTTTACATTTGAAAATAGATCAGTAATTTCTTGTACGGCAGGCTTAGATTCAGCTTTTGTTATTTCTTTTTCAGGCTCTTGTTTTGAATCTTCTACTTCCTGTTGAGCTTCAGGCTCATGAACAGGCTCAGATTTTTTTATTTTTGAGGGAGATGAAACCAATGAAACAGAGATGACATCACTTTGTATAGCGGCAAAAGCAATGGGTTTCGCAGATGTAATTACTTGCCACCCTATCAAGACTAAAATGAATGTAAACAAGAAAACAGAAACAATTCCACTCAGTATAAATAAGCGTTTTTGATCTTTGTACATGAATTCTATTTAATTACTCGTGGCAAGAGAAATATTAGTAAGGCCAGAACGTTTAACAGCACTCATAACTTCCATTACATCACCATATCCAAGTTTTTGATCTGCACTTATTCTAACGACACTTTCCCGTGAAAATTGGTTCGATAAAAGAGCAAAATTATCACTAAAGGTAGCAAATTCAAACGGTTTTTTATTAACCGTAATTTGTTTGGAATCTGTGATAACAATTTCAATCTCTTTTTTATCTTTGACTTCAGTTTGAGCTGAGCCTTTTGGAAGTTTAATCAGCTCTTCATACACAATATTGGGAGTAATGACCATTAATATCGCTAACAATACCAACATTACATCCACAAGTGGAGTAATATTAAGTTCTGGTTTTTCATCCCAATCAAACATATTATTGTTCTTTTGAAAGAAGTGAATCGCTTTGCATTCTTACCAAGCCAACCAGTTCAAACGATTGACGCTTAAGAATTTGGTGATAAGTATACGCGAATATAGCAACAAAAATACCCGATGCAGTTGCAATCAGGGCATCAGACACTCCCATAGCAATAATGCTCATGGTACCATTCGATCCACCAATATGTTTAAAGGTATCCAATATCGAAACAACTGTTCCGAACAAACCAATAAACGGCGTAGTAGATGCAACAATGGAGAGAAGGGTTAGCCCTTTTGTTGCTTCTTTTGTACACGCATAATGTGCCATATCAAGTAAAGCTTTAGATAATGTAGCGCTCGATTTTACGAAATGTGTTAAGAAGGATCGACTATCCAGTCGAGATGACCCCATCAAAAGAGTTTCTAATGATTCACTTTCAGTACGTATCCATTCATTTAGAGACATCCAACGATAAAAAAAGATCCAGTTAATAATGATGAAGTAAAAAGAGAGGATTAACAGTACACCCAGTGTTACTGGATGACTTTTAGCAATGAAATCAAAAAAAAAATTTAACATCGCTGATCTAGTGAAGATAACTTTGTGCAGCTGATTCAACACGTGCAGAGACTGATACGATCAATGCATGCGAATCGGCAACACTAGAAATGAGGGTTTTTGCTTCGTCAAGTGCTTTAGCAATCTCACTCTCACTATCACCACGAATGGCAACAGCACCGTCTACTAATACAGTTACTGTATTACTAGCTACTTGTACTACACCCCAGTTAACAACGATGGATTCTTTTCTGCCATCTTCTTTAATAATATCGATAACACCTGCTTTAAGAAGTGTCGTCAATGCTACGTGCTGAGCAAGAACGCCAAATTCACCCTCTTCTCCAGGAACTGTTACGCTCGTAACAAGACCATGGAAGATAGAACCGCTTGGAGTTATCACTTCTAAATCTAGTGTATCCATTTTATTCCTTTAAAAAGCGATTATTTAGCTTTAGCTTTAGCGGCTTTTTCAATCGCTTCGTTCATATCGCCAACCATATAAAATGCACTTTCTGGCAAATGATCATAATCACCGTTCAAGATACCTTTAAAGCCTTTGATTGTATTTTCAAGTGAAACATACTTACCTGGAGAACCTGTAAATACTTCTGCAACGAAAAACGGCTGTGAAAGGAATTTTTCGATTTTACGAGCACGCTCAACAACCGATTTATCTTCTTCTGAAAGCTCATCCATACCTAAAATAGCAATAATATCTTGCAAGTCTTTGTATTTTTGAAGTGTTTTTTGAACACCACGAGCAACATTGTAGTGCTCTTCGCCAATAATTTTAGGATCAAGCAAACGTGATGTTGAATCCAATGGATCAACAGCAGGATAAATCCCTTTTTCAGCAATTTTACGGTTAAGAACTGTTGTTGCATCAAGGTGAGCAAATACAGAAGCCGGAGCCGGATCTGTCAAATCATCCGCAGGTACGTATACCGCTTGAACTGAAGTGATTGAACCTTTTTTAGTTGACGTAATACGGTCTTGGAGAGCACCCATTTCACGAGCCAAAGTTGGTTGATAACCAACAGCTGAAGGAATACGACCCAAAAGCGCAGACATTTCAGAACCTGATTGTGCAAAACGGAAGATATTATCGATAAACATCAATACATCAAGCCCTTGCTCATCACGAAAATACTCAGCCATAGTAAGACCTGTCAACGCGATACGGTTACGTGCTCCAGGAGGCTCAGACATTTGACCATAGCACAGAGCAACTTTGTCCAAAACATTAGAGTCTTTCATCTCATGGTAAAGGTCATTTCCTTCACGAGTACGTTCACCAACACCTGCAAAAACAGAAAGACCGTCGTGCCCGTGGGCAACGTTGTGAATAAGTTCCATGATAATAACTGTTTTACCAACACCAGCACCACCGAAAAGACCAACTTTACCACCTTTTGAATAAGGAGCAAGAAGGTCAACAACTTTGATACCAGTCTCAAACATTTCTGTTGTTGTACTTTGGTCGATTAGTGCTGGCGGATCACGGTGAATAGACCATGTTTCACAATCTGTGACTTGTTCTCCACCATCAATTGTTTCACCAATAACGTTGAAAATACGTCCTAAAACTTTATCTCCAACAGGGACTTTGATTGGATTACCAGTAGCTTTGGCTGCCATTCCACGAACCAAACCTTCTGACATATCCATAGCGATCGTACGAACACGACCGTTACCAAGGTGCGATGCGACCTCCAATACAAGACGTGTTGTATTTTCTCCAACTTTTACATTTACTTCGATCGCTTCATTGATTGCTGGAAGTATACCTTCAAAATCAACATCAACTACCGGACCAATTACTTGAGCAATTTTACCAATCATTCTATCCTCCATAATTATTTCATCGACTCGACGCCGCTGATTATCTCGATAAGCTCGGTTGTAATCGCTTCTTGTCGTGCTTTATTAAACTTGACTGTTAACGACTTAACCATTTGTTTTGCATTGTTTGTAGCGGAATCCATTGCTTGCATACGAGCACTGTGCTCTGCTGCAAGAGAATCAATCAATGCATAATACATATTATATTCAGCATATTTTGCAACCAATGAATCAAGCATTTTCTCTTCATCAAACGCTTCAAGCTCAAGTACACTGCCCTTAACTTTTTCACAATCAATATCTTCAATTGAAACAGGCAAAATACGATTTACATGCAACTCTTGTGTGATAACATTTTTATATCCATTGTAAACAATATAAACTGCATCAACAATACCATCATTGAAATCTTTGATCGATCGTGTCATAAACTCACTTGAACGCTGCATATCAGGGGCAGAACTGAGATTTTTTACTGCATCAAGTAATTCAACTTGATTAAACGTAAAAAACTCAATCCCTTTTTTCCCAATACCACGAACACGAATGCCTACGTCTTTATTTTTATACTCGCTCATCAAGCGTTTAACCGCTTTGATCGTTTGGATGTTAAAACCACCGCAAAGACCCTTGTCAGCTGTAACAAAAATAATATCGATCATTTTTGGCGCATCATTTTGTACAAAAGAGCGACTATCAATACCGCCTACTTTATTACAATGGATACGACTAGCGATTTCAGTGATAACTTGATTTGTTTTTTGAGCAAACAGACGTGAGCGTTTCGCAAGTTCTTCTGCACGACGAAGCTTAGCCGTAGAGACCAATTTCATTGCACGTGTAGTTTTTTGCGTATTTGAAACACTCTTAATCTGTCGTTGAATCTCTTTCAAGTTAGCCATTTAAAATCCTTAGTTACTAACGAAAGTTGATTTAAACTCTTCGATCGCTTTTTTCATCATACTCATAGTTTCATCATCAATTTTTGACGTTGAACGAATATTTTCTAAGATTTGTGGATAACTCGCATCAATAAATGGATAAAGATCCGATTCAAATTGAACAACATCAGATACATCAAGGCTATCAAGATATCCTTCATTCCCTGCAAAAATGATCAATGCTTGTTTTTCAGCTGGAATTGGTGAATATGGAGGTTGTTTCAAAACTTCCACCATACGCTGGCCACGTTCAAGCTGTCTACGGCTCACTTCATCCAAATCAGAAGCAAACTGAGCAAATGCTTGAAGTTCACGATATTGTGCAAGGTCAAGACGTAATGTTCCTGCTACTTGTTTGGTAGCCTTGATTTGCGCAGCACCACCAACACGTGATACAGATAAACCAACGTTGATCGCAGGACGGATACCGGCATTGAACAAATCAGTTTCCAAGAAAATTTGACCGTCAGTTATCGAAATAACGTTCGTTGGAATATATGCTGCAACATCGCCTGCTTGTGTTTCAATGATTGGAAGAGCCGTTAACGAACCTGCACCCAATTCATCAGACATTTTAGCTGCACGTTCTAGCAAACGAGAATGGATATAGAAAACATCCCCAGGGTATGCTTCACGGCCCGGAGGACGGCGAAGAATCAATGACATTTCACGGTATGCTACTGCATGCTTAGAAAGATCATCATAAACGATCAAACCATGGCGCCCTGAATCACGGAAATATTCACCCATTGTTACACCCGTATACGGTGCAAGGAATTGTAACGCTGCAGCTTCTGAAGCTGATGAAGAAACAACGATTGTATATTCCATAGCGCCAGCTTCTTCAAGACGACGAATTACTTGTGCTACTGTTGATTCTTTTTGACCAATCGCAACGTAAATACAAATAACGCCGTTACCTTTTTGGTTCATTATCGCATCAAGCGCAACGGTTGTTTTACCTGTTTGACGGTCACCAATAATCAACTCACGTTGACCACGTCCGATTGGAACGAGACAGTCGATAGATTTAATACCTGTTGCCATTGGCTCATGAACAGATTTACGTGACATGATTCCTGGAGCTTTTTCCTCAATAAAACGAGTCTGAGTTGTTTCAATTGGACCTTTTCCATCAATTGGTTGTCCCAATGCATCTACAACACGTCCAATAAGCGCTTCACCGACTGGAACTTCTAATAAACGCCCAAGACGCTTAACGCTCATTCCCTCGCGAAGTGCTTTTGCACGACCAAGAACAACGATACCAACACTGCTCTCTTCGAGATTCATTGCTAGACCTTGAGTTCCATCTTCGAATTCCACCATTTCACCGGCCATGATATTATTCAGACCGTATACTTGGGCGATGCCATCTCCGTATGAGACGATTTTACCGGTTTCATTAATATCTACATTAAGTTCGAAACTTTCAATTCTCTCTTTTATGATTGAACTGATTTCATCTGCTTGTACTTTTGCTACCACTAGTTTCTCCTTTCGCGAGGGTTAAATTGCTTTTAAAATGTGCTCAGTAATTTGAGCATTAAGGCGATTTTTTGAAAAATCGATCTCTACATTGAGACCATCTACAACAACACGGACACCATCACATGCTAAAGGAACAGAGACCAACGAAATAGTTGTTCCTGTTTTCTTTCCCAAATCTTGTGCAATAGCTTCCACTGATGCTTTATCCATAGCAGTTTCGCTGTAGATACGACCGTTATAAGAACGCTTAATGATCGAAATTTGACGCTTAAGCTCTTGAGCTAATGCAGGAATTAACGCTAAACGTCCATTCTCACCCAAAAGTTTAATAAGATTATTGATTTCATTACTATTTGCGCTCTCAACCATGCCAAGAATTAAAGTGGTTTTAGCTGAAGAGGCAATATCATTGCTGTTCATGATTTGGATAAATTTAGCATCATTAAATGCATTAGCGATAAGAGCAAAAAGCTCTGACGTATTGTCTAATGATGTTTCATCTAAAACTGCGACCAAAGATTGTACGTAACGCTTGGCAATCATTGCTTGCTTCATTTACGCCACCTTCTTTTTCAAAATATCAGTCATAGCATTGCTATCCATGCTTGAATCACTAGCAGACATAACATCACCCATGATCTCATTGACAACACTGCGAACCATTTGACGTTTTTCAAGCACCATAAGTGAATTACTTTGCTTTTGCATTACATCCATATCTTGATCACATTGAGTTATCACTTTATCACTTAGAATTTTACATTCTTTTTTTGTGATTTCATTCAGCTCATTAACAAATCGCTCTGCTTCTTCGATTTTATGCTCTGCAGCTTCTTTAATATTTTTTGATTCTTTAAGACGTTCTTGAACTTTTTCAAGTTCACTTGCAATCCCTGCACTTCGACCACCAAAATAATTTTTGATAGGCTCAGCCAAAATATAATAAAGAATACCTGCAAATATAAGGAAGTTTACGGTTCGCTGAACAATGTCCGTTGAACCCTCTGCTGCTGCATCAGATCCAAAAAGATACGCGCTAAGCATTAATACAGTTATTAATAGTTTACCCATACTCTCTCCTTAAATCTGACTAAGCTTAGCAGAAACTGCCGCTTGAAAATTAGGTATTTCTAGCCCAAGTGCGCCACTAAGTCGTGAACGTTCCTCGGCCATTGCCTCTTCGAACTGTGCATACTCTAAGGCTAGCTCAGCACGTTTTGCTTCAGTTTTGCTACTTGCCAAAGCTTTTGCCTCAGCAACTGCTTTTTCTCTCATTGCATGCGCTTGTAGTTTGCCGTCATTTGTAATCTTTTCAGCGGTCGCAAGAAATGCAGCAATCTCAGCGTCGTTGTTACCAACTTCTTCAAGATCTTTTTTGATATCTGCATCTCTTTTTTCCATATGTGTGAAAAGAGGCTTATAAAGCAAACTATTTAGAGCGGCAATAAGGACAAGGAAGACAATCAGTGTGCTGACTAACAGCATCGGACTTATATCTAACATACCACCTCCTAAAAGTTGTGTGATTATACAACTCTTAA